>NZ_JBEXLH010000054.1:0-62021 GCF_040609855.1 Nonomuraea sp. NPDC004580 | reverse complement strand
GGGTGCGGGGGGCAGGGACGCCGGCCGCCGGTGGGGCCGCCGGGCCGTCCGGGGGGCGGGTGTTCTCGTCGCGGCGCCAGGTGCGCCGGGCGAGCCACCACAGCAGGACCACGATCGCCAGCGGCAGCAGAGACGTGACCGCCAGCCGCCGCGACGGCTCGTCGCCCCAGAGCACGGCGAGCCACCGCACCCAGACGGGCGCGGTGTCGGCGGCGCAGGCCCGGCCGGAAGCGGTGCACTGCCAGCCGACGAGGTCGACGCCGGCCCGGGTTACCGCGCCGACCAGCGTGCCGGTGAGCAGCAGCGCGAACAGCCGCTGCCCCGCCTCGGTCACGTGCCGCAGCCGCCTGGCCCCGGCGGGTCTGGGGAGCATGAAGTAGGCCAGGTTGGCGAGCGAGAACGGCAGCAGGAGCAGCCACAGCGCGATGGCCCGCCCGCCGGAGGTGAGGTGGCCCCAGGCGTAGGCCTCACGGTGACGCACGCCCGGCACGTCGGCGTGCTCTCCGGCCGGCGGACCGCCCTCCCACCAGCGGCGATAGAACCCGGTGGTGCCGTCGCCCGCGACGAGCCCGGGGTGGGGATGGGCGAGGACTCCGGCCGGCGGCGTGCCCGAGACGCCGTGCACGCGCAGCTCGGTCGCACCGTCGCAGGTCTCGTCGAGAAAACCGTCCACCAACCCAGCATCTAATCACTTACTGTTATTGGTCAAATACTCGTCGTGTTCGCGGTCATGGTCACGCTGCGGCAAACATGGCAAAGAGGACCATTCCGGGGCGCTTCGCTTCACCGCCGCTCAGGTGGGAACGAGGACGCTGAGGCTCCGTACGGGGGTGCGGTGCGGGGGTGCCCGATGGGCGAGGGGGCGAAGAGCCTGAGAGACATCATTCGCAGACGCGACGACAGGGAAGCGCCGCGGGAGCGCCCTGCCGAGAGTGACGACGGGCGCCTCAGCGAGGCCAGGGCACACTGGATCGACCGCGACACCGTGGTGTGGCCGGGCGAGCCGGCCTGCCAGGAGGGCGCGTTCCTGGTCTTCCACCCCGGCGACGTGCCGTGGGCCCACGGCGAGCAGGACTGCGGGGCCTGCCTGATCCGGCTGATGCCGGGCAGGCTCACCGGGCAGCAGCGCGTCAGGTGGCCGCACCTGGCCGGGCATCCCGCGTACAAGGTGGATCCGCAGGACGCCGACCTCGTCCCCGAGGCGCTGCGCGGCCAGGTGGTGGCCGTGCGGCGCGATCCCGAGGGCCGGGTCGAGGCCGTGACCGGCGTGCAGCTGCCCGGCGTCCTCGACGACCTGTACGCGGCCGCCGCCGGCGCCGTGCTGGGCCCGTCGGGGAAGATGTTCCCGAAGCTCGCGGTCTGGGCGCCGACCGCGCGGAAGGTCGAGCTGGCCCTGTACGGCCCCACGGGGCGGCGGGTGCACCGCATGCGGCGCGACGACGAGACCGGCGTGTGGACGGCGCACGGGCCGCCCGCGTGGTGGGGGCTGGAGTACACGTACCTGGTGACCGTCTACTCGCCCGATGCGGGGGCGGTGGTGACGAACGAGGTCACCGACCCGTACGGCGTGGACGTCACCGCCGACGGCCGGCGCAGCAGGATCGTCTGCCTGACCAGGGCGGCGCTCAAACCGCCCGGCTGGGACCGGCACGCCGCGCCGCCGCCGGTGCCGCAGCACCGGGCGGTGGTCTACGAGCTGCACGTCCGCGACTTCTCCGCCGCCGACCCGACCGTGCCGGAGGAGCTGCGCGGCACGTACGCGGCCTTCATCCTCGACTCCGACGGGACACGCGAGCTGCGCGCCCTTGCTGCCGACGGGGTCACGCACGTGCACCTGCTGCCGGTGTTCGACGTGGCGACCATCCCCGAGCGGCGCGAGGACCGTACCGAGCCTCCCGCCGGCGAGCTGGCCGCGCTGCCGCCCGACTCCGAGCGGCAGCAGGAGATCGTGGCCCGCACCGCCGCCACCGACTCCTACAACTGGGGCTACGACCCGCTGCACTACACGGTGCCGGAGGGTTCGTACGCGACCGGCCCGGACACCCGGGTCCGCGAGTTCCGCGCGATGGTGGCCGCCCTGCACGAGGCGGGGCTGCGCGTCGTCATGGACGTCGTCTACAACCACACCCACTCCACCGCCGTGCTCGACCCCATCGTGCCCGGCTACTACCACCGGCTGCTGGACGACGGCTCGCTCGCCACCTCCACCTGCTGCGCCAACACCGCCCCCGAGCACCTCATGATGGGCAAGCTCGTCGTCGACTCGGTCGTCACCTGGGCCCGCCACTACCGCATCGACGGCTTCCGCTTCGACCTCATGGGCCACCACCCGAAGTCCAACCTGCTCGCCGTCCGCCGCGCGCTCGACGCGCTCACGCCCGCCGCCGACGGGGTCGACGGGAAGTCGATCATCCTGTACGGGGAGGGGTGGAGCTTCGGCGAGGTGGCCGGTGACGCCAGGTTCGTGCAGGCCGCCCAGGCCAACCTGGCGGGCACCGGCATCGCGACGTTCAACGACCGGCTGCGCGACGCGGTGCGCGGCGGCGCCCCCTTCGACGCCGACCCGCGCGGGCAGGGCTTCGGCTCGGGCCTGGCCGGCGCGCCGAAC
The DNA here is from genome assembly GCF_040609855.1 of Nonomuraea sp. NPDC004580. NCBI lineage: Bacteria > Bacillati > Actinomycetota > Actinomycetes > Streptosporangiales > Streptosporangiaceae > Nonomuraea > Nonomuraea sp. NPDC004580. Next base: position 59,413 of record NZ_JBEXLH010000054.1, on the reverse strand, counting down.
GGCGCCCCCGTCAACGGCGGCCCCGACCAGCAGCGCGAGCGGCTGGCCCGCTACTGCGAGCTCATCAAGATCGGCCTCACCGGCGCCCTGGCCGGTTACGTGCTGCCGTCCGGGCGGGCGGGCTCGGAGATCTGGTACAACGGCATGCCCGCCGGATACACCGCCGCGCCGGGCGAGGCGGTCGCGTACGTGGACGCGCACGACAACGAGACCCTGTACGACGCGCTGGCGTACAAGCTGCCGCAGGGCACGCCGATGGCCGACCGGGTGCGCATGCAGGTGCTGTCGCTGGCGGTGGTGCTGCTGGCGCAGGGCATGGCGTTCCTGCACGCGGGCAGCGAGCGGCTGCGCTCGAAGTCGCTCGACCGCAACTCCTACGACTCCGGCGACTGGTTCAACCGGCTGCTGTGGGACTGCGCGCAGGGCAACGGCTTCGGCGCGGGGCTGCCGCCGCGGCGCGACAACGAGGCCCGCTGGCCGTACGCCCGCCCGCTGCTCGCCGACCCTTCTCTGCGGCCCGGTCCCGCCGACATCAGGGCGGCCCGCGCCATGGTCGGCGAGCTGCTGCGGATCCGGTCCTCGACGCCGGCCTTCGCGCTCGGGACGGCCGAGGAGGTGCGGCGGCGGCTGACGTTCCCGGATTCCGGCGAGGGAGTGATCGCGATGCGCATCGACACCTCGGGCCTGGACGAGCTGTGGCGGTCGGTCACGGTGGTCTTCAACGCCACGCCGTCACCTCAGGCCCAGGCCGCCGGTTCGCACGTGACGCTCCATCCCGTCCAGGCGGAGTCGGCCGATCCGGTCGTACGGTCGTCGTCGTACGACCCGTCCACCGGGACGCTGACCATTCCGGGTCGCACGGTCGCCGTCTTCGTGGAGCCGTAAAGGGTGGTTCGTCCGCGTTGAAGTGTGGCTGTACGGGGTAGAGGGAACGTTCATCGCATCACTGGCATTGAGCCGCACGACGGCGCAGACTGGATAGACGGCGATCGCGTGGAGCAGTGGAGCACCCGTGGACAATCACCTTGATCACCTGCCGGTCCTTTCCCGTGGCAGGCATCGCAACCCGAAACGCGGTGCCTGCTTCATGGAACTCGCCTCCTACCTGGCCGGCGAGCGCTGGAGCGACCACCCGGCCTGCACACATCCGCTGCTGGCCGCGCTCGCCAGGCTCGTCAACGACAACACCGACGACGAGAACCGGGCCAAGCTCGTCCATCTCGTACCGTCCATCATCGGCCTGAACAGCGACGACCTGCGTGTGGACGCGCACATCGCGCTGCGCTGCGCCACCACCGCCCTGCCGGTCGCCGCCGCCGAACGCCAGCTCGCCCTGGCCGTCTCGGTGCTCGCGGCCGAGGAGATGCTCGCCCGCCTCGACGGGGCGCCGTCCGGACGGATGAGCGAGCGCAGCCGCCGCGCGATGGCCGAGGTGCCGCACGCGGCCGAACAGGCCCGCCGCTTCAGCCGTGCCGCCCGCATCACGGATAAGGGCTTCCGCCGCTACGCCGCCCCGAACGCGGTGCAGCTGGCGGTGGTCGGCATCGTCCAGGCCTGCATCCCGGACCCGGACGCCCTGCTCCGCAGGCTGCTGGAGGAGACCATCGAGGAATGCGCCACCCTCATCCACCCCGCCAAGACTGAAGCAGCGGCACCGACCCCAGCCCACGCCTGACACGTCAGGGCCGCAGCCTCCTTCTTCGGGTGCGGCCGTGACACCTCGAAGCCCCAGCCTCCTTCTTCGGGTGCGGGCGTGACACGTCAGGGCCGCAGCCTCCTCTTCGGGTGCGGGGGCGTCGCCCCGCGTCCGCCATCTGGCCGCGGCCGCATGTCGAACTCGGCTCCAAGCGCATCGCAAGCGAATCGCACCCGTGCATTCCCTCGGCGGGCTGTGCGGCGCCCGCCCCCGCACCCGGTGAGCATGAGGCCGCCCTTCGCAGGGCCGTCCGGCACCGTCAAGGGCCGCCGACGGACGGTTGCACCGGTCACTGATGGGCGGTTGGAGCGATGCCACCGTCCATGATCGGGCGAGCACAGAACGCCGAAAAGCCCGTCAACACCGCAGGTCAGGCAAGGCTCGCCTTCGTTGCGGATCTTGTGGAGCATATGCCACATTCTTCATGAGAGATCCAAAATCGGAGGAAAACGTATGACGATCGAGCTCGCTCGTCCGCACTCTCCCGAGCAGCACCACACCCACCGGGACGTGACCGGTGGATGGCTGCGACCGGCGGTGTTCGGGGCGATGGATGGGCTCGTGTCCAACTTCGCGCTGATCGCCGGAGTGGTCGGCGCGGCGGGGGCAGGGCAGGGGGCGGTGCTGGCCGGGTTCGCGGGGCTGTTCGCCGGTGCGTGCTCGATGGCGGCCGGCGAGTACACGTCCGTGAAGTCGCAGACCGAGCTGATGCGGGCGGAGATCGCGGTCGAGCGCCGCGAGCTGGCCCGCAACCCGGTCGGCGAGCGCGCCGAGCTGGTGGCGCTCTACCGCGCGCGGGGCCTCGACGCCGAGCTGGCCGAACGGGTGGCCGACGGCCTGTCCGCGGACCCCGAGCAGGCGCTGCGGGTGCACGTCCGCGAGGAACTCGGCGTGGACCCCGACGACCTGCCGTCCCCGTACGTGGCCGCCGGCTCGTCGTTCTGCGCCTTCGCCGCCGGCGCACTGGTGCCGCTGGCGCCGTTCCTGTTCGGGGCGTCCGGGCTGCTGGTGGCGTTGCTGGTGAGCGTGATCGCCCTGTTCGGCTTCGGCGCGGTCGTGGCAGTCCTGACGGCCCGTCCGTGGTGGCTGGGCGGCCTGCGCCAACTCGCCCTGGGCGTCGGCGCCGCCACGGTCACCTTCGGCCTGGGCCACCTCCTAGGCGTCACCATCGCCTGACGCACGAGCCACGCGGACCGGCCAAGGGACACATCGCCCCCGCATTGAGCGAACGCGCGCACACAACACACCTGTTCCGCAGGGCGCGAACGCGCACGCAACACCGCGCGCTCGCGCTCCCGCCCCCCCGCGTCGAGACCGCTCAGGCGGGCGATGGTCAGGGGCGGGTCGAGGTGGCGAGTTTGAGGCCCAGGGCCACCAGGGCCACGCCGGTCAGGGCGTCCACTGCGCGGCGTACGTTCGGACGGGCGAACAGTTTGCGCAGGGCTCCCACCACGTTGGCCACCACCAGGAACCAGGCGACCGTCCCGACCAGCGCCGCCGCTGAAAGCGCCACCACCGGCGCCCCCGCTCCGAGGAACTGCGGCACCAGCGCCACGAAGAACAGGGCGGCCTTCGGGTTGAGGACGTTGGTCAGGAAGCCCTCCATGAACGCGGCCCCCGGCCCCCGCGTGCCCGCATCCGGGACGTCCAGCCGCAGGGTGCCGCCACCGCGCCAGGCCGCGAGCAGCGACCGTACGCCGAGATAGAGCAGATAGGCCGCGCCGACCACCTTGACGACGGTGAAGGCGGCGGCGGACGCCGCGAGCAGCGCGGCCACCCCCGTGGCTGCGGCGACCACCCAGGCGAAGACACCCACGGCGATTCCAGAAGCGGCGGCCATCCCGTGCACGCGACCGGAAACGGCCGAACGCCGCACGACCACCGCGAAGTCGGGCCCTGGCGACATCGCCCCGAGCACCACCACGCCACCAAAAGCCATAACCTGTCCCAAAGCTGTCACCCGCTCACCCTACGACCTCCCCTCCACCAGCCCCCACCCGCTGCCGATCCTCATTCACCCATCTCGGGCCAACGAAGCCCGCCTGTCCAGCTCTCGATCACGGAGGCCGGCTTCACACCGCCGGGAGGCGACGGGACCCACCTCACCGAGCCCCCGAACAACGAAACCGAGCTCACCGACCCTCGGCAAGGCGACCGGCATCGCCGGCCTCGAAGCGGGAGGGGGCCTCGCCGGTCTTCGGCGCCTGTGGCTGAGGTGCGCAGTGGGAGGCGTGGGGGCCGGAGGTCGCTTGTGTGAGCGGGGCCGGTTTCGGCCGGTCGCGGTGGCAGTGCAGGACTGTCACCGCGAACCCGGCGTTCATGAGGGGTCGGCGGCGGGGTGTTGGGTCAGCGCTTGCGACGGCGGCGTTTGAGGATCGAGCGCAGGGTCCACAGCAGGACGACTGCGACGAACTGTCCGCCGATGACGATGCGGTTGACGTCGATCGCGGGGCGCCACAGGGCCTCGCCGTCCTTCAGGACGAAGACACCGGCAGGGGTGGCGCTGTAGCCGAAGCCGCCGCCGCTGCCGCCGCCGCTGCCGCCGCCTTCGTCGCCCTTCTCACCCGTGCCCTGGCCCTGCCCTCCGCCGCCGCCCTGAGCGACCCTGGCGACCGGGATGACGACGATGTCGCCGTGCCGGACGGGCTCACCGAAGACCCGGCTGACCGTCGCGGCGTCCTTCGACTTCTCGACCAGTTCCATGAGGTCCATGACCCCATCGTCGCCCCCGGACGTCGCCCCGTCGAACACGCTGCTCACCGCCGGGCGGCCGCCCCTCGGGGGTTACCGGACGGCACCCGCCAGGGGCACCGGCACGTGTCAGGAGGCGCGGCACGGCACGGCCCTCGCGCGGACGGCCCTCGCGCGGACGGCCCTCGCGCGGACGGCCCTCGCGAGGTGTGCCCGTGCGCGCGCCCCCGTCGTGGTTCGGTCGAAGTCGTGGGTCAGTCGAAGGTGGTGGAGATCTCGTGCCAGCCGCCCGGGGCGATGTCCGCCGCCGGCGCGGGGCCCCAGGTGCCGGGTTCGTACGGCAAGGGCGGCTCCGGCAGGTCGAGGAGGGGCTGGACGATGCGCCAGGACTCCTCCACCAGGTCGAACCTGGCGAACCTGCGGGGGTCGCCGCTGACCGCGTCGGCGAGGATGCGTTCGTAGGCGGCGTCCATCGGGCCGAGCTCTTTGGTGAAGTCGACGCTGACCGGCACCGGGCGGGTGTTCTGCTTACCGGGCTCCTTGGCCAGGAGGTCGAAGGTGACGCCCGCGTCGGGCTGCAGGCGGAAGCGGATGAGGTTGGGGCTGCCGGGTGCGTGGGCGTCGCTGAACATGGTGACCGGCGGGCGGCGCAGCTCGGCGACGACTTCGAGATCGGTGGTGGGCAGCGCCTTGCCGGAGCGGATGCACCAGGGCACGCCGGCCCAGCGCCAGTTGTCGATGTAGGCGCGCAGGGCGACGTAGGTCTCGGTGGTGGAGCCGGGGCGCACGCCGCCGGTGTCGAGGTAGCCGGTGTATTGGCCGCGTACGACGTCGGCCGGGTCGATGGTCTGCACCGCCCGCAGCACCCGCCACTTCTCGTCGAGCTGGGCCCGGGCGTCGGTGGACGGCGGCGGGTCCATCGCGAGGAGGGCGAGGAGCTGCAGCAGGTGGTTTTGCACGACGTCGCGCACGGTGCCGTTGGCGTCGTAGAAGACGCCCCGGTCACGTACGTCGAACTCTTCGGCCATGGTGATCTGGATGCTGCGGATGTAGGAGCGGTTCCAGATGGGCTCCAGCAGCATGTTGGCGAACCTGAAGACCAGGAGGTCCTCGACCGGCTCCTTGCCGAGGAAGTGGTCGACCCGGCGCAGGTGGTCTTCGTCGAAGTGCTGGAGCAGCTGGTCGTTGAGCGCGCGGGCGGAGCCGAGGTCGTGGCCGAACGGTTTCTCCACGACCAGCCGCGCGTCGTGGTTGAGGCCCGCCCCGGCCAGTCCCTCGGCGACGGGGGCGAACAGGGCGGGCGGCACGGCGAGGTAGTGGACGAGGAAGCCCTTGCCCCGGACCTCGTCGGCCAGCCGGGTGAAGGTGCCGGGGTCGCGGTAGTCGCCGGCGACGAGCCGCAGGTTGCCGGCCAGCCTGTCGAACGCGGCGTCGCGCGGCCCACCGCACGCCTCGCGGGCGTGCTCGCGCAGCCCGTCGAGGTCGAGGTCGGTCCTGGCGACGCCGATGATCGGCAGGTCGAGCCGGCCGTCGGCGGTCAGGCGGTAGAGGGCCGGCAGCAGCATCTTGCGGGCGAGGTCGCCGGTGATGCCGAACAACACCAGCGCCCCCGCCGCACCGGACTCCTGGCCTGGCGCCCCTCCCGCCGCGGCGGGAGGGGCGGGCGTGGCCGGTGTCGGGGGCTCCCCCGTGGCGTTCACGTCAGACGCGCCTTCCCCGCAGCGCGCGGTAGCGGCGGATGAGTTGTTCGGTGGAGGGGTCGGGGAAGGAGGTGGGCGGGGCGTCGGAGATCAGCGCGGGCGCGAGGTCGAGCGCCATCTTCTTGCCCAGCTCGACCCCCCACTGGTCGAAGGAGTCGATGCCCCAGATGGTGCCCTCTACGAACACGATGTGCTCGTAGAGGGCGACGAGCTGGCCGAGCGTGGACGGGGTGAGCTTGGGCGCGAGGATCGTGGAGGTCGGCCGGTTGCCCGGCATCACCTTGTGGGGCACGATCTCGGGCGCGGTGCCCTCGGCCGCGATCTCGTCGGCGGTCTTGCCGAAGGCCAGCGCGGAGGTCTGGGCCAGCAGGTTGGCGGTGAGCTGGTCGTGCATGCCCTCGCGGTCTTCGTGGGGCTCGGCGAAGCCGATGAAGTCGGCGGGCACGAGCCGGGTGCCCTGGTGGAGCAGCTGGTAGAAGGCGTGCTGGCCGTTGGTGCCGGGCTCGCCCCAGAAGATCTCGCCCGTGGTGGCGGTGACGGGGGTGCCGTCGGCGCGTACGGACTTGCCGTTGGACTCCATCGTGAGCTGCTGGAGGTAGGCGGGGAAGCGGTGCAGCCGCTGGCTGTAGGGCAGCACGGCGCGGGTCTCGGCGCCGAAGAAGTCGGTGTACCAGATGCCGAGCAGGGCCATCAGCACCGGCATGTTCTCCTTGAACGGCGCGGTGCGGAAGTGCTCGTCGATGGTGTGGAAGCCGTCGAGCATCTCGCGGAAGCGCTCGGGCCCGATGGCGATCATCAGGGACAGGCCGATGGCGCCGTCGTAGGAGTAGCGGCCGCCCACCCAGTCCCAGAAGCCGAACATGTTGGCGGTGTCGATGCCGAACTCCTCGACCTTCGCCGCGTTGGTGGAGACGGCCACGAAGTGCTTGGCCACGGCCTCCTCGCCGAGTGCCTCGACCAGCCAGCGGCGCGCGACCCTGGCGTTGGTGAGGGTCTCGAGCGTGGTGAAGGTCTTGGAGCTGACCACGAACAGCGTGGTGGCCGGGTCGAGGCCGGCGAGGTTGCCGGTGATGTCGGCCGGGTCGATGTTGGAGACGAAGCGGGCGGTGATGCCGGCGTCGGCGTAGTCGCGCAGCGCCTCGTAGGCCATCGCGGGGCCGAGGTCGGAGCCGCCGATGCCGATGTTGACGACGGTCTCGATGGGCCTGCCGGTGGCGCCCTTCCACTCCTTGGACCTGACCCGGTCGGCGAAGCCGCTCATCTTGTCGAGCACGGCGTGCACGTCGGCCACGACGTCCTGCCCGTCGACGACGAGCTCGGCGCTGCGCGGCAGGCGCAGCGCGACGTGGAGGACCGCGCGGTCCTCGCTGACGTTGATGTGGTCGCCGCCGAACATGGCGTCGATGCGCTCGCGCAGCCCGGCCCGCTCGGCCAGCGCCGTGAGCAGGTCGAACGTCTCCTGTGTCGCGCGGTGCTTGGCGTAGTCGAGATAGAGGTCGCCGGCGGTCACCGTCATGCGCCCGGCCCGGCCCGGGTCGTCCGCGAACAGCTCGCGCAGGTGCCTGCCCGCCAGCTCTTCGTGGTGCTTGCCCAGGGCCGCCCACTCCTGGCTCTGGGTGATGTCGCCGTTCACGCTTTGCCTCCTCGTGTCGCCAAACGCCGTGTCGCCAAGCCTCGTGGCGCCAAGCCGATCATGCCTGGTCCCATCGTCCCGTAACCGTGTACCCCGCGCGGTTGATTCCGCGCATGGCGGAGCGGAGTCTTTAGCAGCTCAGTGGAATTCGCCTTCCGGGGGGATTGCGGCAATCCTGTGGTGGAAGCAGCAGGGGCATGGACCGAATCGACGCGTACTGGCGGGCGGCGAACTACCTGTCCGTCGGGCAGATCTACCTGCTGGACAATCCACTGCTCACCGAGCCGCTGCGGCCGGAGCACATCAAGCCGCGGCTGCTCGGCCACTGGGGGACGACGCCGGGCCTGAACTTCTGCTTCGCCCACCTCAACCGGGTGATCCGCGAGCGGGACCAGGACATGATCTACATCGCGGGGCCAGGTCACGGCGGTCCCGCCGCGGTGGCGCACGCCTGGCTGGAGGGGTCGTACTCCGAGCGCTATCCCGACGTGTCGCAGGACGTCATGGGGATGCGCCGGCTGTTCAGGCAGTTCTCCTTCCCCGGCGGGGTGCCGAGCCACGTCGCGCCGGAGACGCCCGGCTCGATCCACGAGGGCGGCGAGCTGGGGTACGCGCTGGCGCACGCGTACGGCGCCGCCTTCGACAACCCCGACCTGGTCGTGACCTGCATCATCGGCGACGGCGAGGCCGAGACGGGCCCGCTGGCCGGGAGCTGGCACTCCAACAAGTTCCTCGACCGCCGCCGCGACGGGACGGTGCTGCCCATCCTGCACCTGAACGGCTACAAGATCGCCAACCCGACGGTCCTCGCCCGCATCCCGACGGACGAGCTGATCAAACTCATGGAGGGGTACGGTTACCGCCCCCACCTGGTGGGCCCCGACCACGAGGAGATGGCGGGCACGCTGGACACCGCGTTCGACGAGCTGGCCGCGTACAAGGCGGGCGACGCCGGCCGGCTGCCGATGATCATCCTGCGCACGCCGAAGGGCTGGACGGGTCCGCGCGAGGTCGACGGGCTGCCGGTCGAAGGCACGTGGCGGTCGCACCAGGTGCCGCTGGCCAAGGTCCGCGAGAACGCCACGCACCTGGCCCTCCTGGAGGAGTGGATGCGGTCGTACCGGCCGGAGGAGCTGTTCGGCGCGGACGGAAAGCCGGTCGGGGCGATCCTGGAGACGGTGCCGCGCGGCGAGCGCAGGATGAGCGCCAACCCGCACACCAACGGCGGCGAGCTGCTCGAACCGCTGCGGCTGCCCGACTTCCGCCGCCTCGCGGTCGAGGTCAAGGCGCCGGCCACGCAGTCGAGCGAGCCGACGCGGGTGCTCGGCGGGCTGCTGCGCGACGTGATCGCGGCCAACCCGAAGACGTTCCGGCTCATGGGGCCGGACGAGACGGCGTCGAACCGGCTGTCGTCGGTGTTCGAGGTGACCGACCGGGCGTGGAACGCCGAGACGCTGCCCACCGACGAGAACCTCTGCGCCGGCGGCCGCGTCATGGAGGTGCTGAGCGAGCACCTGTGCCAGGGCTGGCTGGAGGGCTACCTGCTGACCGGCAGGCATGGGCTGTTTAACTGCTACGAGGCGTTCATCCACATCGTGGACGCCATGTTCAACCAGCACGCCAAGTGGCTGGAGTCGTCGCAGAAGATCCCGTGGCGGCGGCCGGTGGCGTCACTGACGTACCTGCTGTCGTCGCACGTGTGGCGGCAGGACCACAACGGCTTCAGCCACCAGGACCCGGGCTTCCTCGACGTCGTCATCAACAAGAAGGCGTCGGTGGTGCGGGTCTACCTGCCGCCGGACGCCAACACGCTGCTGTCGGTGGGCGACCACTGCCTGCGCTCGCGCGACTACGTCAACGTGATCGTGGCGGGCAAGCAGCCGGTGCTCGACCTGTTCACGATGGACGAGGCTATCGCGCACAGCACGCGCGGCCTGGGCATCCTGCCGTGGGCCTCCAGCGACGAGGGCAGCGAACCCGACGTCGTGCTGGCCTGCGCGGGCGACGTGCCGACCCTGGAGACGCTGGCCGCGGCCGCGCTGCTGCGCGAGCACCTGCCCGAGCTGAAGGTCCGCGTCGTCAACGTGGTGGACCTGATGCGCCTGCAGCCGGAGTCCGAGCATCCGCACGGCATGCCGGACGCCGAGTTCGACACGCTGTTCACCGTGGACCGGCCGGTGATCTTCAACTTCCACGGCTACCCGTCGCTGATCCACCAGCTCACCTACCGCCGCCACGGGCACGACAACATCCACGTGCGCGGCTACAAGGAGGAGGGCACGACGACGACGCCGTTCGACATGTGCATGCTCAACGACATCGACCGCTTCCACCTGGTCATGGACGTCATCGACCGGGTGCCCGGCCTCGGCAGCAAGGCGGCCCACCTGCGCCAGCTGATGAGCGACGAGCGGCTGCGGGCCCGCGCGTACACGCGGGAGCACGGCGAGGATCCGGCGGAGATCAGGTCGTGGACATGGCCGGACACATTCTCGTCCTGAACACCGGCTCCTCGTCCATCAAGTACGAGCTGGTGGACGTGGACAGCCGGGAGCGCCCGGCCAGGGGGCTGGTGGAGCGCATCGGCGAGGAGCGCGGCCGGCTCACCCACCGTCACGGCGACGGCCCCCCGTACGTGCGGGAGCGGCCCTTTCCGGGTCACGACGAGGGGCTGGCGGCGATGATGGAGGCGTTCGCGGCCGCCGGTCCCGCGCTCGATCCCGTCGCGGTCGGGCATCGGGTGGTGCACGGCGGCGCCCGGTTCGACCGGGCCGTCCTGGTGGACGACGGGGTGATCGCGGCCATCGAGGAGCTGGCGCCGCTCGCGCCGCTGCACAATCCGGTCAACCTGGCCGGGGTCAGGGTGGCGCGGGCGGCGTTCCCTTCTGTGCCGCAGGTGGCGGTGTTCGACACGGCGTTCCAGCTGACGCTGCCGCCCGAGGCGTACACGTACGCGGTGCCGCGCGAGTGGCGGGAGCGGCTCGGGGTGCGGCGGTTCGGCTTCCACGGCACCTCCTGCGCGTACGTCTCCCGCCGCGCCGCCGCCTTCCTCGGCCGCGACCTGTCCGATCTGAACCTGATCGTGCTGCATCTGGGGAACGGCGCCAGCGCCACTGCCATCTCGGGCGGGCGCAGCGTCGACACCTCGATGGGCCTGACGCCGCTGGAAGGGCTGGTGATGGGCACCCGCTCAGGCGACGTGGACCCGGCGCTGCCCGGCTACCTGGCACGGGTGGACGGCACGGACGCCGAGAGCGCCGAGAACGCGCTCGGCCACGCGGGCGGCCTGCTCGCCCTGACCGGGTCGAGCGACATGCGCGAGGTACGCGCCCGCGCCAGGTCCGGGGCCGAGGACGCAGTCCTGGCCCTCGCGATCTACACCCGCCGCATCCGCAAGTACGTCGGCGCCTACTACGCGCTGCTCGGCCGCGTGGACGCCGTCGTCTTCACCGGCGGCGTCGGCGAGAACGACCCCGCCACCCGCGCCGAATCCCTCACCGGCCTCGCCCGCCTCGGCATCGCCCTGGACCGGGAACGCAACGAAGCCCCCTCGGACGCCGAACGCGCCGTCTCGGGTGAAGGGGCGGAGGTCGCCGTGCTGGTCATCCCGACGGACGAGGAATGGGAGATCGCCCGCCAGGCGAACGCCCTCATCGACGGCCGCGAGACCCCCGCTCAGCCCTGATCGGGGGCGGCAGGGACGCGGGAGGTCAGCCGTGGCCGGCTGGTGGTGGGGTGGGGATCCAGAACTCGACGGTCGTGCCCGCCCCCGGAGGGCCGAGGATCGTCCACCATCCACCGGCCGTCTCGGCGCGTTCCCGCATCTCGATCAGCCCGAAGTGGCCGGGCTCGGTGGCGGCCCGGGACAGGCCCGCGCCGTCGTCCCGGACGCGTACGTGCACGCCCGCGCCCAGCGAGCGCAGCTCCACGGTGACGTGCCGGGCGGCGGCGTGCCTGCGGACGTTGGTCAGCGCCTCCTGGCAGATGCGGTAAACGGCGAGCACGGTCTCGTCGGACGGCTCGGCGTCGAGGTCGTGGCGCAGCTCGTGGGTGAGGCCCGCGGCGGGCATCACCCGCTCGAGGTAGCCGGCCAGGCTGTCCACCAGGCCGTCGGCGGGCGGGCGCAGGGCGAAGGCGAGGTCGCGCAGGCGCAGCACGGCGGCGTTGACGTCGTCGTCGAGCGCCCGAACGGTGGCCGCCTGCTCGGCCGGCAGGCTCGCACCCCACGACCGCAGCCGCATCCCGACGGCCACCATGGACTGGATGGTGTCGTCATGAACCCCGGAGGCGATCCGCCGCCGCTCCCGCTCCTGCGCCTGCGCCAGCCGCGACACCAGCAGCTCACGCTCGCCGCCCACCCCGGCGGCAGCGCGCCGCTCGCCCAGCTCACGTTCACCGGCCGCAGTGCCGGGGACGCGCTGCTCGGTCAGGCCGCGCTCGCCGGTCGCCGCGGCGGCGGGCCTCTTGCTCAGGCGCTCGCCGGGCGGCCCAGCGGGGGTGCGGTGGGTGGTCAGGTCGTGAGTCACCTCGCCGAAGCCGCGTAAGGCGCCCGCCGCGTCGCGCAAGGCGGTGATGGCGACGCCGGCCCAGAAGCGGGTGCCGTCCTTGCGCACTCGCCAGCACTCCTCCTCCCAGCGGCCCCCGGAGGCGGCCGCCGCCAAAGCCCGGCCGGGGTCGCCGGCGGCGACCCCGGCGGACGGGTACGACAGGGAGAAGTGGGCGCCGACGGCCTCGCCCGCGGTGTAGCCGGTGATGCGCTCGGCGCCGGCGTTCCAGCTGAGGACGACGCCGTGCGGGTCGAGCATGAGGATGGCGGGATCGCGAATGCTCTGGACGAGCTGGCTCATGACATCCGGCGACGGGTCATGCTCGGGCATACCGCACCTTCTCACGCGCGGCGCGCGACGCCAAAGCCGACCATGCCCTGCCGGTCATGCTTCGCCGATCAGACCTCAGAGGTGCGCGCTTCGACGTCGGCGAGGCCCGCGACGAGCTCGCACCACACGACCTTCCCGCCGCTGAGACCGCCACTGAGACCGCCACTGAGACCGCCACTGAGACCGCCGCTGAAGCCGTCACCGTGACCGTCACCGTGACCGTCACCGTGACCGCCCCCGAGACCGCCGCCCCCTGGCCGGCCACCCAGGCGATCGGGGCCCGCGGGTGAGACGCCCCACCCGGCCGACAGCAGCCGTACGACGTGCAGCCCCCACCCGCTGGCCGGCCCGGGTTCGCGCGTCCGCGGCACCCCGGCACCCGCGTCGCCGACCTCGATCCGCACCCGGTCGGCGCTCCCCCGCACGCGCAGCACGGGCGAGCCGTCGCCGTGCACGAGCGCGTTGGTCACCAGTTCGGACACCACCAGCAGGACGTCCTCGTGCCGTCCCTGGAAGCCGCACGTCTCCAGGGCCTCCCGGGCCAGCCTGCGCGCCTCCGTGATGCTGGCCATCTCCTCCGGCAAAGGGGTGTCCACCTGGTATGTCTCGGCCTCCGAACGTTCCACGCCTCTACTTTCGTGGAGCGCGGCGGCTGGTCACGAGACGCAGGCACCCCAGGCCGCCTGGTACGTATGTGGGACGTGACCTAGTGCAGCCGCATCAGTCGAGCAGCCCGTCCCGCCGCGCGAACGCCACCGCCTCCAGCTTGGACCGCGCCCCCAGCTTCTCCAGCACATGCTGGACGTGGTTGCGCGCGGTGTTGCGGGCGACCCCCAGCCGGTCGCTCAGCTCGTCGGTGCTGACGCCTTCGGCGAGCAGCAGCAACGTCTCCCGCTCGCGCGCGGTCAGCGCCGCCCCCACGTTACCCGCGCGCCCGGTCAGCCGGTCGAACACGCCGGGCAGCAACCCGGGCGCGAACACCACCCCGCCCGCGGCCACCTCGCGCACCGCCGACTCCAGCTCGCCGAGCCTGGACGACTTCACCACCAGCCCTGCGCCACCGGCGGCCACCACCCGCGCCGCCACGGCGGCGCTCGCCTCGCCGGTCAGCACGAGCACACGGGCTTTGGGCGCGAGCGCGGTCAGCCGGCCGATGGCCGCGATGCCGTCGCCGTCGGGCAGCCGCCGGTCGAGCACGACGACGTCGGGGCGGCACCTGCCGGTCTCGGCGAGCGCCTGCGCGACGGTGCCGGCCTGGGCCACCACCTCGATGTCGGGCGCGCGGCCGAGGGCGAGACCGATGGCCTCCGCGACCATCGCGTGGTCTTCCACGAGAACCAGCCGGATCGGAGGAGGGGGCGGCATGGTGAGGTCCCTTTTGGCGTGGCGTGCTGCCGGGTCGGCACGGGCTGGGGCGTCTGGTCCGCGACGCCTTGGGCCAGTCTCCCATGCTCTGCTGAGCACCGGCCTTCCCCCAGGTCCAGGCCGGCGTGGACAGTCCCAGGTCAAGGCCACGTGAAGGGCTGGCAAGGGCGGGTCACGCCATTGGTAGGGTTATCCGGAAATATGCGGATCTATACGGGTGGGACAGGTGGAGGTCGAACAAACAGCGCTGCCAGGCATCGGGCTACGGCACGATTTCACCACTCGCAAGGGACAGCGGGTCGGTGTCGTCTCCCATCGCACCGGCCGCCGGGATCTGGTCATCTACGACAAGAACGATCCCGACGCGGTCTGCCAGACGGTGAAGCTCAACGACGAGGAGGCCGACGCCCTCGCCGAGCTCCTCGGCGCGCCTCGCATCGTGCAGCGGCTCAACCAGCTGCACCAGCAGGTCGAGGGCCTGATGAGCGTGCAGCTGCCGATTCCGGCCGGCTCCCCCTACGCGGGGCGTCCGATGGGGGACGCCCGCGTGCGCACCCGTACCAGCGCGTCCATCGTCGCCGTCGTCAGAGGCGGGCAGGTGTTCGCGAGCCCCGGACCCGGCTTCGTCTTCGCCGTCGGTGACGTCGTGGTCGTGGTGGGCAGCGAGGACAGCACGTCCGACGTGGCCGGCATCCTGGCGAACGGGTAGGGCCGCGGGTGCACGAAACCGCGGTCATCTTCCTGGAGTTCGGCGCCGTCCTGCTCGGCCTGGGGATCCTCGGCGCGCTAGCGTTGCGCGGCGGCATCTCTCCTATCCCTCTGTACCTGATCGCCGGATTGGCGTTCGGTACCGGCGGGGTGCTGCCGCTGGCGACGAGCGAGGCGTTCATCTCCACCGGCGCCGAGATGGGCGTGGTCCTGCTGCTCCTCACGCTCGGGCTCGAATACAACGCGGACGAGCTGGTCACCAGCATGACCAGCAACTTCCGCGCGGGCATCGTCGACCTGGTGCTCAACGCCGCGCCGGGGGCCATCATCGCCCTGCTGCTCGGCTGGGGACCGGTCGCGGCCATCGCCATGGCGGGCGTCACCTACGCCACCTCGTCGGGCATCACCGCCAAGGTGCTGTCCGACCTGGGGTGGATCGGTAACCGGGAGACGCCCACCGTGCTGTCGCTGCTGGTCTTCGAAGACCTGACGATGGCGATCTACCTGCCGGTCCTGACGACCATGCTGGCCGGGCTGAGCCTGCTCAGCGGGGCCATCTCGGTCGGCATCGCGCTGCTCACCGTGAGCATCGTCCTCGTCGTGGCGCTGAAGTTCGGACGCTACATCGAGGCGTTCGTGCGCAGCCCCAACAACGAGGTCATGCTGCTCAAGGTGGTCGGCCTGGCCCTGCTGGTCGCGGGCCTCGCCCAGCAGCTGCAGGTCTCGGCGGCGGTCGGCGCCTTCCTGGTCGGCATCGCCCTGTCGGGGCAGCTCGCCGAGGACGCGCACGCGCTGCTGGCGCCGTTGCGCGACCTGTTCGCGGCCGTGTTCTTCGTCTTCTTCGGCTTCCAGACCGACCCGGCGAAGATCCTGCCGGTGGCGGGCCTCGCGGCGCTGCTCGCCCTGGTCAGCATGATCACCAAGCTGCTGACCGGTGCGTACGCGGCGAGGCGGGCGGGCATCGCCAAGGCCGGTCAGGCACGTGCCGGCATCGCCCTGATCCCGCGCGGTGAGTTCAACATCGTCATCGCCGGTCTGGCGGTGGGCGCCGGCGTGCACCCCGACCTGGGTGCTCTGGCCGCCGCGTACGTGCTCATCCTCGCGGCGTTCGGCCCGCTGGCGGCCAAGCTGGTGCAGCCGCTGATCACCGCCATCGCGCAACGGGCGGCGTAACGTCGCCCGCATCCGATACCGTGTTCGGATGACAGAACGACAGGGCTCCATGGAGCGGACGGTCAGGTCCGCCGACTGGGACGGCCGGGAGATCTCCGGCGAGCGCCATCACCGGGTGCTGTTCCAGGAGGTGGACATGACCGAGCTGACCGACCAGGGCTGCTCGTTCGAGGAGTGCCGGTTCGAGAACGTCCGCTTCAACGTCTCGGTCCACCAGGACGCCGGCTTCACCGGCTGCGTCTTCACGCACTGCTCGTTCTTCGACGCCACGTTCACCGGCTGCAAGCTGACCGGCGCCGTCTTCGCCGACTGCACGTTCGGGCTGCTCAAGGCGACCGGCGGCGACTGGTCCTACACCTCGCTCTACGGCGCCGACCTGCGCGGCAGCACCTTCGACGGCGTGCGCCTGCGCGAGGCCGACCTGTCGGAGGCCCGGCTGGAGAAGGCGTCCCTGCGCTCGTGCGACCTGTCGGGCGCGCTGCTGCGCGGCGCCGACCTCACCCGGTGCGACCTGCGGGGCAGCGATCTGCTCACGCTGGAGCCCGGCGAGGTCACACTGAAGGAGACCCGCATCGACCCGGCCCAGGCCGCCATCGTGGCCGCCGGCCTGGGCTTCGACGTACGCGGGTGACGCCGTGCGCGAGCTGACCCCGGCAGAGCAGGCCGTCGCCGAGGCGATCCCGCGCGGCGCGAGGGTCGACGCGGGCCCGCTCGGGCCGGTGCGCGCGGAGGTGCTGGCGGAGCTGCTGCTCGCCGAGCGCACGGAGCCGGGCGCCAAGCCGGCGCTGCGGCTGTCGGGCGCCCACGTCACGGGCCGGCTGCACCTGGCGTTCGCCGAGCTCGACCTGCCGATCCTGCTGCACGACTGCGTCTTCGACGAGGTGCCCGACCTCTACCAGGCCCGCACCCGCTTCATCAGCCTGGCCGGCTCCACGCTGCCCGGCCTCATCGCGTCCAACGCGCAGGTCGAGGGCAACCTGCGGCTCAACGGCTGCCACGTCACCGGCGAGCTGCGCCTGCCCGGCGCCCGCATCAACGGCACGCTCTCGCTCAGTGGCGCGCGGCTCGACCATCCGGGCGGCGCCGCGATCAACGCCGAGCACCTCGACGTCGGCAGCAGCCTGCGCGCGCAGGACGGCTTCGCCTGCGACGGCGAGATCGTGCTGACCGCCGCCAGGGTCGGCGCGGCGGTGAACTTCGACGGCGCCAGGTTACGCGCGCCGGGCGGGCTGGCGTTCGGCGGCTCCAACCTCGACGTGCAGGTGGGGCTGTTCGCCCGGGGCATGGAGGTCGAGGGCGAGGTCAGCCTGCGGTTCGCGCGCGTCGGCGGGCCGCTCACGCTGCGCGGCTCGAAGCTGCGCAACCCCGGCGGCCTGGCCGTGCACGGCGGCGGGCTCAAGGCGGAGAGCGGCCTGTTCCTCGCGCACACCGAGACCGAGGGCGCCGTGTGGCTGCGGGCCGCCGCCGTCGGCCGCACGCTCAGCCTTGACGGCGCGCATCTGGTCAACCCCGGCGGGCAGGCGCTGGCCGGCGACGGCCTGACCGTCGACGGCGCACTGGTGGGCCGGCACGGCCTGGTCTCCGAGGGCGAGATCAGCCTGCTCGACGCCTCCGTCAGCGGGCCCGCCCACTTCGAGGGCGCGCGGCTGGTCAACCCCGGCGGCGCGGCCCTGTCGGCCAACGGCATCACCGTCGGCAAGGTGCTCAACCTGTGCGACGGGTTCACCGCCGAGGGCCGGGTCCGCCTGACCAACGCCCAGATCGGCAGCCGCCTGTGCCTCGACGACGCCACCCTCGCCGCGCCCGGCGACGTGGCGCTCAAGGGCTGGCGGCTGGAGACCCGCGAGCTGGCGATGCGCACCGCGGCGCCGGTGCGCGGCCGGGTCGAGCTGGGCCACGCCCGCATCGGCGTCCTCCGCGACGACCCCGCGGTCTGGCCGGGCGAGCTGCGCATGGACGGCGCGTCGTACGAGGTGCTCGACCCCATGCTGCCGGCCGCCGAGCGCATCGCCTGGCTGCGCCGCGACCCCGAGGGCTACCGTCCCAACGCCTACGAGCAGCTCGCCGCGATGTACCGGCGGCTGGGCGGCGACGCCGACGCCCGCGCGACCATGCTGGCCGGGCAGCAGCAGCGCCGCGCCACCCTCCCCTGGTACGCCCGCGCCTGGGGCCACCTGCAGGACGTCACCGTCGGCTACGGCTTCCGCCCGCTGCGCGCGGCCGGGTGGCTGCTGGCGCTGCTCGCCGCCGGCACGGCGGTGTTCTGGCTCGACCGGCCGCCGCCGCTCAAGCGCGGCGAGGCGCCCGAGTTCAACCCGCTGGTCTACACGCTCGACCTGCTGCTGCCGATCATCGACTTCGGGCAGGAGAAGGCGTTCAACCCCGGTGGCGGGGCGCAGTGGCTGGCGTACGGGCTGATCGCCGCCGGGTGGGTGCTGGCGACGACGATCGCGACCGGCCTGACCCGCACCCTGCGCCGCGCCTGACCCCTGCCGGTTCACGCCGGTGCACGCCGGATCAGAAGAGCGTGGTGGCGGTCTGCCAGAGGCCGGGCAGGGCGGCCAGCACCCGGTCGGCGCGCCGGCGGCGGTCGGCCCGCGTCGCCACGCCGAGGTCGGCGAGCAGCTCGACGAACCCGTCCTCGAAGCCCCGCTGCCCCGCCAGCGCCCGCTTGTCCAGGCACCGCGCGTACGTCGCCACCAGCCAGAACACCGCCTCCCTGTGCCGGCCGGCGGCGATCAGCTCGCGGGTGCCGTCGATGGCGGCGGGGCGGGCGACCGGGCTGAGGTCGGTGTCGAACCGGTAGTCGGGCACCCGCAGCGGCGCGGTGGCGTCGAACACCTTCTCCAGCATCGCGAGGTGCCCCTCGACCTGGGCGCGGCTCAGGTGCGCGCAGCCGAGCAGGTCGAGCAGGCTCTCGTGGTATTCGAGCCGCCCGTGCTCGGCGAGCAGGTCGCGGACGGCGGCGTAGCGGCGGCGTACGGTCGGGTTGCGCAGCCCGGCCACCAGCAGCACGTGAGTGGTGACGCCGGTGCCGAACAACCACGAGGTGACCTGGACGGGCACCGAGGCGGACTCGTCGATGCCGTTGATCCAGCCGCGTACGCGGTCCATGGCGTCGGTGCAGCGGGCGAGGACCCAGGGGCGCTCGGCGAAGTCGCGGGCCACGACGCGGTGGATCTCGCTCAGCCGTCCGGTCGGGTCGGCGAGCAGGCCGGGCAGGTGGAGGCTGCCGGCCAGGTGGTAGTCGCTGAGCACGTCGTGGACGGAGCGGGGCGCCACCATGGAGGAGACCTCCAGCAGCACCCCTTCGTAGTGGAACTTCCCGATGTGCCCGATGTGAGCGGCGGGGTCGGCGACGACCATGACGTCCACGTCGGAGGAAACGGCCAGCTCGTCGCCGGGATCGGCCCACAGGACCGACCCGGTCAGGAACGCCCCGCCGAACCCCGGCAGCTTGGCGCCCTCCTCGAGCACCCACTGCCGGGCGACCTGCCTCGCCTGCTCAATCCGCATCCAGCTCCTCCCGGTCGGGGCCGCGGCGCGAAGTCTTCAACCAGACGAGCACGCCCAGCACGACGAGCACCGCCAGCACGCCCCAGATCCAGGCGGGCACACCCGCCGGCGCCGCGTCGGTGGTCGTGGCGTCGGCCGCTGTGTCCGCACCGGGGTTCGCCTGCCCCGACGGTCCGGCCGTGGCTACCGTCGCCGGCGCCGCGGCCGTCTCGCCGGTCGCCGTGGGCGAGGCGGACGGAGATGTTGATCCTTTCACGTTGAACGGAATTTCGCCCTCTATGGGATGTCCGTCGGAGGACACGACCCGCCACCCGATCGTGTACGAGCCGGGTGCCAGGGGCTGCGTGACACCGGTGGTGACGAGCGGGCCGTCGAGCTCGGGCTCGCCGAGCTGGAGCTGCTTGCCGGACGCGTCGTGCAGCACCACGAACGGGAACTTGACGCTCGCGGTGAACTCGAGCTCGATCTCGTCCAGCGCCGTGACCTCGGCGTCCTTCGCGGGCGAGCTGCGCTTGAGCGCGTCGTGGGCCAGCGCGGGCGATGCCGAGACGCCCAGCATGAGCAGGGCGGCGAAGAGGGCGGCGAACAGGGCGGGGAGCAGGGTGGCGAGGAGAGAACGCAGCCCAGCGAAATGGGGCGTGAATGCCATGTCAGGTCTCCAGAATGATCTTCCGGACGACCGCGCCCGTGGCGCCGGACGTCCGGACACAGGCCGAGGGTGAAAAGGTGCCGTGGGGCGTCAGTGACGCCCGCCGGCGGGCGGTCCTCGCCTGCTGATCGTGCGGGAGACGAGACGGCCCGGAAGGGGCGCGGTCTCGGGGGTGGCCGGGCGCCGGGCGGGCGGCCGGGCATCGGGTACGGCGGCTGCGGTGACCAGCAGCCGGACGGCCGGGAACGGGGTGCCGTACAGGCGGAGGATCAGCCACAGCGCGCTCTCGCCGCGGTGCAGCCACCAGGCGCTCAGCACTGCGACCGTGAGGTGGACCAGCAGCATGCCGGCGGCCGGATGACCGTGGACGTGCCCGGCCGCCTCGCCCGGCGCCAGGCGGTCGAAGAGCTGGTGGAGCAGCATCTGGGTGCCGGCGGTCGCCGCCAGCACGGCCCTGAGACCGCGCTCCCGCCCGTCGGCGAGGTACGCCAGCCCGAGCGTCGCCAGCACCGCGGCCAGATAGACCGGGAACGGCACCGCCCCTCCCCCGGCCAGCACGTGCCCGCCCACCGACACGGCACCGCAGACCGTCGCGAACACCACGGCCCGCGCCAGCCGCAGCACCACAGCCGCCCTCGGCACACCGGCCCTCAGCACACCGGCCCTCAGCACACCGGCCCCCAGTACACCGGCCCCCAGTGCACCGGCCGGCCGCGCACCCATCGCCGGCGCGCCGTCGGCCGGGCCCAGGGTCCGGGCCGCTGGGCGGGCCGGCTGCGGGACCGGCTGCAGAACCGGGTGCAGGGCCGGTTGCAGGGCCGGGGATGTCGCGGGGGACACAGGCGACATCCTTCCACACACTTGTCGCGGTCCCGAGGTTCGGAGCGCGCGGGTGCGGGCAGCGGATCCGGATGGACACCCCCACGGATGTCGCCACGAGTGTCGCCACGGGCGCAGGCCAGGACCTCGAACGCGTGGTCCGGCAGGAGCTGACGGCGGCGGGCTTCAGCGTCGAGCCGTCGCTGCTGGCCGCCGACGGCGGGCTCGTAGTGTGGCACGACCCCGCCCGCGGGGTGGTGGTGACCTGGGGCAGGTCGGCGGAGCAGCTGGTCAGGTACTCCACCATCAGGGACGCGGTGCAGCTCGCGCTGCGCACGGTGCTGGTGGAGGCCGGTCACCGGGTCACGGAGGACTTCGACGGCCTGGAGCTGATCGTCACGTCCTGACCCGGCGCAGCGGCCGGCCGACGTCGTGCAGGTGCCGCAGCGCCTGCCCCCACGACTCCAGCAACCCACATTCGGCGTAGTCGATCCCGAGCGAGGCGCAGTGGTCGCGGACGATGGGCCGTGCCCTGCGCAGGTTGGCGGTGGGCATGCTGGGGAACAGGTGGTGCTCGATCTGGTAGTTCAGCCCGCCGAGCGCGGTGGTGACGAGATGCCCGCCGCGGACGTTGCGGGAGGTCAGCACCTGCTTGCGGAGGAAGTCCAGCTCGTCCTCAGCGGTGAGCACGGGCATGCCCTTGTGGTTGGGGGCGAAGGTGCAGCCGAGGTACACGCCGTAGCAGGCCTGGTGCACGGCGAGGAAGAGCAGCGCCTTGGGCAGCGGCAGCACCAGCAGCAGCGCCCCCAGGTACGTCAGCACGTGCCCGCCGAGCAGCGCCCCTTCGAGCGCGCGGTTCTTGAGCGTGGGCCTGCGCAGGGCGCGGAAGCTCGACACCTTGAGGTTGACGCCTTCGAGGGTGAGCAGCGGGAAGAACAGCCACGCCTGGTAGCGCCCGATGAACCGGGGCAGCCCCTCGCTGGCCTCGGCCTGCCGCTCCGACCACAGGAGGAAGTCGGGTGAGACGTCGGGGTCGTGGTCCTCGTGGTTGGGGTTGGCGTGGTGGCGGGTGTGCTTGTCCATCCACCAGCCGTAGCTGAGCCCGACTGCCAGGTTGCCGACGATCAGCCCGGCGTTCCTGCTGGTGCGACGGGACCGGAAGATCTGCCCGTGCGCCAGGTCGTGGGCCAGCAGCGTGACCTGCCCGAAGGCCGCCGCGAGCAGCACGGCGACGGCGAGCTGCCACCACGAGTCGCCGAGCGCGGCGAACAGCGCCCACGTGCCCGCGAACAGCGCGGCCACCAGGGTGATCCTGGCCGCGTAGTAGCCGGGCCGCCGGTCGAGCAGCCCAGCCTGGGCGATACGCCGCGACAGCCGCGCGTAGTCGCTGCCCCGCTGCCCCGAACCGGGGCGGGAGGTCTCCGTCACAGTCACATGCGTCTCCGGGATGCCGAGGGGAAAATGTGATCTCTTCCCAGCATTCCGGTCGATAGGCGTCCTGCGAAGCCCGGCTGTCACCCGGTTTCACGGTAGGGCCAGCCCTACCGTATGTGCGCCCCCGCCGCCCGGGTATCGGGCTGCCACCGCACTCAGCGCGGCACTGGACGACCTCACCAGGTGGGGAACGGCGGGCGGCGGGGGCGCGGCTCAGACGAGCTGCGGCGCATCGGGCACGGCACCCGCCTCTCCGTGGATGTGCAGATCGGGGCGGAAGGCCGCGAGGTAGGACGTCCGGTCGCGGAAGGTCGCGGCCAGCGCGTCGCCGTAGTCGATGAGCTGGCGGTGGGCGTGCCTGCGCGGCTCGTAGCGGGCGTACAGCAGCCGGTCGAGCAGCTCGGCGTCGCCGCCGGCGGCGCAGATGACGTCTGCGAGGATCTCGGCGTCGCGCAGCGTGTAGCTCATGCCCATGCCGGTCATCGGGTGGCAGGCGAACGCGGCCGAGCCGAGCAGCGCGGCGTTGCCCCGGTGGTACGCCTCCACCCGCAGCGACGACACCTTGATGCGCTGCCAGGTCGCCGCCTGGAGGTGGTTGAAGGTGTCGGAGCTGTCGGTGACGAACTTCTTCAGCTCGTCGAGCAGCGCGGGGATGCCGTCCTGGAAGATCTCCTTGTCGTCCTCGGGGGGCAGGCCGACGAAGACGCGGGCCTCGTCCCTGCTGATCGGGTAGAGGTAGGCGAACCAGCCGTCGGAGCTGAAGTACAGCCGGTTGAGCTGCGCGACGCTGGCGCTGAGCGGCACGGTCGCCACCCGCATGAGCAGCCGCTCGTACGGCATCGTGCACTGCTCGATGGCGAGGGCCTGCCGGACGGCGGACTTCGTGCCGTCGGCGCCGATGACCACGCCCGCGTGTAACCGCCGCCCGTCGTGGAGGGTCAGCTCGGCCGGGCGGCCCTCGCCGGTGGCGAGGTCGTCGATGCCGGCGTCGAACCAGAACTCCACGCCCGCCATCGCGCACGAGGTGTAGATGAGCTCGACCAGCTCGCGGTAGGGGCGGATGAGGAAGCCGCCGTCGGGGAAGCGGATCTCCTGGATGGGGTCGCCATCGTGGTAGTAGCGGATGGTGTCGCGCCGCAGGCCGTTACGGCCGACGAGGTCGGCCAGGCCGTGCCGGGCGAGCACCCGCAGTCCCGGGGGCTTGAGGAAGTCGGCGCCCGCGCTCGGGACCGAGGGTCCCTGCTCGATGACGACGACGCGCTGCCCGCGGCGGCCCAGCAGCAAGGCCAGGAAGCAGCCGCCGAGCCCGGCGCCGACGATCGCTACGTCGCACGATGTGGTAGCCATGACGAGAGCCCTTCTGGATGGGTGGAACTAGTTCGTATGTCCGCGGGTCCCGGCGAACGGCCCCGGTTCGGCCGCACGCGGCCGCGGGACATGATCCGTGTGCGGGGCGGCAGAGGGGTGCGCGGACGGAGTCGCGGAGGGAGCGCGGGTCTCGACCGGCAGCAGCGCGTCGGCCTCCGCCGCCACGGTGGCGAGGGTCATGCGCAGTTCGAGCAGCATCCGGCGGGGCACCTTCACCATCACGTCGCCCGGGTCGGGCCGCTGCCTGGTGATCTTGGTGAGTGCCAGCGCGCCGATCAGCACCGAGATCGCCACGCACAGGGCGAGCGCGCCGGCCAGGCCCGCGAAGGGCCCGGTCATGAACGGGTGGTCGATCACGACCGACACGACGGCGACGCCGACGGCCCCGCCCACCATGCGCGCCATGGTGGCCGCGCCGACCGCGGAGGCGTACTGGTGGGGGCGGGCTGCCAGGGTGGTGGCGACGGAGGTGCCCGGCGCGAGCGCGCCGACGCCCATGCCGACCACGACGCTGGCGATCAGGCCCCACACGGTGGGCCCGGCCTGCGTCAGCACGAGCACGCAGGCGCCGCCGCAGAGCAGCGACCCGGCGTAGATGAGGCCGTACGCGCCGACCCGCTTGACCAGCTTTCCGGCCAGGAAGCTCGTCACGACCACGGCCACCGACGTCGGAGTCAGCCACATGGCCACCTCCAGCATCGGGTAGCCGAGGTGCAGCAGGTAGAGCGGCTGCACGGTGAGCAGCCCGTACGACAGGGCGCCGAAGCCCCAGGTGGCCAGCCAGCCCCAGACGAACCTGGGCCGTCGCCACAGCGCCAGGTCGATGGCGGGCAGGCGGTGGTGCCTGGCCTGGGCGAGCGCGCCGCCGATGAGGGCGAGGGCGGCCAGCCCCAGCCACAGCACGTCCGTCCCCCAGGCCATGGCCTTGGAGATGGCGAGCACGATCACCGCGATGCCGGCGGCCAGCAGCCACGCGCCGAGGACGTCCGGCACGCCCTTGGCGTTGCCGCGCTTGCCGGCCGGCAGCCCGATGCAGGCGATCAGCAGGAGCACGCCGATCACCACATTGGGGAGGAACAGGGCGCGCCAGCCGACGGCCGCGGCCAGCCAGCCGCCGCCGGCCTGCATGAGCAGGCAGCCGAGCCCCGATGCCGAGCTCCACAACGCGATCGCGCCCCTGCGCTGCGACTCGGGCAGCTCGCCGAGCAGCAGCCCGAGGCTGGCCGGGATCATCGCCGCGGCGCCCGCGCCCTGGACGGCCCGTGCGGCCAGCACGTACGACCAGGGTTCCACGGCGACGGTGGCGATGCCGCCCAGCACGAACACCACGAGCCCGACCGCCAGCACGCGCCGCCGGCCGAACAGGTCGGCCCAGCGGCCGGCGGTGGCCAGCAACGCCGCGATCGGGATGAACGCCGCGCTGGTCAGCCAGACCAAATCACCGAGCGGCATGCCGGCGCCTGCGGGCGTGTACTTCAGTACTCCCACCGCCAGGGTGGTGGCCGTGGTGTCGGCCATCACCGTCAACATGACACCCGCACCGACGAGCCGCAGCATCACGCCGTGACGCCGGCTCGTGGTGGTGGGCCTGACGGCCGCTGGTGACGAACGCACGTGGGTCCTCCTTGGATGGCGTCGAGCCTTCTCCCGCCCCGGGGCGTTCCGGCCGCGCGCCGGGGCGGCGCGATCTGCGAGGTTCAGGCTGCGAGATTCGGGCTGCGAGATTCGGGCTGCGAGGTTCGGGCTGCGAGGTTCAGGCTGCGGGTGTCAGGCGCCGTACCGGCCGGGCGACAGCAGGCCGTCCGGGTCGAGCGCCGTCTTGAGCCGGTGCAGCATGCCGAGGCCGGCGGTGCTGGTCTCGGACCAGACGTCGGCGGCGGCGTGGTCGATGTCGGAGCGGTAGATGGCGCAGCCGTTGCCGCGCAGCACGCAGTTGCCGTCGTTGCGGAGCTGGTGGGCGCGGTGGGCCGCGCCCGGGGCGCCGCGGTCGAAGAAGATCTGCATGACGCCGTTGCCGATGTGCGGGCTGACCACGTTCCACTCGATCATGAGAGCGGTGGTGTGCGCGTCCACGGCGCTCTGCAGGGCGCCGACGAGGTGCTCGGTCCTGCGGGCCTGCAGCGGCATGAGCGGCAGCAGCGCGAGGAAACCCATCGGGCCGTCGTCGATCTGGTCGCAGGACGTCACGCCGAGCGCGTTGTGCACGCCGAGGCAGGTGGGGATGCCCAGCGACATGAGCGCCCTGGCGTACAGCGGGTCGTGCGGGCCGACTTCCGCGGCGTCCACCACGCGCAGCGCCTCGGCGCCCTCGACCTCGATGAGCGACTTGCGCAGCAGCTCCTCGGCCAGCTCGACGGTGGCGTCGCCGCCCATGAGCGGCCCGAGCACGGTGAACAGGCTCGGGTCGACGCCGTCGGGCAGCGTCCAGTCGCCGTGGGACGGGACGAGCGCCAGCTCGCGGACGCGCATCAGGCCGTCGGCGGGGTTCCCGCGGCGCAGGAAGCCGGCGACCGCCTCGAGCGCCACCCCGGCCTGGTGGGCCGGCATGCGACCGTGCACGAGCGCGATGGTCTCGGGGCGCGGCACCAGCGAGACGGCCATCGCCGTGACGATGCCGAGGTTGTGCTGGACGAACGCCTGCGTCAGGTCGGGCCCCGCGACCCTGCCGTGGTAGCGGCCGGCGGGGTCGAGCCCGCCGGTGGTGACCACGCTGCCGTCGGCGAGCACGGCCTCGATCCCGGCCACGTCGTGGACGCGGGAGCGGATGCAGCCGTCGCCGCGGTCGAGCGCGTTGCCGATCACCGAGGTGTCGGCGCACGAGGCGGTGACGTTCAGCATCCACGGGGTGCCGCGCAGCACCTCGGCGAGCTGGCGCTGGGTGACGCCGGGCTCGATGACGGCGTAGCCGGCCTCGAGGTCGAGACCGCGGATGCGGTTCATCGCGCCGAGGTCGACGACCAGGTTGTCGTCGGTGACGGGCATGGCCGAGCCCATGCCCCAGTTCCTGCCGGTGCTGATCGGGTAGAGACGGCGACGGTCCGCCGTGGCCTGCCGGACGAGGGTGCGCACCTCGTCCAGGGTGCGTGGCGTCTCGACGCCCGCCACGGTGCGCGGCTGGTGGCCCCCGACGTCACGCGACCGCAGCTCCGGGCGCGAAAGGTCCTGCATGACTCTCCTCAAGTGGTGCTGTCTCGCTCTTCCGGCTCCCTGCGTCGGGGGCCGCTGGGGCACGACTCAGACGGTGTGCTGAAGCAGGTCGTCGATGGAGCCGATGGCCTGGTTGGACATCTCCCTGATGCCGAGCAGCCGCTGCTCGACGAACTCGTCCGCCTCAGAGGGCGGCGGCGCGTCGAACGGGGTGCCGAAGCGGCCGGGTGGGTAGTCGCCGGGGAAGTCCGCGGGGAAGTCGATCGTGCCGTGCGGGGCGGCCTGAGCGGGCATGTCCAGCCCGTAGGGGTGGCGCCTGGCCCGGTCGGTACGGTCATGCCTGGATCGGGCGGGCAGGTGCGGGGGGGTTCGCATGACGGGAGCTCTCCTACCGGATTCGGGTGGGTTTTTCCGGGCGACCACTCGCCGTTGAGCGGTTCGGGATCAGCGGGCGCCCTCCTCGAGGTCGGCGGGTGCGACCCCTGGGATGACGGCGGCGGGGGTCACCCGCGGCACGCCGTGGTTGATGACGCTCGCGGCGATGCGGCGCTCGGCCAGGCCCATGTGGGGCCGGCCCGCGCCTGCGGGGATCGGCCGTGCGGTGGCCGTCCCCCTGATCATGGAGCTGGCGTGCACCCAGCGGCGCGACTCCGCCAGCACGTCGCGCCGCGCACGGGCCGGGTCCCCGTGCCGCGCGTGGTGTTCGCAGACGGCCCGCGCCAGCACCCGTGCCATGACGAGGTGTTCTTCGCAGGCCGCCGCGACCTTCGCCTCCAGGCCGGCGACCTGGGCGAGCAGCAGTTGCAGGTGCGGCAGGCCCGAGCTGCGCTCGAAGCCGTCCAGTTCCGCCAGCCGCTCCGGCCAGCGCAGCCGCCGCTCGATGGCGGCGCACACCTCCTCCACCAGCCGCGTCGCCGGCGCGTCGCCGGGGTCGCGGCCGTCGAGCTGCACGGCCCGCTGGGCGGTGTGCCCGAAGTCGGCGAGCCTGCGCAGCCCGCTCTGCAGCAGGCGTACGCGATTGTGCAGGCACGCGGCGCTCCAGCCCAGGACCAGCAGCCGGTCGGCGTCGGCTTCGCAGTGCCAGCCGACCAGCGCCACTTCGCGGGCCATCCGGTGATACAGCACCCACGACTCCTGCTCGGCGACCGGCACCGGGGTGTCGATCCACACCTGCAGTCCGCCGGGGGGCAGTTCGGCGACGCCGACGTCCACGCCGGCGGGCGCGACCCTGGCGCAGATCCGTTCGACGACCCGCTGTTGCGCGGCCGTCTCCGGCGCCATGGGCGCCGGGCTGGGCAGCACGCGCTCGGGGGCTACTCTCGCCCTCGGCTCGATGCTCATTGAGGGCCACCTCCTGACCCGACCTACGTAAATTGACACTTAATAGTGCCGTCCCGATCGTCGTCAGGAGCCGGTTCTATGTCAACTGTCACTTTACGCATCCGGTATGTCTGGCCACGCCCGAAGGTGGGTAGCGCCGTGAACCGCCGACTTCCCGCAGGTGAATGCCGGGTTACGCGCTGTCGATGATCTAAAGTTCGCTGGGGTGCCGACGGTCGTGGAAGAGAGCCGGGGAGCGAGCGCGTGCTGGTGCCAAGATCCATGGTCGTGGGCCTGTCGATGGGCATGTCGGCGGCCCTCGTACCGGCCGGATGGCCCGTCAAGGCGGACGGCGGCCCCGGTTACTGCGTGCTACCGGAACACTCCCTCCAGTCCGGGGCTTACCTCATCGATACTGCTTCCTCACTGGGCTGGATCCATCCGCATCCCGCGCCCCTCGCGCCGGAGCCCACGAACACCGAGCGGCTCGACTTCGCCGGATTCCCCAACGTGTCGGCGCTCGACGTCACGGGGCCGCGTGGCCGGCCCGCCCGCAAGGTCATCACCACGTTCACCACGAACGTGGACCGGGTGGTCGTCCTCACCAGCTCGGCGGCCGTCTCCGACGACGACGGGCGCACGTTCGGCCCGGCCGGTCCCACGCCGCTGCGCGAGTCGCCGGTCGAGCTGCTCGACGGCCGGTTCTTCGCCACCGAGTACTATCCGCACCGCACCGGGCCGCACACCGCGCGGCTCGGCGTGCTCACCTCGTCGGCCCTCTCCGACGGCGAGAGCTGGCTGCGCTCGGAGTCGACGCTGGTCACGCCGGGCGACCTGCTGCCCGGCGGCGCCGCGCACGGCACGCCGCTGCAGCTCGCCGACGGCACGATCCTCATCACCGTGTACTCCCGCTACGCCCCGGTGGACGCCTACCAGGCCGAGGTGTACGCCAGCGGCGACGGCGGCCGCACCTTCGTCAGGCGCGGGGTCATCGCCGAGCCGGGCGGCGGCTTCCAGTTCACCGAGGCCGCGATCGCGCAGGCGGTGGACGGGAGCCTGGTGGCGGTGCTGCGGCGCGACGGCGGGCCGTACGCGACGCTGTGGCAGAGCCGCTCGCCCGACGGCGGCCACACCTGGACGCCGGCCCGCGAGCTGCGCTTCGCCGGGCTCGACTGCGTGGTGCGCGGCGTGGCGCCACGGCTGCTGCTGATGCCCGGCGGCACGCTCGTGCTCAGCGCGGGACGGCCGGACAACTGGCTCGCGGTCTCGCCCGACGGGCTCGGCGAGACGTGGCGGGAGCCGCGGGTGACGTACCACAACCGCGACGGCATCTGGGCCGCGCACGGCTCCTCCGGCTACACCGGGCTCGCCGCCGTGGGGCCGCACCGGCTGATCCAGGTGTTCGACAACTGCAAGCTGCCCGGGGTGCGGCCCAGCGGGCTGCTCGACGAGACCGCCTGCCCGGCGCACGGGCGCTTCGAGCACGGCGGCTGGTACGCGATCAAGCGGCTGCTCTTCGACGTCGCCGTCCCCGGCAGCCGGATCGACCTGGCCGACCTGCGGCGGCGGGGCGAGCTCCAGGTCTCCACCACCATGCGGTGGACGAGCCCGTACCGGCCGCGCACCGGCCCAGGCGGGGCGTTCGACGGCAGCACCGGCTACTGGTCGAGCGCGGTCGCCGCCGGGCCCGGCCGGTACGTCCTGCGCTTCTCCCGGCCCCGGACCATCAGCCGCGTCGGGCTCAGCCTCCGGCCAGGACATCCCGCTTCGGCCCGCGTGTACGTCTCCCAGGACGGACGCACATGGGGCCCGCCGGTGCTCACCGTCAAGGATCGGACCGACTACGCGCTCCGGTACGCGACGGTCGGGCGGACCGCCCGATACGTCAAGGTCGTCCTACCGGCCGCGCCCCAATGCGACGCGGAGATCGGATCCGAATGCAGCATGCTGAACGAGATCGAGCTCTATTCCTGAGCCCTTTCCCGGCTTTTTTCGAGACGTTTGTGGAAACGCCGGGCGGCGGCCGCCCGGCGCATTCCCTTTCACCGCCGCGGCGGGAACCCGTCGCCGCGGCCGTATCCCCCGTCGTCCCTGGCCGGGCCCTCCTCGTCGATCTCCAGGCGCTCTCTGCGGATCTGCCCCTCGACGATCTCCTCGTCCTGGACGTCCTGCTTGTGCACGTGAATGCGCTCGACCGGGACGGTCTCCTTACCGATCACCGGGCGCTCCTCGTGCAGGATCATCTCGCGATCCTCTGCGCCTATCTCGTACGTTCCCGACAATCCGGCGTCGCGAATGTCCTCGCGCTCTATGACGACTTCCTCGTGCGAGAGCGGGACCGATTCCCGGACGTCTTCCGTTTCCACGTACTTGTGCAGGCGTACGCGGCCTGACTCTCTGCTCTCCTTGCCGATGTGGAGCTGCTCCTCCGAGCGCGTCATGTCGATGTCGCGGTCCTCGGCGAAGCCGCCGGTCTCGCCGGCGAAGCCTCTGGGCTCATCGGTGAAGCTTCTGGGCTGGTCGGTGAAGCCTCTGGGCTGGTCGTCTCTCATGCCCATGGTTCTGCCGCCGGGCATCAGGCCGGGCTCGTCGGTCGTGCCGGGCGTGTCGCCGATGAGGCGGTCGGACTCGTCGAGGCTGTCGGACCTGTCCATGTCGGACATGCCGGACCCCATGCCCAGCCCTGCGCCCGTCCCCGCGCCGGCTCCTGTGCCGGTTCCTGTGCCGGTTCCTGTGCCGGGCTCGTCCATGAGGCCGGGGCTGCCGGCGGCCAGGCCCTCGCGGTTCTCCGTGGCGAAGCCCTGCCGCTCGCCGGCGTCACCGAAGTCGGCCGGCCGCTGGCGCGGGACGTCCGTCGGCTGCATGCCGTAGTAGCGGTAGAGGTCGGTCTCCTCATCGAGGGACAGGCGGCCGTCCACGTCGATGTTCGGCGCCCCCTTGATCATCTCCTTGTCGAAGGGGACCCGGATCTCCTCGCCCGAGCGGCGCGCGCCCTGGAGCGGCACGAAGGTCTGCTTCATGCCGAAGAACCCCGTGCGTACGGTCACCCACTCGGGCTCGCCGGTGCGGTCGTTGAGGTAGACCTGGCCCACCTTCCCGATCGACTGTCCGTCCGACCCCACGACATGGCAGTCGAGCAGGTTGCGGATCTCTGTGTTCATAGCCACGACGATCCCCCTGATGTGTTCGTCCTGGTTCAAAGGGGACAAATACCCCAGATCACCGCAAAGCCGTACAGATGTTGGCCACGTTTCGGCCTATTTCACGGAACGGCTCTCGGGTCATTCACCGCCGTCGCCCAGCTTCGCGCCCCTGCCGCGCCTCGACCCCGCGTACGCGGCGCCGCGCAGCACCTGCAGGCGGCTCGCCGGACGCAGGTACGGGACGCTGTTGACGAGCGGGTCGAAGGTCAGGTCACCGTCCGGCAGCGCGGTGTGAATCCGCAGCCTGCCCAGGTACCGCGCCCCCGCCCACAGGTGGAACACCAGGTCCCGGCGCTCCAGCACGCCCGGCAGCTCCGCCGGATCGACCGGCACCCGCCGTCCGCCCTCCGGCCGGGCCACGATCCGGCACCGCTGCCGCCCGCAGTAGTAGGAGGCGAGCGTGGAGTAGGGGCCCGAGGTGAAGCCACGCCTGGGCACCGGGACGAACCCGTACCCGGTGGACAGCAGCAGGTCCACGCCGTTGGGCAGGCGTACGGCGAGGCCCAGCACGTCGGGCAGCCGGCCCGGCAGCGACACACCCTTGGACAGGCGTACCGGCACCTCGTGCTCGCCATGCCCTCCGAGCAACTCTGACTCCACGGTGAGCGTCGCCCGCAGCAGCAGCCCACGCGGATGCAGCGCCCGCCCCCGCCGCACCACCGCCACCTGCCGCGCCACCTGCCGCGCCACCACTGCGGCCACGACCCCAAGCTTTCGCGCGACCTCATCCGCCCCGCCATGCGCGCCCTTCCGCGCCGCGCCACCCTGTCCCTTACGAGCCGCGACGCCTGTCCCACTGCTCGTGGCCCTGTCCGCCGCGGCACCCGCTTCCCCGCTCGTGGTGCCGTCCGGGGCGGCGCCCGTCCCACTGCTCGTGGCGTTGCCCGTTGTGCCGTCCGTCCCCCTGTCCGTCCTGCTCATCGCTCATCGCCTCCTTCGCGGTTCGTCGTGCTCGGTCAGCCGCCGCTCTGGGCTTTGCGCAGGGCCTTGAGGTGGTGTTCCAGGGACGGGGCCGCCGTCTTGGCCAGCGCCACCACCGCCGGCGCGGAGCCCTTGGAGATCTCGGTCTTCGTGGCGTTCAGCGCCTCGCGGTGCGCCTTGATCATCCCGGACAGGAAGTCCTGGTCGAAATCCTGCCCGCTGACCTCCCCGATGCGGTCCAGCAGCTCGTGCTGCTCCGTCGACGGCGAGGTGGGCAGGTCGATGCCGAGCTGCTCCGCCGTCCGGGTGACCTGGGTGTCGAGCTCGGTGTGGTCCTTGACGAGCATCTCGCCGACCTGCTTGATCGGCTTGGTGGTGGCCTTGCCCTGGGCCAGCCGCCCCGCCTGGACCTCCGTCAGGTTGGCCTGGTGGATGGCCCGCATCCAGGTCTTGTCCTGCTCGGACGGCTGCTCGCCGGTGGGCCCTGGCACGGCGGCGGCGCTCTGCGGCGGCGGCTGCTGACCGGAGCAGCCGGTCAGGACGGCGAGGGCCACGGCGGCGAGTGGAAGGGTCAGACGTGTGCGCATGAGGCTTCCTATGACGGAGTGATACATCTCACGCACAAAGCGTAATCGCCGTTCAGAGCCCCACCCGGCACCCCCGCATCCACAGGCGCGCCTCCCGCCGCCGCGTGCGCCGCACCTCCTGATCATCCGGACCGTCTGCCCGGCCCGGCCACCGCGAAACCCGGAGGCTCCTGCGCCGTTTCGCCCCTCTTTGGGGTGGATTGCACTAACGTCCCCTGCGTGGCTTCAGTCGCCAGGCTGGCAGGGCGGGTGGTGGCGGGCGCCGGGGTGCTGGCGCTCTCGCCGGTGCTGGGGCCGGCCGGACTGGCGGGGACCGCGATGGTGGGGGCGCGGCCGGTGGTGTTCGCGGTGGCGGGGCTACCGTCCGCTCACCGCCGACGAGGACGAGACCCCTCCCCCGGGCTTCAATCCCGCTTAGAGGTCAGGGGAGGGAGTCGCCGAGGCGGAGGTGGAGGCGGGGGCCGTGGCGGGCGGTCTCGCGGATGGTCCACACGCGCTCATCGATCACCGTCCCGTTCGCGGTCATGTATCCGCCCATCCGCAGCACCGGCCGGCCCGTGTGATCGTGGAGCAGCTGGGCGCGGGACTCGGAGTCGTCGCCGAAGAGGACGAGGAAGTCCTGCGTGTCCGCGGGCGCGTCGAGGACCAAACCGGGGCGAAGGTGAGAGTAGGGCACCTGGATAACATGTTCCGTCACAAGTCAGCGCCTACCCAGATATGACGCCCTCAGTGGAAAAAGCACGCGGGATAGCGCTTTCCTCGGCTTTGGGGTGAAATATCAGGAACCTCTCTACACAGCTGGAGTCACCAACGTGCCACTGTTCGACCTGCCGCTCGAGCACCTTCGTTCCTACCTCCCCGACCGTGACGAGCCCGCCGACTTCGACGCGTTCTGGACGGCGACCCTCGCCGAGGCCGGGGAGCACGACCTGTCCGCCGAGTACGTCCCGTACGACCTGCCTCTGGCGGGCGTGGACGTGTTCGACGTGTCGTTCGCCGGCTGGGGCGGGCACCGCGTCAACGGCTGGTTCCTGCTGCCGAGCGGCGCACAGGGGCCGCTGCCCTGCGTGATGCACTACATCGGCTACAGCGGCGGCCGCGGTTTCCCGAAGGACCACCTGCTGTGGCCGGCCGCCGGGTACGCGGTGTTCGTGATGGAGACGCGCGGCCACGGCGGCGCCAACGTCAACAGCCCCGGCGTCACCGGGGACCCGCACGGCTCGGCCGGCGCGCAGGCGCCCGGCATGATGACGCGCGGCATCCTCGACCCCGCCGACTACTACTACCGGCGCGTCTTCACCGACGCCGTGCGGGCGGTGGACGCGGCCGCCGGGCATCCCGCGGTGGACGCGAGCAGGATCGTGGTGGCGGGCGGCAGCCAGGGCGGCGCCATCGCGCAGGCCACGGCCGCGCTGCACCAGGGCGTCAAGGCGGCGCTCATCGACGTGCCGTTCCTGTCGCACTTCAGGCGGGCGGTGGAGATCACGCCGCGCGACCCGTACCAGGAGCTGGTGCGCTACCTCGCCACCCGCAGGGACGCGGCCGACCAGGTGTTCCGCACGCTGGCGTACTTCGACGGGATGAACTTCGCCGCCCGCGCCCAGGTGCCCGCGCTGTACTCGGTGGCGCTGATGGACGACGTCTGCCCGCCGTCCACGGTGTTCGCCGCCTACAACCACTGGCAGGGCCCGAAGGAGATCAACGTCTATCCGTGGAACAACCACGAGGGCGGGGGCGGCTATCAGTCGGAGGAGCAGGTGCGCTACCTGCACAAGCTGCTGTCCGACGGCTGATCGGGTCAGGAGGGGACCCCGCCGCGCCCAAGTCGCCTCGGGCGCGGCGGGGCCGCCTCAGGCGGACTGCTCGGTGACCAGGAACGACACGCTCCCTTGGTCATCGGCTCCGGCGTCCAGGGACTTGTCCTCCAGCACGGTCGCCGCCACGGGGTCGAGATAGACTCGCGCGCCCTCCGACTCGACCACCGCGTCCGCCGGTTCGGGGGCGGTGGCCAGGGTAAGGGTGAGCGAGCTGGCGCCCTCTCCCTGAGACGAGATGCGGATCCCGCTCTGGGAAGGCTCGGGCGCCGCCGCGGTCAGATCGCGGATCGCCTGGGCTGCGTTGGCTGTCAGGGTGAGCACTACGGCTCCTCCTCACGTTCGACGTTCAGGAATTGCCTGCCCTTCCCTCCACACCGCGCCTCAACCCTCTCTGACGGCTTTCTTTACCCGGAACTCGGGTCGCGGTGGACAATGAGCCCATGGATCTCACCGGCCTGCGGGAGAGCATGGTGACGCGGCTCACAGAGCGTCAGGAGGTCGGCGAGCGGGTCGCGGCGGCCATGCGCGCGGTACCGCGTCACCTGTTCGTGCCGCACGTTCCGCCCGAGGACGCCTACCGCGACGAACCCATCGTGACCAGGCGCGACGCCGAGGGGCGGCCGACCAGCTCCTCGTCCCAGCCCGCCATCATGGCCGCCATGCTCGACCAGCTCGCCGTACGGCCCGGAGACCGGGTGCTGGAGGTCGGGGCGGGCACCGGCTACAACGCGGCGCTCCTGGCCGCGCTCGCCGGTCCTGAGGGCCGGGTGGTGTGTCTGGACATCGACGCCGACGTGGCCGCCGAGGCGCGGGCCCATCTGGACGCGGCCGGGCTGCCGGGGGTCGAGGTGGTGTGCGGGGACGGCGCCGAGGGGCACCCCGAGCTGGCCCCCTACGACCGCCTGATCGCCACCGTCGGCGTCTGGGACCTCGCTCCCGCCTGGACGGCCCAGCTCGCCCCCGGCGGGCGCCTGGTGGTGCCGCTGGACCTTAACGGCATGCAGGTGTCGGTCGCGATGGAACGCGACGGCGACCACTGGACGAGCCTGTCGGTGGTGCCCTGCGGCTTCATGCGCATGCGCGGCCCGTCGGCGGGCCCCGAGGTGTTGGCCGTCCTCGCTCAGAACCCGGACGTGCTGCTGGCCCTCCCGGCACCCCGCGACCTGGGCGACGTGTCGGCGGCACTGGCCACCGAGCCCACCGAACTGCCCCTGACGGCCGTGATGGACGAACCCGCCGCACCGCCGGAGGGCCCGGCGGGTGATGGTCCGGCGTGGGAGGCCGCCGTCGCGTTCCGTACAGGGGTGCCGATGTGGCTGGCGCTGCACGAGCCGCGCTGGTGCACGCTCATGGGCGACGGCCACGGCTTCTGCGCCGGGCTCGTGGAGCCCGGCGGCATCGCGCTCCTCCCCCTGGACGGCGACCCCGTCGCCCGCGGTCACGGGCGCGACGGGGAACGGCTGGCGGAGGAGCTGACCGCGCATGTGCGCGCCTGGACGGCCGCGGGCCGCCCGCAACCGACGGGCCTGCGCATAAACGCTCACCCTGCCGGCGCGGCCGTCTCGGGCCCGCTCATCCTCCGCAAGCGCCACACCACCCTGACCCTCTCGTATTGAGGCGATCGCATGGGTCTGAGCGGGAGTGCCCGGTCAGGCCCGGTGCTCAGGAAGTGACCGTCCAGGTGCCGTCGCGGAGCAGGGTGCGACCGGCGAGCTCGTTGGCTTCGCGCCACGCCTGGAGGCGGCGGGGCGTGATGTGGAAGTAGTAGTACGACTCGGGCTCCTTGCGGGGGTCGAAGCCGGCCTTGGCGGCGAACGCGTCGCCGACGTCGGCGGGCAGCTCGCCGGCCGGCGTGGCGCGGGCGGCGCCCTCCACCAGCACCACGTCGCGCACCAGGCCGATGCCCACCCGCGCCTTGCCGTTGGCCAGCAGGTTGCGGGCGGTGGGGCTGGCGCCGGTGGTGGCGACGACGATCGACTCGCCGTCCCAGAGGAACGACAGCGGCACCATGTACGGCGTCCCGTCCGCACTGGCGGTGGCCACCCAGGCGTCCACGTCGTGTTCGAGACGGTGCAGGGTGTCCTGCTTGCGCTGTTGCGGGGTGCGTGGGGCGGGCGTGGACATGCGTACCTCTCCTGTCGGACGGGATCTAGCCCGCCATTATGGACGAGAACCTAGCGGTCGGACGTCCGGGAGGCGGGCCGGTCAGCGCCGCAGGAGCCGGCGTCGAGCCCGGCCACCTTCCACTCCGCCCCGGGGAACGGGCTCATGAAGTGCGTCAGCAGGTCCACCGCGTAGTCGGGCACCTGACCGCCGGGGTCCAGCAGCGACACCATCTGGGGCCCGTCGGCGCCGCGCAGCGTGATCGTGTTCGCGGCGCGGCCCCCGGCGGCGAAGCCGGGTTTGGCGTCCACGCTCACGCAGGCCAGGCTGATGCCGGCGGCCTTGACCTCCTGCTTGTGCCCGACGGGCCGCATGCGCTGGTCGTAGCGGCGCAGGGCGAGCGAGGTGGCGGGGCCGATGCGGACGGACTCGCGGAAGGCGTCGGCGCCGACCTTGCGGCTCAGCTTGATGTCCAGCTTGACGTCCGGCCGCAGGTCGACGCCCTTGGCGGCGATCTTGAGAGTGCCGTACGACCCCTCGAAGCCGGGGGCGACGTATCCGAGCGCGGCCGGCGCCTTGAGCCCGAACGGGATCCTGCCGGGCCGCAGCCGCAGCCACGACATGCGGGAGATGCTCAGCGTGACCTGCTCGACGGAGCTCTTGCGCACCCCGAACCGCCCGCCGACGTGGTACGTGAGGAACCCGCCCGTGGAGGGCACCTCCTTGTGCACGGCGAGCTTCTGCGCGGGCACGGCGTCGACGCGCAGCCCGCCGCGCACGGTGATGCGCCCGGTGGGCACCGGCTTGGAGACGAGGTCGAGCGACTGGTCGGGGTTGAGCCTGACGGTGGTGTCGGCGGACAGGTCGCGGACGGCGAAGGCGACGTCGCCGAGCCGCCCCGACGGGTCGATCAGGCCGCCGTCGACGCTGAGCCGGCCGTCGAGCGTGTTGACGTTCCCGATCGCCTTGTAGGTGACGGCCGGCACGCTGAGCCCGGCGGCGGAGGCGTCGGCGTCCACGCCGAAGACGGCGGGCACGTCGGAGAAGCGCAGCTCGCCGGTGCCCTTGCCGGGCAGCGTGACCTTGGCGCTGAGGTGCTCGACGGGCGCGGAGTTGGTGACCCTGATGCGGGTCTTGGCGCCGTACGTGCCCTGGAAGGCGACGGAGGCGGGTACGGGGTCGATGGCGAGGTGGCCGCGCAGCCCGGCGGCCTCGGCCCGCACGTCCAGCTTGCCGAGCGTGGCGGCGGGCTCGATCCGGTACGCGGCCTGCACGGCGTTGCCCTGCGCCACCGTGATGGGCCCGAGCGACATGCCGGTGATCTTCTCCGGCAGCCCGGTCAGCCTGGCCCTGGCCTTGACGGGCACCGGCGACAGCACGTTGCTGGCGAGGTAGACGTCCAGGGTGCGGTTCTTGGGCCGGAACCCGGAGAAGCCGAAGGTCTTGCCGCCGAGGTCCACCGAGACCTGCTCGGGCAGGCCGCTGACGTCGATGTAGCCCTGCAGGCCGAAGCAGCCGCGCTGGGCCACGCAGAAGGCGCCCTGCGAGCAGCCGGGACGCCCGGGGACGCAGGCGCCGTCCACCAGCGACACGCCGCCGGTCACGGCGGGGGCGGCCCGCATGCGGTCGAGCGCGGCGGTCTTGCCGAGCCAGGCGCGGGCGCGGACGTCGAGGCGGGTGCCGGTGTAGGTGAGCTTGCCTCCCTCGGAGGCGACGGCGAGCCTGCCGGGCACGGGTCCGACGGTGCCGATGAGGCCGAACCGGTCGTCGCCCCGCCGGATGTCGGCGTCCACGGTCATGGTGCGGCCTCCGGCGTCCAGGCCGGCGGTGAAACCCTGTGCGGCCGGGGTCAGCTCGACCTGCTTCAGCCTGGTGACGCGGACGCTGGCGTCGAGGTCACCGTTGGCCTGGTCGTAGTGGGCGGCGAGGTGCGGGCCCGTGGGGGCCGTGGCGCGGTCGTGGTTGGTGAAGGCCACCTCGGCCGACCCGACGGGCCCTGACACGCCGCGGAAGCGGTAGGAGCCGCCGTCCCAGGAGGCGTCGAACTTGGCGGGGACCCCGGTGACCTGGGCGGCGGCCCTAACGTACCGGTTGCCGGCCTTGACCCTGGCCAGTGCGGTCACCTTGGTCACCGGTCCGTCGGAGTCCCAGGTGAGGGTGTGGGCCTTGGTGTCGGCGACGAGTTCTGCGCGCTTGCGCACGCCTTCGACGACGGCGCGCACGTCCTCGCCGGACGGCGTCGTCACGTGCGCTTTATTGGCATAAATCCGTACGGACCGCACCTTGCCGGAGCTCTCCACCTTGACCGTCGAGCGCTCGCCGAGCGCCCACGACGCCTGCACGTCGTCCCGCACGCCGAGCACGGTGCCGTCCACGGTGGGGCCCGACTTGAGGTTCGCGTACGCGGCCCGCAGCGTGCCGATGGCGCCCCCGGCCCGGTAGACCGCCTTGCGGGCGGCGGGGTCGAGGGTCACGTCCACGGTGGCGGGCGTGTTGGACAGTTCGAGCCGGGCCACGTGGGTGCGGTCGATGCTGGCGGCGCCCACGAAGGGCCCGCCGCCCGACGCGGCGTCGAGGTGGGCGTGCGGCGTGGCCCCGTACGTGACGTCGAACCCGCGCAGCCCCGACAGCCGCCCCGACACGCCGACGGCGGCGCCGTCCTTGATCATCGTGACGTGGCTGCCGCGCGGGCTGGAGATCGCGCCGCCGCCGCGCTGCAGCACCAGGCCGAGATCGCGGATGGGGGCGCTGGAGGTGTGGGTGACGCGGTGCGCGGCCACGTCGTTGACCACGCGGACCTTGGCGGGCAGCGCGCTCAGCTCGGCCTTGATCACGGTCTGGCCCGCGGCGCGGTCGTAGAAGACGAGGCTGGCCGGGCCGGAGGTGCCCTTGGCCGTGGCGGTGGAGAGCGTCTGCTTGTTCTTCGCCGAGCGGTACTGGGCGGTGAAGGCGGGCGGCAGCCGGTCCATCTCGGCGCGGATGACGCGGGACAGGCGGCCGTCGCGGTAGACGAGGTCGTCGAGCACGGCCCGGCCCACCGTGGTCGGGCTGGTGAAGCTGACCTTGCCGCCGGACACGCGCACCGCGGCGCGGGTGCCCATGCGGTCGAGCACGGCGTGGGTGAGGCGGCGGCCGTTCACGGCGAGCGCCTCGAGCCTGGCGGGGCCGGAGGCGGCGACGTCGAGTGAGGGCTCGCCGAGGGTGGCGTTCACGGTCAGCTCGGGGGTGGCCGGGGTCTGGCGCAGGCTCACGGAGGCGCGGCCGGTCAGCCCGGCGACGAGCGCGGCGGACGCGCCGGGCTCCTTGCGCTTGACGACGGCCTTGACCCGCTTGCCCGCCAGGTCCACGGTGAACGTGCCCTTGTCGGACGCCGACAGCGACGACCCGCGGCGCAGGCCGTCGAAGCCGACCGAGACCTTGCCGTCGTACTCGGCCCAGACCTGCGCCTTGAGGCTCTGCCCCGCGAGGCGCTTGACGGCGAACGTGACGCCCACCGAGCCCTGTCCCGGGTTGGCGACGGGCACCAGCCCGGCGACGAGGTCGGGCTTGTCGTCGCCGGTGACGTCGGCGGCCACCGGCACGCCGACGGGCTGGCGGATCGAGCAGGACACCGGCACCTCGGCGCTCTCCGCGCACAGCCGGTAGGTCACCCCCGACACCGCTTTCGACGCCGACTTCGAGGTCTGGGGCAGCACCTTGGTCGTGGCCTTGCCCAGCAGCGCGCCGAGCCCGTCGAAGCCCTTGGTCACCGACTCCAGCGGCTTGGCCAGGCCCAGCGGCTTGGCCTGCGAGGTGTCGGGGAGCACGTCGCCCGCGTCGGGCGCCCCCTTGCCGAACCCCTGCTGCTCCTGCACGGCGGCGGCGCCGGAGGTGACCTGGCCGACCAGGCCGGGGCCCGCGGGCGTGGTCACCTCGGGCGCGGCGGGTCCCACCCGCTGCTCGCCGGCCGGTCGCAGCGCCAGCGAGGGCTGCTTCTGGACGTTGACGACGGCGGCCGGCGGCTCTTCCACGGCCTGTACGGGCTTGGCGCCGGCGGACAGTGCCTGCTGGAGCGGGGCCTGCTGAAGCGGGGCCTGCTGGAGCGGGGCCTGCTGGAGCGGGGCCTGTGCCTGGGCCGGCTGTGGCACGGCGGTCAGGACCGTGCCTGCGATCGTCGTCGAAGCGAGCACGCGCAGGAGGGCGTGCGGCATTGAGCGTTTCCCCCGACCTATCTCGGTTCATCCCATCAGAAACATTGGTCACGAGATGACCACATTTCCTCACAACCCGTCAAACCCCGCCCGACGTGGGGCTCCAATTTTTCTCCGGGGGTGGGTTTCACCGCTGGTCAGGGGCCAGAGCGGGGTTCTGGACGACTTTGACGACGATCTTGCCGCGCACGCCGCCCGCCTCCAGTGCCCGGTGCGCGGCGGCGGCCTCCTCCAGCGGGAAGACCCGGTCCACGGCCGGCCGCACCTCGCCCTTCGCCACGTGCCCGGCCAGGTCGCTGAGGAGCCTGGTCGTGGGCCGGCCGCTGAAGGCGCGCACGCGGGCGCGGCCGTGGCGGGCGGAGGCGGCGATGTAGGCCAGCGAGGGGACGAGGCGGCGAAGATCGAACGCGATCGCCACCATGCGCCCGCCGGACGCGAGCAGCCCGCGGTAAGCCGGGTGCTCGGTGCCGACGGTGTCGAGGACCACGTCGAAGCGGCCCAGCTCGGACGGGGTCGTGGTGGCGTAGTCGTACGCCTCGTGCGCGCCGAGGCCGCGGACGAAGTCCAGCGTGCGGGCCCCGGCGAGGGCGGTGACGTGCGCCCCGTACGCCCTGCCGAGCTGTACGGCGATGTGGCCCACGCCGCCGCTGCCACCGCGCACCAGCAGCCGCTCCCCGGGGCGCAGCCCGGCCTTGTCGCGCAGGGCGGTGATGGCGACCGCGCCCACGGGCAGGGCCGCCGCCTCGACGAGGTCGATCCCCTGCGGCACCAGGGCGATCTGGCGGGGGCGGACGACGACGTACTCGGCGAGGCTGCCGAACGTCCTGCCGAGCGCGCCCCACACCCGGTCGCCCGCCCTCGGGCCGGTGGCGCCGGGGCCGAGCGCGGCGACCTCGCCGGCGAAGTCCAGCCCCACGCGCTTCGGGAAGCCCCGGCCCATCAGATCCGTGACCAGGCGCAGCTCGCCCGCCCTGCCGTGCAGTTCGCCGCCGTTGACGCTGACCGCGTGCACGCGCACCAGGACCTCTCCTGGGCCGGGGACCGGCTTGGGCAGCGTGCCCGCGTACAGGACCTCGGGCGGGCCGTATCGGTCGAACAGGACCGCGCGCATCGTCTCGTTCACTGTGCTCACGTTCGCACGCTA
Source organism: Nonomuraea sp. NPDC004580 (assembly GCF_040609855.1). NCBI lineage: Bacteria > Bacillati > Actinomycetota > Actinomycetes > Streptosporangiales > Streptosporangiaceae > Nonomuraea > Nonomuraea sp. NPDC004580. Next base: position 17,352 of record NZ_JBEXLH010000054.1, on the reverse strand, counting down.
GCCAGCGAAACGGACGGCACTCTCCATTTCGGCTAATGTGAGAAACATGCCTGGTCATCCCTCTCAAATCGCCGAGCGTGCGCAACTGCGCGCCGACGCCGAGCACAACCGCGAGCGCATACTCGACGCGGCGCGGGAGGCGTTCTCGACGCGCGGGCTCGACGTGCCGATGGCGGCCATCGCGCGGCGGGCCGGGGTCGGCGTCGCCACGCTCTACCGGCGCTTCCCCTCCCGTGAGTCGCTGATCACCGAGGTGTTCTCCGACCAGCTCGCGTCGTGCGCGTCGGCGGTCGAGGAGGCGCTGGCCGACCCCGACCCGTGGCACGCCTTCCAGAGCGCGGTCGAGAAGGTGTGCGCGATGCAGGTGGCCGACCACGGGTTCACCGGGGCGTTCCTGACAGCGTTCCCGCAGGCGGTCGACTTCGAGCGGGCGCGGCGGCGGGCCGAGCAGGGGTTCGACGAGATCATCCGCCGGGCCAAGGCCGCCGGGCGGCTGCGCGCCGACTTCGTCTTCGCCGACTTTCTCCTGCTGCTGCAGGCCAACTGCGCCGTGACCGACGGCGCCGGTGACCGGGCGCAGGCCGCGTCGCGGCGGCTGGTGGCGTACCTGCTGCAGGCGTTCCGCGCCGAGAACGCCGCGCCGCTGCCGCCCGCGCCGCCGCTGGCGCTCGACCACGTCATCCCCTCCCTGTCCTGAGCCCTGTCCTGAGTGGGGCCGCGGTGGCACCTGCCGAGCAGGCGCGCCGCGAGCCGGGGGCTAAGGTCGGCGTATGAAATATGACACGTTGTTCCGCTTGGACGGTTCGCGGGCGGTGGTGATCGGGGCGGGGAGCGGCATCGGCAGGGAGTCCGCGCTGGCGCTGGCCGCCCACGGCGCCCACGTGGTGTGCGCGGACCGCGACCTCGCCACCGCCACCGAGACCGCCGACGGGTGCGGCGGCAGCGCCCGGCTGCTCGACGTGCTCGACGGCGACGCGGTGCGGGCGCTGGCGGCCGAGGAGCCGGCCGACGTGCTGGTGTTCACCGCGGCGACGAACGTGCGCAAGCGGCTGCTCGACTACTCCGGCGAGGAGTTCGACCGGGTGGTGGGGCTCAACCTGCGGGCCTCCTTCGACGTCGTACGCGCCTTCGGTGCGGGCATGGTGGAGCGGGGCCGCGGGTCGATCATCGGGTTCGCCTCCATCCGCGCCTCCGTCACCGAGCCGGGCCAGGGCGTCTACTCGGCCACGAAGGCCGGGCTGGTGCAGCTGCTGCGGACGGCGGCGGCCGAGTTCGGGCCGAGCGGGGTGCGGGTCAACGCCATCGCGCCCGGCGTCGTGGAGACGCCACTGACCCGCCAGATCAAGGACGACCCGTCCTGGTACGACGCGTACGCCGCCAAGAGCGCGCTGGGCCGCTGGGCCGCCCCCGAGGAGCTGGCCGGCGCGGTGGTCTACCTGGCGAGCGGCGCCGCCAGCTTCGTCACCGGCTCCGTCCTGTACGTGGACGGCGGCTGGACCGCCGTGGACGGCCGCTTCGACCCGCCCAACTGACGCGCCTTCACAGGCAGGGCAATCCGGGCCCGCCCCGATGGCCGGGAGCGGGCCCAGGAGCCGGCCCAGGAGCCGGCCCGGTCGGGGTGGGTCAGGGGCGGATGATGGCCATCCGGGTGACGGTCAGTTCCTCGATGGCGAAGCGGGGGCCCTCGCGGCCCGCGCCCGAGTCCTTGACGCCCCCGTAGGGCATGTTGTCCGCCCGGAACCCCGGCACCTCGTTGACCACCACTCCCCCGGCCTCGATGCGCTCGATGGCGGCGAACGCCGTGGCCAGGGAGCGGGTGTAGACGGCGGCGTGCAGGCCGTACCGCGAGGCGTTGACGGCGTCGAACGCGGCCTCCAGCGAGGGCACGGAGCGCACGCACACCACGGGCCCGAAGATCTCCTCGTCCCAGGCGGCGGCCCCGTCGGGCACCCCTGAGAGCACCGTCGGCGCGATGGACCGCCCCTCGCGGCGCCCGCCGGTGACCACCTCGGCCCCGGAGGCGGTGATCCAGTCGAGGACGCGGTCGGTGGCGGCCGGGTCGATGAGCGGCGCCACGCGCGTGCCGGGCAGGCGCGGGTCGCCGACCTCCACGCCCTTGACCCGCTCGGCCACCAGCGCGGTGAACGCCTCCGCCGCCGCCTCCTCCACCAGCACCCGCTGCACGGAGATGCACGCCTGACCCGAGGCGTAGTAGCCGCCCCTGACGACCGCGTCGGCGGCGGCCTCGAGGTCGGCGTCCGCGGCCACCACGAGCGCCGCGTTCGAGCCCAGCTCCAGCAGGACCTTGGTGGGGGCGGCGGCACGGGCGATGGCGTGGCCGGCGGCGGCCGAGCCGGTGAAGGAGACGGCGCCGATCCGCCGGTCCTCCACCAGCCGCTTGCCCACCTCGACGTCGCCGGTGACGAGCTGGACGGCCTCGGGCGGCAGCCCTGACTCGCGCAGCAGGTGCACCAGCCAGAGCGTGGCGAGCGGGGTGGCGGGGGCCGGCTTGACGATCACCGGGCAGCCGGCCGCGATCGCCGGAGCGATCTTGTGGGCGGCGAGGAGGAGCGGGTAGTTGAAGCCGGTGATGCCGACGACGACGCCGATGGGGCGGCGCGTCCAGAACCCGATCAGGCCCTCGCCCGAGGGCAGCAGGTCGAGCGGGACGGTCTCGCCGTGCAGCCGGGCGACCTCCTCGGCGGCGCTCTCCAGCGTCACGAGCGTCCTGTCCACCTCGACGCGGCAGTCCACCAGCGGTTTGCCGGTCTCCAGCACCAGCAGCCGCTCGAACTCCTCCCGCCTGTCCCGCAGCGCGTCGCGGGCGCCGGTCAGGGCGGCGCGGCGGGCGTGCGACGGCAGCGCCGCCATCGCCGGCGCCACGCCGAGCGCGGCGTCCAGGGCCCGCGCGGCGAGCTCCGGCGTGCCCAGCGGCGCGGCGGCCACCTCGCTGCCGTCGTAGGGGAAGATCACCGGACTGGTGTCCGCGGTCTCTGCCCAGCCGCCGCCGATGGGCAGCCCGCCGGGCCACTCCTGCTTCATGACCGCCTCCTCAGGCTTCTGGATCTCGTCGGACATGGGCGCTCGGGAAGACGTCGAGGTAGGCGGGTGCGCCGTCGCGGCCGGTGGCCGACAGGACGGCGTGGGCCACCGCGCGGCTGAAGGCGTCGGCGGCCGCCGCGAGGATGTCCTGGAAGTCGTCGGGGCCGGGCGCGGGGGCGGCGCAGGTGGCCAGGCCGAAGACGGTGTCGCCGTCGGTCATGGTGTGGGCCGGCCTGATCGCCCTGGCCAGCCCGTCGTGGGCGACCCCGGCGAGCTTGCCGCACTGGGCCTTGGTGAGGGTGCGGTCGGTGGCGACGACGCCGATCGTCGTGTTGAACGACGGAGCCCGCTCGGGAGCCCACGCGGCCACCTCGCCCGGATCAGGCGCTCTGAGGTGGGCGAACTCGCCGGGCAGGCCGTATCTGACGCCGGCGAGCGTGCCGTCGAGCGGGTCGAGCACGGATCCGGCGGCGTTGACCACGCCGAGCGCGGCCACGGTCGTGCCGTCGTCCAGGACGGCGCTCGCCATGCCGGCCCCGCCGGCCAGCCCGCCCGCCACGGCCCCGGTGCCCGCGCCCACGCTCCCCTGGCCGGGAACGGTCCCGTCCAGGGCGGCGTCGTAGGCGGCGGCGCCGAAGGAGGCGCCGGGGGTGGCACGGAAGGCGCCGCCCCTGCCGAGGTCGAAGATGACCGCCGCGGGCACGATCGGCACCACCCCGCCCGCCACCGGGTAGCCCACCCCGGCGTCGGCCAGCCGGTCCACCACCCCGCAGGCCGCCGCCAGCCCGTACGCGCTGCCGCCGGTCAGCACCACGGCGTGCACCCGCTCGACCAGGTTGCGCGGGTCGAGCAGCTCGGTCTCACGCGTGCCCGGCGCGGCCCCGCGCACGTCCACCCCCGCCACGGCCCCCTCTTCCGGGCACAGGACGACGGTGGTGCCGGTGCGGTGGCCGTCGCTGGTCCGCGTGGCGTGCCCGACCCGCAGCCCCGCCACGTCCGGCAGGCCGTTGGCGGGTCCTGGCCGCATCAGTGGTCCCCGGTGAGGAAGCGCCTGGCGGCCTCGGCGAAGACGCGGGTGCCGCGCACGATGTCGTCGACCTCGACGTACTCGTCGGCCTGGTGGGCGATCCACTTGCCGCCCGGGCCGTACACGACGGACGGGACGCCGCCCCAGTGGGTGAGCACGGTGCCGTCGGTGGTGCCCGGCACGCCGCCGTAGACGGGCTCCTCGCCCGTCACCGTACGGTGGGCGGCGGCGAGCGCGGCGACCACCGGGTCGGTCACGGGCACGTCCACCGGCGGCCGGTCCACCAGCACGCTCACCTCGGCGGTGATGCCGTCGGCGGCGGCGAGCGCGGCGACCCGGTCGGCGACGTCCTTGTGCTCGACGCCCGGGATCGTGCGCACGTCCACGAAGACCGAGGCGACCGCGGGGATGACGTTGACCTGCTCCTGGGAGCCGGCCTGGAGCACGGTCGGGGTGACGTACACCGCGCCGAGGTGCTCGTGGGCGGGGTGCGCGGCCTGCAGCTCGTCCTGGAGCGCGCGCAGCCCGACGAGCAGCGGCCCGGCGGCCTGGATGGGGTTGCGGCCGTGCTGCGGCATCGCGCCGTGCGCCATCTTGCCGGTGAGGTCCACCCGCAGCCGCAGCGCGCCCTTGGCGACGGCGCAGATCTCGCCCGCCTCGGGCTCGGCGACGATGGCGCCGTCCACGTCGGCGGCGAGACCCTCGGAGACGAAGTGGTGCGCGCCGATCATCAGCCCCTCCTCGTCGGCCAGCGCGCACACCTTGATCCGGCCCGGGAACGGTCCCGCGAGCTGGAGCGCGCGGGTGGCGTAGAGGGTGGCGGCCAGGCCGGACTTCATGTCGGCGCTGCCCCGGCCCCACAGCTTCCCGTCGCGGATCTCACCGCCGAACGGGTCGACGGTCCACGCGGACAGGTCGCCCTCGGTGACGACGTCGGTGTGTCCCTCGAACATCAGCGTCGGCCCGGGACCGCCGCCGCCCTCGACCACCGCGACCACGTTGGGGCGGCCGGGCGCGGCCTCGTACACGACGGGGTCCCAGCCCCACTCGCGCATCTTGGCCGCGACCAGGTCGGCGGCGGGCTGCTCCGAGCGGCCCCTCGCCGGGTCGTTGGTGCTGGGGACCCGCACCAGCGCCTGCGTGAACGCCACCACTCCGTCGGCGTCGACCTCGATCATGTCCATCCCTCCAGCGTCGGTACGGCCTCCAGCAGCGCCCGCGTGTACGGGTGGGCGGGCGCGGCCCAGACGTCGTCCACGGGCCCGGTCTCGACGATCTCGCCCCTGCTCATCACGGCCACGGTCGCGCACACGTGCCGCACCACGGACAGGTCGTGGGAGACGAACACGAGCGTGAGCCCCAGCTCGTCGGCGAGGTCGGCGAGCAGGTTGAGTATCTGCCCGCGCACGGACACGTCCAGCGCGCTGACCGGCTCGTCGGCGACGAGCACCGCGGGCCTGGGCGCGAGCGCGCGGGCGATCGCGATGCGCTGCCGCTGCCCGCCGGAGAACTGGTGCGGGTAGCGCTCGGCCGCGTCGGCGCTCAGCCCGACGGCCTCGAGCAGCTCGCTCACCCGGTCGCCGGCGGGCAGGCCGAGCGCGACGAGCGGCTCGGCGACGAGGTCGCGGACGCGCATGCGCGGGTCGAGCGAGCTGAGCGGGTCCTGGAAGACGATCTGCAGGTTCTCGCGCAGGAAGCGCAGCCGCCGCTCGGGCAGGCCGGTGATCTCCTGGCCGTCGAAGCGGATGCTGCCCGCCGTGGGCCTGTCGAGCCCGCACAGCAGCCTGAGCAGGGTGGACTTGCCCGAGCCCGACTCGCCGACGATGCCGAAGCGCTCGCCGCGGTGCACGGTCAGGGAGACGTCGCGCAGGGCCCGCACCTCGGCCCCTGGCTTGGTCAGCGAGGTGCGGGGACGGCGGTAGACGCGGGTGAGGCCGGTGACCTCGATGAGCGGGGTGCCAGACATGTCGTTCTCCTGCCTGTCAGTGGTCCGCGTGGTCTTCTGCGGGGTGCCAGCACGCGTACGCGTGGCCGTCGCCCGCGAGCTCGGGCACCGTCTCGCAGGTGGCGGTGGCGTGCGGGCAGCGGTTCCTGAACACGCAGCCGGCCGGGAAGCGCCCGGCGGCGGGCACGCTGCCCGCGATGGTGGGCAGGCGGGTGCCGCGCGGGGTCAGCTTGGAGGCGGCCAGCAGGCCCTGCGTGTAGCGGTGGCGGGGGCGGGCGAAGACCTCGCGCAGCGGGCCCGACTCGACGACGCGGCCGCCGTACATGACGATGACGCGGTCGCAGACCGAGGCGACGACGGCGAGGTCGTGGGTGATGAACAGCAGGGCGGGCGCGACCTCGGCGATCAGCTCCAGCATCTGCTTCTGCACGGTGACGTCGAGCGCGGTGGTGGGCTCGTCGCAGATGAGCAGCCCGGGGTCGTTGGCCAGGGCGATGGCGAGCATGACGCGCTGGCGCTGGCCGCCGGAGAGCTGGTGCGGGAACGCGCGGGCGATCTGGGCGGGCTCGGGCAGGCGTACCCGGCCGAGCAGGTCGAGCGCCCGCGTGCGGGCCTCGTCGCGGGAGCGGCCGTGCAGCGTCATGACCTCGGCGACCTGGGCGCCGATCCGCATCAGCGGGTTGAGCGCGGTCATCGGCTCCTGGAAGACCATGGACAGCTCGCGCCCGCGCAGCCGCTTGAGCCGGCTCTCCGGCACGCCCACCAGGTCGTGCTCGCCGAGCCTTGCGGTGCCCGCGGCGGTGACGCCCTCGGGCAGCAGGCCCATGAGCGACAGCGCGGTCAGCGACTTGCCCGACCCCGACTCGCCGATCAGCCCGACCCGCTCGCCCGGCGCGATGCCGAACGACACGTCGTGGACGAGCTCGACGTCGCCGGCGGAGACGGTGAGCCCCTCAACGCTCAGCACTGATCCTCCTGAGCTTGGGGTCGAGGAAGTCGCGCAGGCCGTCGCCGAGCAGGTTGAAGCCGAGCACGGCGACCGCGATGGCGAGGCCGGGCCACAGGGCCAGGCGCGGGGTGGAGAACAGCAGCTCCTGCGACTCCTGCAGCATGCGCCCCCAGGACGGGGTGGGCGGCCGGGTGCCGAAGCCGAGGAACGACAGCGCCGCCTCGGCGAGGATCGCGATCGCGAAGGACACCGACGCCTGCACGATGAGCATGGAGCCGATGTTGGGTAGCACGTGGCGGACGGCGATCGCGGGCCTGCGGCGGCCCGCGGCCCTCGCGGCCAGCACGTAGTCGGTCACCATGACCTGAAGTGTGGCGGCGCGGGCCACCCGGGCGAACGCCGGGACGGTCGCCACGCCGATCGCGATCATCGCGGTCAGCGTGCCCGGCCCGTAGACGGCGCCCAGCATGACGGCCAGCAGCAGCGCGGGGAAGGCGAAGACGAGGTCGTTGACCCGCATGATCAGCTCCGACAGCCAGCCGCGCGGCGTCATCCCGGCGATCACGCCGAGCGGGGTGCCGAGGACGGCGGCGATGCCGACCGCGACGATGCCGACGTAGAGGGTGGTGCGGGCGCCCACCATGAGCTGGCTGAAGGTGTCGCGGCCGAACTTGTCGGCGCCGAGCAGGTAGCCGCCGCCCGGCTCGCGCAGCTTGCCGGCGGCGTCGACGAGGGTCGGGTCGTGCGGGGTCCAGACGAACGACACCAGCGCGGCGAGCGTGACGAGCCCGACGAGCGTGCCGCCGACCAGCAGCCCGGCGTTCAAGCGGCCTCTCATCGCAGCCTCGGGTCGAGCAGGTGGTAGGCGACGTCCACCACGAAGTTGATCAGCAGTACGGCGGCCACCAGCACCATCGCCACGCCTTGGACGAGCAGCAGGTCGCGCCCTGCGACGCCGTTGAGCAGCAGGTCGCCGAGCCCGGGGATGACGAAGACACGTTCGACGACGACCGCGCCGATGAGCAGCGTGGCCAGTTGCAGGCCGAGCACGGTGACGACGGGGATGGAGGCGTTGCGCAGGCCGTGCCGCCACAACGCGCCGGTGGCGCCGCGGCCCTTGGCCCTGGCGGTGCGCAGGTAGTCCTCGCGCATGACGTCGAGGACGGCGCTGCGCACGTACCGGGTGAGCACGGCGCCCTGGACGAGGCCGAGCGACAGCCACGGCAGCAGCAGGCTGCGCAGCCACTCCCCCGGGTTCTCGGCGATCGGCACGTAGCCGCCGGACGGCAGCGCCTGCGCCTGCACCGCGAACACGAACACCAGCAGGATGCCCGCGAGGAACGCCGGGACGGCGATGCCGAGCTGGCTGAGCGCGCTGAGTGCGGCGCCGAGCGGGTTGCGGTGGTGCACGGCGGCGAACGTGCCCGCGGGCACCGCCAGCACCAGCGCCACCAGCATGCCGCCGAGCACGAGCACGGCGGTGACACCGAGCCGGTCGGAGATCTGCGGGCCGATGGGCGAGCTGGTCACGTAGGAGGTGCCGAAGTCGCCCTGGAGCAGGCCGCCGGCCCAGTCGAAGAACTGCACGAGGGGCGGGCGGTCGGTGCCGTACTGGCGGCGCAGCTCGGCGACCGCCTCGGGGGTGGCGTTGACGCCCAGCGCGATCTCGGCGGGGTCGCCGGGCAGCAGCGCCATGAACGCGAACACCACGACGGCGGCCACGGCGGTGCCGGCCACCAGCACCGCCAGGCGTTTGAGCAGGTAAAGCGTCACGGTTGCCGGGAGAGCGCGGTGAAGTCGAAGGCTTCGGAGATACCGTTCTTCGGCAGCCCTGTGACGCCCTTCTTCGCCACGATCAGGTTCGGGAAGAGGAAGAGGAAGTCGGCCGCGGCGTCGTCGGACAGCAGCTTGGCGGCCTGCTTGAGGTCGTCGGTCTGCTGCTGCTCGGTGCCCTCGTCGGCGGAGGCGAGCAGCTTGCCGAACTCGGGGTTGTCGTAGCGGAAGTAGTACGACTTGTCGGCGAAGATGCCCATGTCGCGGGGTTCGACGTGGTTGATGATCGACAGGTGGTAGTCGCCCTTGGTGAACACCTGGTCCAGCCAGCGGGCGGGGAACTCCAGCGGCTCGATGTCGGCCGTGATGCCGACCTGCGCGAGCTGCGACTTGACGACCTGCGCGCTGCTCACCGCGTACGGCAGGTTGGGGATGCGCATCTTGACGTTGTACGTCTTGCCGCCCAGCAACTGCTTGGCCTTGGCCGGGTCGTACGGGTAGTCGCCGGTGCGATCCTCGTACCAGGGGTCGGTGGGCGGCACCATCGAGCCGATGAGCTGGCCGCGCCCGGCCCACGCGGTGTCGAGCAGCGCCTTGTGGTCGATGGCGTGCCGGACGGCCTGCCTGACCTTCTTGTCGTCGAACGGCGGCCGGCCGTTGTTCATCGACAGCACCACCTCGCCGTTGGTGGTGCCCTCGACCGTCTCGAATCTGTTGGGGTCGGCGAACTGCTGCAGCGACTCGGGCGCCTGCACGCTGGAGATGACGTCGATGCCGCCGGTCAGCAGCGCGTTGTTCATCGCCGTGGCGTCCTTGAAGTACTTCAGCGTGACCGAGGGCACCGGCGGCTTGGCGCCCCAGTAGGAGGCGTTGGCGTCGAGCCTGATGGAGTCGCCGCGCCGCCAGGCGCCCAGCACGTACGGGCCGGTGCCGACGGGCTTGTTGGCCAGGTCGGCGACGCCGGTGCGGCTGAACATGGCGCCGAGCCTGGTGGCCATGGCGTAGAGGAAGCCGTTGCTCGGCCGCTTGAGCGTGACGACGGCGGTGGTGTCGTCCCTCTTCTCGACGTCGTCGATCACGTCGAGCTGCGACTTGATCTTGAGCTTCCAGTCGCTCTTGACGCGGTCGAGCGAGAACACCACGTCGTCGGCCGTGAACGGCGCCCCGCTGGAGAACTTCACGTCCTTGCGCAGGGTGAAGGTGTAGGTCTTGCGGTCGTCGGAGACGTCCCACTTCTCGGCCAGCAGCGGGACGATCTCGCCGTTCTGGTCGAGCTTGACCAGGCCCTCGTAGACGTTGACGAGCAGCGCCTGCGGGATCGCGGCGCCCTCGGTCGAGGTGAAGTCGAGGTTGGCGGGCTCGGCCACGAATCCGACCGACAACGACTGGGCCTTGGAGCCCCCGCCACTCGTGCCGCCACCGTCACCACCGCCGCCGCACGCGGCGGTGGCCAGCAGGAGGCCGCCCGCGGCGAGCCAGATCCCGATTCGCCTCATGTCTTACAGCCTCCTGGCTAGTGCACTGGTCTGACCAGTAGGCTACGCACATTGCCAGTCGGCGACGGCTCGGGTCAAGGGGGCTTGCATGGGTGGTGCGCGCTTCGAGCCCGTACGCGCGGTGCGCGCCTACGAGCGGGTCGTCGAGCAGATCGAAGAGGCCATCGAGAGCGGCGCACTGACACCCGGCCAGCGGCTGCCGAGCGAGCGTGAGCTGATGGTGCAGCTGTCGGTCGGCCGCTCCACCGTGCGCGAGGCGCTGCGCGTGCTGCAGGCCCGCGGCCTGGTGCGCTCGCGGCCCGGCGACCCCAACGGCGCGGAGGTGCTGCCGTTCTCGCCCGCCGCGCTGCACAAGTCGATGACCACGCTGGCCCGGGTCGAGGAGCTGTCGCTGGGCGAGCTGGTGCAGTTCAGGATGGTGCTCGACTCCGCGGCGATCCTGCTGGCCGCGCGGCTGCGCACCGACGAGCAGCTCGCCGGCATGGCCGAGGCGGTGGCGTCGATGCGGGCCGCGGCCGGCACCGGGTCCGGCACCGGGTCCGGCACAGGGTCCGGCACAGGGTCCGGCACCGAGTCGGGCACCGGCTCGGGTGCGGTGGACACCGAGGCGTTCGGCCGGGCCGACGTGGCCTTCCACGACGCGGTGGTGGCGGCGAGCGGCAACAAGCTCATCCAGATCTGCACCGACGTGGTGCGGCAGATCGTGCTGCGGCAGATCGCCGCCCGCATCGACGCCGCCGACGACCGGCAGGCCCTGATGCGGCGCAGCATCCGGCACCACGAGGAGGTCATCACCGCGATCAGGGCGGGCGACGGCCCGCTGGCCGCCCAATTGTCGAGAAAAGCGATGTACGACTACTACGCCCCTTATGTGGCGGAAAGCGAGACAAGCGCCTTGCGGGCGCTGCTGGAGTGATCTGGCCCACAGAGTGTTATCTTGCCCAGGTGGCGCGCGTGGACCGGGACGGGGTTGCAGATGCTTTTCTGCGCGAGCCGCGCCGATACACCAGTCGTCAGGTCGCCGACATGGCGGGCGTGCCGGTCTATCGTGCGCGGCGCTTCTGGCGTGCCCTCGGCTTCCCCAACGTGCCCGACGACGCGGTCGAGTTCACCGATTCCGACGTCGAGGCGCTCAAGACCCTGCTCGGCATGGTCACCTCCGGCATCTACGACGAGGAGCACGTGCTGCTGACGGCCCGCGCGCTGGGCCAGGCCACGGCGCGGCTGGCCGAGTCCCAGGCCGAGCTGGGCGCCGAGGTGCTCGACCAGGCCGGGGTGCCGCTGGCCGAGCGGCCGCGGGCCTGGCGGCGGCGGGCCGAGCGGGTGGTGCCCGACCTCGCCAAGCTGCTCGTCTACGCCTGGCAGCGCCAGCTCGCCGCCGCGGCAGGGCGCCTGGCCGACCAGGACATGAGCGCCGTACGCCTGGCCGTCGGCTTCGCCGACCTGGTCGCCTTCACCCGGCTGAGCAGGCAGATCACCGCCGCCGAGCTGGCCAGGCTGATCGACAGGTTCGAGGGGCGCTCGGCCGACATCGTGACCTCGTCCGGCGGGCGGGTGGTCAAGACGCTGGGCGACTCCGTGCTGTTCATCTCCGACAAGGCGCACGTGGCGGCCGAGATCGCGCTGCGGCTGGTGGAGACGCACGCGCGCGGGCGCGACATGCCCGAGCTGCGGGTGGGGCTGGCCTCGGGGCCGGTCATCTGGCGCATGGGCGACGTGTTCGGCACCACCGTCAACCTGGCCAGCCGCCTGACCGCGCTGTCCCTGCCCGGCACCATCCTGGCCGACCCGCAGCTCGCCGAGGAGCTGGAGGGCGACCGCGCCTTCCGGCTGCTCGAGGTGAACCGGCTGTCGGTACGCGGGCTGGGCGAGTTGGCCCCCTTCACCGTGCAGCGCGCGGAAACCCCCTGACCCCGGCACCTGCTCACCAGGGATCGGGCGGTCGCGGAGGACCTGCTGCAGGAGTCGCCGGTCAAGACGTGGTCGCCTGACCAGGCATCGAGAAGTTGCTCGTGTCCGCACTTGACCGGGATCGAATGCCGATGGACGCTCAGCCTGAGAAGAGAAACTCCAAGCAATCCGATCAAGGAGCGGCCATGCGCCTGCGGTTCCTCGGAAGCAACAGTGAGCAGGGCACCTGCCCCGCCGTCTACGAGACGGACCGCGGCACGATCGCGGTCCAGGGCAAGGTGATCACCGATCCAGAGGCCCTCGGGGATGCCGTTGATCTGGCCCCAGACGAGATCATCATCGAGATCCCCAAAGACCTCCTGCCACACTTCCCCCAGGGATGACCGTGCTTCTGTCCGAGGCGGAGCTGGGCAACCTGCTCGCCGCCTTCACCACCAGCGCATTCCGGTTCGAGCTCCGCGAGCGCTACAACAGCACCGTGGGCGCCGAGCCGTTCCGCAAGTGGCAGGCCGGCGAGCCGGACGACTACGGGTGGCATCGGTCTTGGATGGAGAAGATCAGCCGTGACGTCACGTCCGGGAAGACCTGGCAGCGAGTCCGCATCGTGTCCGTGCCGCCGTCCGACTACACGAGGTACGGCATCGAGGTGGCCCGGCTCAGCGTGCAGGCCGGAGAGGACATCCGTTACCTGCGCCGCGACGCGGCCGAGCAGCTTGGCCTCGACCCGTACGACGCCTGGCTGCTCGACGGCTCCCGCTTGATCTGGTTGCACTTCGACGACGCCGACGACACGTTCGCCGGTGCCGAACTCGTCACCGATCAGGAGACCATCGCGCGTCATCGGGCATGGCGGGACCTGGCACTCAAGCACGCCCAGCCGCTGGACGAGTTCGCCGCGCGTCTCCCGTGAACCAACCTCTCCTCGGTCAGCAAGCCGTTCAAGCGCTCGGCATCCGCCTGCGAGACCTGAGGCGCGATGCCGGACTGACCGGGCGCGAGCTCGCCGCCTCGTGCGGATGGGTGCCGTCGAAGGTGTCGAAGATCGAGCTGGGGAAGCAGGTCCCCTCTGAGGACGACGTCCGGGACTGGTGTGTCGCCTGCCGATTCCCCAGCGAGATCAGCGACCTGGTCGCGGCCGTCCGCTCGATCGACGCTCAGTACGTGGACTGGAGGCGTTCACTCAAGACCGGCACGCGGCGTCGCCAGCGCGCCAACATCGACGCCTACGAAAAGACGCAAGTGATCCGGGCCTGGGAGCCCACGGTCATCCCCGGGTTACTCCAGACGTCCGGGTACGCGCGCGGCATCCTGACGACGGTCGTCCATTTCCACGGCATCCCTGACGACATCGAAGAGGGCGTACAAGCCCGGCTGGAGGCCCAGCGGGTGCTCGACCGCGCCCATCGCCGGTTCCTGTTTCTCCTCGGCGAGGCAGCGCTGTACACCTCCGTCGGCGGCAGCGAGGCGATGGCGGAGCAACTGCGCCGGCTGCTGGATGCCGCTCGTGCGCCGCGTCTCAGCCTCGGCATCGTGCCGCTGGCGGCGCCGTACACCGTGCCGCGCAACAACGCGTTCACCATCTACGACAGCCGTATGGTGACCGTGGCCACCTACACCGCGGAGCTGACGCTCCGACAGCGCCACGAGATAGCGATCTACGAGAAGGCGTTCGATCGGTTGATGGCCTTGGCCGTGCGCGGCGAGGAGGCACGCCGCATGATTCGCCGCGCACTCAACGATCAAGAAGAAATCTGAAGCAACTCCGTTGAGCTCTGCCCTCCTCGGTCCGTAGCGTTCCGTGCACGAACAGTCACGGGTCCACATCACGAGAGGAGACACCAGTGGGACGACACGAGGATCCCAACAGCCCCAAGGACAAGGAGGTCGACGGAACGGAAGGCGGCACCGGCAGCACCAACGACCAGCAGCAGAAACCCCAGGGCGGCCACGCCGACGGAAAGGGCAAGGGAAGGTGAGCGTCACACCCGAGCGCCTCGCGCGACTGATCGCCGGGCTCGACCCAGAGGGGTCCGGAGACATCAGCGAGTCCATCACGGACGCGGTCCGCGCGGTGCCCCGCCACCTGTTCATCCCTGACCTGGGCTTGGTCGTCGAGGAGGAAGGGGCACCGTACCTGATCGACCGCGATCTCGACCCTGCCACGTGGTGGGACACCGTCTACTCACCCAGCATCATCGTCACCCAGCTCGACGACGGCGCGACCCGCCTCGACGCGCTGCACGGCGACTCCACGTCCTCGGCGTCCGCGCCCAGCACGGTCGCGGACCTGCTCAACCATCTGGCGCCCGAGCCCGGCCATCGGGTGCTGGAGATCGGCACAGGCACCGGCTACACCGCCGCGCTGCTGTCTCACCTCGTCGGCGACCGCGGGGAGGTGACCTCCATCGAGGTGGATCCGGCGGTGGCCGAGCAAGCCGGCAAGAACCTCGCGGCGGCCGGGTGCACGCCGACCCTGCTCGTGGGCGACGGGGCGCGCGGCGCACCGGATGGAGCGCCGTACGACCGTGTGCACGTCACCTGCGGCGTGCGGGACGTGCCTTATCCGTGGGTACAGCAGTGCCGGCCGGGCGGCGTGATCGTGCTGCCATGGCATCCCGGGTACGGCACCAGCCACGCGCTGCGGCTGGTGGTGCAGGAGGACGGGACCGCCGCCGGCACGATCGAGGGGTTCGCCGGCTACATGATGATGCGGTCCCAGCGGCCCATCCCATGCCAGAGCCCGCCGCCGGGGAAGGAGCGGCGGCACTACCGGACCGCCCTCGACCCGCGAGCGCTCGACCAGCTCGGCGCGGGCGCGGACCTGGCCATCGGCACGCTGACCGGCCTGCGCTCGCACAGCGTCGAAGGACACGACGAGGACAGCGCGTACGTGCGCGTGTTCGTCGCCGACCCTGACGATCCGAGCTCGTGGGCCGTGGCCACGTGGCGGCCCGAATCTGCAGATCACCGCGTGCAGCAGGTGGGCGACCGGCCGGTGTGGGATGAGGTCCTCCAGGCGTACGCGCAGTGGGTGAGATGGGGCGAGCCGCATTGGCGGCGCTTCGGTGTGACGGTCACGCCGGAGGGACAGCGGGTGTGGCTGGATACGCCGGATCAGGTGCTGGGCAGCACCTGAACCTTGAGCAGCACGCGAACCGCGTTCACGGTGCGGAAGGGGCAGCGGGTCGAGGTCAAGGTGCGGATGGGGCTGCGGGGAGCGGGCACCGACCGGCCGGTGGACTGGGCGGTGGCGCTCTACCGGAGGTGAGACCCTACTGTGAGCGCCGTACCGTGATCTGAGGAGAGGGAAGGGGTGGCCGATGGCAGGGCGGATCGCGATGGAGGGCGAGCCGATCGGCGAGGAGGCGCTGCTGGGGATGGAGGCCCGTTACGGCCACTTCACCTCCATGCAGGTCGCCGATCGCCGGGTGCGCGGGCTGGAGCTGCACGTCAAGCGGCTGGAGCGGGCCGGCGTCGAGCTGTTCGGCGCGGGGCCCGGCCGGGCGGAGGTGCTGGCCTCGATCAAGGCGGCGCTGGGCGGCGAGCGCGACGCGAGCGTCCGGGTCTATTACGTGGAGGTGGCGGGCCGGCCTCGGGTGATCGCCACGGCCGCCGCGCCGCACCCGCCGCTGCCGAGCCCGCTGCGCGTCACGCCCGTCGTCTACCAGCGCTACCTGCCGCACATCAAGCAGGCGTCGGGCTTCCAGCAGCCGCACATCCTGCGTACGGTGAACCGCGCCGGTTTCGACGAGGCCCTGCTGACCACGGAGGACGGCCTGATCAGCGAGGGCGCGATCACGAACGTGGGCGGCTTCGCCGGCGGCCGGCTGGTGTGGCCTGACGCGCCGATGCTGCACGGCGTCACCATGCAGTTGCTGGAGCGGATGGAGGTGCCGCAGGAGCGCCGGCCGTTGCGGGTGCCCGACCTGGCGGAGTTCGACCTGGTGTTCCTGTGCAACTCGTGGGGGGTGATGCCGGTCGGCGAGGTGGACGGCATGAAGCTGCGCAGGGACGCGGAGCTGGAGGCGCGGCTACTCGGCTTCTACGAGGGCATCGCGGGAGACCCGGTGGATTGATCCGGCTCGCGGGGGCGTTGCACCGATACGTGACCGCGTACTCGATTCTCGACCGTTCGCTCGTCCGCAGAGGCTCGACCCCGGCCGAGGCGCTGCGTGCGACCGTGCGCTTCGCCGGGCAGGCCGAGGAGCTCGGCTACCACCGGTTCTGGGTGTCGGAGCACCACAGCGTGCCGGGCGTCGCGGGATCGGCGCCGACCGTGCTGGCGGCGGCGGTGGCCGCGGCGACGTCGCGGATCCGGGTGGGCACCGGCGGCGTGATGCTGCCCAACCACCGGCCGCTGGTGGTGGCCGAGCAGTTCGGCGTGCTGGAGTCGCTGCACCCCGGCCGGATCGACATGGGGCTGGGGCGGTCCGTGGGGTTCACCGGCGGCATCCGCAAGGCGCTGGGGCACGGCAAGGACGACGCCGACCGGTTCGGCGAGCAGCTCGCCGAGTTGCTGGGCTTCTTCACCGGCGGGCAGTCCGCCTATCCGGGCGTGCACGCGCTGCCCGCCGAGGGGCTGCGGCCGCAGGTGTTCGTGCTGGCCATGGGGGCGGGCGCGGAGATCGCGGCCGAGCACGGGCTGCCCATGGTGATCGGGGCGGGCTCGCGCATGCTGGACGCGGTCGCCCGCTACCGCGCCGGGTTCCGTCCTTCGGCGTGGGCGGATCGGCCGTACGTGATGGTGGCGGCGAACGTGGCGGTCGGCGCGAGCGCGGCGGAGGCGGCGCTGCTGCAGCTGCCCGAGGCGTGGGCGACGGCGCGCTCGCGCACCAGCGGGGCGTTCCCGCCGCTGATCCCTGCCGAGGAGGTCGCGGCCATGGAGCTGGGCGAGCGGGAGCGGGCGTACCTGGAGCAGTCGCTGAAGGGGCAGATCCACGGCACCGAGCGTGAGGTCGCGGTGGCGCTGGACTCGCTGGTGGCGGCGAGCGGCGCGGACGAGGTACTGGTGACGATGAACACCTACGATCTCGGCCGGCGACTCGACTCCTACCGGCGGCTCTCGGCGCTGTTCAGGGGTTAGTCTCCGATCTCCCTAGCGGGAGGCCCGTTCTGGGCTGAAAATCGGGAGTGGTTGCCCGCCGACGTCGTGTGTCCTTGGTCCGGTTGAGGCCGTGGGTTAGTCGGACGCCGGGAGCCGCGCCATGGG
>NZ_JBEXLH010000053.1:50640-64559 GCF_040609855.1 Nonomuraea sp. NPDC004580 | reverse complement strand
CCACCGCGATCGGGTAGGGGAACGGCTCGCCGGAACGCCCGTCGAACAGCCGCGCCTTACCGGTCGCCTGCACCATCCGGTCACCGTCGCGGTTGACCAGCGTGTTGCCGAGCAGCCCGATGATCTCCTGCTCGCTGGCGCCGTCGAAGACCGGGGTGGCGACCTTCGTCCATGGCTCGGCCTGCTCGAAGCCCTTCTCGCGCAGCTGCTCGGTCCAGGCCTCCTCGATGCCGGAGATGTCCCAGCCGCGGGCGGCGATCCAACCGAGGTGGGTCTCCAGGACCTGGCCGACGTTCATCCGGCCGGGCACGCCCAGCGGGTTGAGGATGATGTCGACCGGCGTGCCGTCCTCGAGGAACGGCATGTCCTCCACGGGCAGGATCTTGGAGATGACGCCCTTGTTGCCGTGACGGCCGGCCAGCTTGTCGCCGTCGGTGATCTTCCGCTTCTGGGCCACGTAGACGCGGACCAGCTCGTTGACGCCCGGAGGCAGCTCGTCGCCCTCCTCACGGGAGAACACGCGCACGCCGATGACCTTGCCCTGCTCGCCGTGCGGCACCTTCAGCGAGGTGTCGCGCACCTCTCGGGCCTTCTCACCGAAGATCGCGCGCAGCAGCCGCTCCTCCGGCGTCAGCTCGGTCTCACCCTTGGGCGTCACCTTCCCGACGAGGATGTCGCCCTGCACCACCTCGGCGCCGATGCGGATGATGCCGCGCTCGTCCAGATCGGCGAGGGCCTCCTCCGAGACGTTGGGGATGTCGCGGGTGATCTCCTCAGGGCCGAGCTTGGTGTCACGGGCGTCCACCTCGAACTCCTCGATGTGGATCGAGGAGAGCACGTCGTCCTGCACGAGCCGCTGCGACAGGATGATCGCGTCCTCGTAGTTGTGTCCCTCCCACGGCATGAACGCCACCAGCAGGTTCTTGCCCAGCGCCAGCTCGCCCTCGTCGGTGCAGGGACCGTCGGCGATCACCTGGCCCGCCTCCACCCGCTGGCCCTCGGCGACGACGGGCTTCTGGTTGAAGCTGGTGCCCTGGTTGGAGTGCTTGAACTTGGCGACCCGGTACGTGACGTGGGTGCCGTCGTCGTTGGCCACGGTGACGTAGTCGGCGCACACCTCCTCCACCACGCCAGGCGAAGCGGCGAGGATCACGTCGCCGGTGTCGGTGGCGGCGCGGTATTCCATGCCGGTGCCGACCAGCGGCGCCTCGCTCCTGATCAGCGGCACGGCCTGGCGCTGCATGTTCGCGCCCATGAGGGCCCTGTTGGCGTCGTCGTGCTCCAGGAACGGGATCATGGCGGTGGCCACCGACGTCATCTGGCGCGGCGAGACGTCGATGTAGTCGACCTCGTCCGCCCTGGCCAGCTCGAACTCGCCGCCCTTGCGCCGCACCGACACGTACCGCTCGGCGAACCCGCCGTCCTCGGTGAGCGCCGTGTTGGCCTGAGCGATGACGAAACGGTCTTCCTCGTCGGCGGTGAGGTAGTCGACCTGGTCGGTCACCCGGCCGTCGGCGACCTTGCGGTAGGGGGTCTCGACGAAGCCGAACGGGTTGATCCTGGCGTAGCAGGCGAGGTAGCCGATGAGGCCGATGTTGGGGCCTTCGGGCGTCTCGATCGGGCACATCCGGCCGTAGTGGGACGGGTGCACGTCACGGACCTCGAACCCGGCCCGCTCCCGCGACAGACCGCCGGGACCCAGCGCGGACAGGCGGCGCCGGTGGGTCAGCCCGGACAGCGGGTTGATCTGGTCCATGAACCCCGACAGCTGCGAGGTGCCGAAGAACTCCTTGAGCGCCGCCACCAGCGGCCGGATGTTGATCAGCGTCTGGGGCGTGATGGCCTCGACGTCCTGCGTGGTCATGCGCTCGCGGACGACGCGCTCCATGCGGGCCAGGCCCAGGCGGACCTGGTTCTGGATGAGCTCGCCGACGCTGCGCAGGCGGCGGTTGCCGAAGTGGTCGATGTCGTCGGTCTCGACCACCACGTCACCCCGCGTCCTCGGCATCGACTCCTCCCCCGCGTGCAGGCGGAGCAGGTAGTCGATCATCGCGGCGATGTCGTCGACGGTGAGCGCGCCGTGGGTGATGTCGGCGTCGACGCCCAGCTTTTTGTTGATCTTGTAGCGGCCGACCTTCGCGAGGTCGTAGCGCTTGGGGTTGAAGTAGAGGTTCTCCAGCAGGGTCTGCGCCGACTCCTTGGTCGGCGGCTCACCGGGCCGCAGCTTGCGGTAGATGTCGAGCAGGGCGTCGTCCTGGCCGGCCGTGTGGTCCTTCTCCAGGGTGGCCCGCATCGACTCGTACCGGCCGAAACGCTCCAGGATCTGCTCGGTCGTCCAGCCGAGCGCCTTGAGCAGCACCGTGGCGGGCTGCTTGCGCTTGCGGTCGACGCGTACGGCGACGTTGTCGCGCTTGTCGATCTCGAACTCGAGCCAGGCGCCCCGCGACGGGATGACCCGGCAGCCGAACAGATCCTTGTCGGAGGTCTTGTCGATGCTGCGCTCGAAATAGACCCCCGGCGAGCGCACGAGCTGCGACGACACGACACGCTCCGTGCCGTTGACGATGAACGTGCCCTTGGGCGTCATGAGCGGGAAGTCGCCCATGAACACCGTCTGGCTCTTGATCTCACCGGTGGCGTTGTTGATGAACTCGGCGGTGACGAACATGGGGGCGGAGAAGGTCATGTCCTTCTCCTTGCACTCGTCCACCGAGTGTTTGGGCGGCTCGAAGCGGTGATCGCGGAACGACAGCGACATGGTCCCCGAGAAGTCCTCGATGGGGCTGATCTCGTCGAAGATCTCCTGCAGGCCCGACTGGGCGGGGACGTCGGTGCGCCCGGCCTGGCGGGCCGCCTCGACACGGGCGCTCCACCGCTCGTTGCCGACCAGCCAGTCGTAGGACTCGGTCTGCAGGGCGAGCAGGTGGGGGACTTCGAGAGGCTCCTCGATACGGGCGAAGGAGACGCGGCGGGGCGAACCGGTGGGCAGGGCGGAGGTGCGCGAGGCTGCCAAGTGAGGTCCTTCCGAAGGGCACGGATGGGTAGGAGCTCCACGCATGCCAAACGCCCCGTCGATCGCGAGGGCGAAAGCGGGACGTCACGGCAACGTGAGGGAAGCAGCGTAACGCAAAAGGGAAACGGCTGTCCACCACTAATGATGATGTCAACCCTCCGTGCCGCTTTCACTATGTCATGGCGGGGTCGGCCCGTCAACCGGCGGCGGCGTTCGTGTCGCGTGTCTCCTCCGGCCCGCACTCCGGCCCGCACTGGGGCCCGCACTGGGGCCCGCACTGGGGCCCGCGCTGGGGCAGCGGGCCGGAGGGGACGAGGTCAGGCGCAGGTGTAGCCGGACGGGAGTGCGGTGTCGCCGGACGGGCGGTTCACCTGGAAGCCGACGCTGCCGGTGGAGGCTCCGGGAGCCAGGGCGCCGTTGTGCGCGACGTTCCTGACGGTGACGGTCTGCCCGCTGACGGTCGTGGTGCCGTTCCAAGAGCCGGCGAGCTGGTGCCCGGCGGGCAGGGTGAAGGTGACCGTCCAGCCGTTCATCGCCGAGGTGCCGGTGTTGGTGATGGTGAGGGGCTGGATGACGTACCCGGTGCTCCACTGGGTCTGTACGGTCGGGACCGCCGTGCAGCCGCCGCCCCCCGAGCCCGGCTGGGTGGTGACCTGCACGGTGCCGGAGACCGGCGAGGGGTTGCCGGCCGCGTCGCGGGCCCTGACCTGGTAGCGGTAGGTGGTGGCGGGGGTCAGTCCGGTGTCGGCGTACGAGGTGGTGGCCGAGGTGCCGACCTGCGCGAACGTGCCGCCGCTCGCGCCCGTCGCGCGCAGGACGTCGTAGCCGGTCACGCCCGTGTCGTCGGTGGCCGCCGTCCAGCTCAGCGAGGTCCCCGTGGACGTGGTGCCCGAGGCCGCGAGGCCGGCCGGGGCGGTGGGCGGCGTGGTGTCACCACCGCCGCCGTCGCCGAGCGTGGGCGTCTGCCAGTCGCGCCACTCGGCCAGGTTGCCGCTCTTGTTGGCGGCGATCCGCATGGAGCCGGTGTAGCTGCCGGTGTTGAGCAGGAACTTCTGGATGTTCTGCTGCAGCGGTGTACGCCATTCCGACCGGCTGGCGCAGTGGGTGCCGTCCT
The DNA here is from genome assembly GCF_040609855.1 of Nonomuraea sp. NPDC004580. NCBI lineage: Bacteria > Bacillati > Actinomycetota > Actinomycetes > Streptosporangiales > Streptosporangiaceae > Nonomuraea > Nonomuraea sp. NPDC004580. The sequence continues at coordinate 60,432 of NZ_JBEXLH010000053.1, read as the reverse complement.
GGACGGCCGACCAGTACGTGATGTCGCCCCCGGCCCCGAGCGCCTTGTAGATCTCGGCGCCGCCCAGCGCGGCCACGCTCGCGGACCTGGCGGCGAGCCAGTCGATGTGCGGATTGTCCATGATGAACAGCCCGCGCGGCGCGATCATGCCGACCACCGAGTGGGTGTCGACGGGCAGCCGTGCGGGACTTGCGGTGAACGAGCTGAACGCGTCACCGAGCCACGGCTGCTCGGAGTAGGCGCTGCTCAGCGGCTGGGCGCCGCTCTCACCCGGGATGGCGCGGAAGGCGGCGACGCCGCCGCTGCCCGACTCGATCGGCATGGTGAGCGCGATGCGCTGGTCGAACGCGCCGACGACGAACGCGCCCTTGCCGTAGCGCGAGCAGCCCGTGACGCCGGTCGCGTCGGACCGCAGGATGCTGCCACCGGACTGTTCGAGCACGTCGATGATGCGGCTCACGCCCCAGGCCCAGGCGGCGAGTATGCCGGTGGAGCTGTTGGCGCCGTAGATCGTGTAGAAGGCGCCCTGCTTGCTGGTACGCGGGGTGCCCTCCCTGCCGACGGCGAGGGGGTCGTAGGTGATGACGGCCGCGCCCGCGGCCTTGATCGCGGCGGTGTCGGCGCCGAACCCGCCGAGCACGACGACGGCGGGGAAGGGGCCTGTGCCGCTCGGCAGGTCCACGCCCGCGGAGAAGGAGGCGTTCCTGCCGTTGTGCGAGACGTTGACGGTGATGCCGGTCCGCGACACCGTGCCCGTCACGCTGGACGGCTTGGCCGGCTTCTCGCCGTAGACGAACTTCTCCGCCAGCCTCTTGATCTCCTCGCGGCGGCAGCGCCAGTCGGACTTGCTGGTGATGCGCGTCCCGTTCAGCTTGGTGAAGGGGTCGGGCAGCCGGGAGACGGTGGGTAAGGAGCCCGCGTCGGGCAGGCCGGGGACCTGGCAGTCGGCACCCTCGTTCTCGGACCCGTCGGCCGCCACGGCCGGTGCGGGGGTCGCCGCCACCGCTCCCGCGGCGGCGAGCGTGGCCGCCAGCGCCAGCGCGACCATCCTGAAGCCGATCGTGGAGCGGGCCAAGCTGGTGATCACTAGAGGGCTCCCTTCCGGGTGGGGTGTTGGCGATCAGTGTGCGAACACCCCCGAAAGGTGTCAATCGCCACCCGAAATGTTTCGGCTTCGGCCTCTGCGGCCGTTGCCTTGACCTGCCCATCTGTCGCTATCGATGCCGAAATTATCGGAAATTAGGTGAAATTAGGGAGCGTCGGTGACCGATCGCGGGTCCACCAGCCGGCTGGGCTTCAGGCAGCGCATGGGGAGCCGCTCCCCGGCAGGTCCTCCCTGGCCGTTCCCGTCGGCGGGACGGCTCTCCGCCGGCTTGGCCAGCGGGAGGCGGAGCACGAACCTGGCGCCCGCCGGCGAGTCCTCGACCCGGAGCGTGCCGTGGTGGGTGTGCGCGATGTCGCGGGAGATGGCGAGGCCGAGCCCGCTTCCGCCGGGGTCGCGGCGGCGGCCGTCGTCCAGGCGGACGAAGCGTTCGAAGACGCGCTCGCGGTGCGCGGGAGGGACGCCGGGGCCGTCGTCGGTGACGGCGAGAACGGCCTGGCCGTCCTCCACGGTCAGGGTCACGTCCACTCCCGAGCCGGCGTGGCGCTGCGCGTTGGCCAGGAGGTTGTTGAGCACCCTCGCGAGCTGCACGCGCGACCCGCGGACGACGACCCCTTGCCGCGCCCCGACCGCGATGGGCACGCGGCGGGGCAGGTCGGCGACGTTGGCGCGGATCAGCTCGCCGAGATCGACGGACTCCGGCGGCGCGGGATCGCCATGACGCAGGCGGGCCAGCTGCAGCAGGTCGTCCACGATGGCCTCCAGCCGGTCGGTGGAGGCGAGCGCGTTGCGGATGGTCTCGTGCGGGTCGATGTCGCCGGGGTACCGAACCGCCTCCTCCAGCTGGGTGCGCAGCCCCGCGATGGGGGTGCGCAGCTCGTGGGAGGTGGTGGAGGCGAAGCGGCGCTGCTGCTCGACGGCGTCCTCCAGGCGGGCCAGCGTCTGGTTGGCGGTGGTGGCGAGCTGGGCGATCTCGTCGTCCCCATGCGGTACGGGCACCCGCAGGCTCAGGTCGCTCACCGTGATCTCGGAGATGCGCGACCTGATCGCCTCGACGGGCCGCAGGGTGCGCCCGACCAGCGTCCAGGTCCGGTACGCCGTCATGCCCACCAGGAACGCGATCGCGCCCCCGATGGCCAGCTCCAGGCCGCCTCCCGAGATCAGCTCGGCCTCGGGCCTGGCGGCGTAGACGACGCCGGCGTCGGCCTCGGGGGTCAGCCTGATGGCCATCAGCGCCAGACAGTCGCCCTCCGGCCGGCATTCGACGGTGTGCTGGAACCTGTCGTCGGCCGGCGGCCGCAGCCAGCTGAGCGGGACGGTCGACGACGCCTGCTTGCTGGCGTCCACCACGCGGTGGCGGGCGTCGACGACCTGGATGAGCTCGACGGGGGCGTACGCGGGGATGGGGCGCGGCAGCACACCGCCGCGCGCCGTCGCGCTCCACTGGCTGGCCACCCGTTCGACCTGCTCGAACGCGGTGGCCTGGAGCTGGTTGCGGACCACGAGGTCCAGCGTCGCGCCGAGCGCGCCGAGGATGATGAGGGAGAACACGGCGGCGGCCACCGTGTACCTGGTCCGGATGGAGTTCTTCCATGACCTGGTCATAGCCACAGTGTCATAATTATCCGCTTTCAAACACAATACACGTTATGTCCGTTTTATACGCTGGGCGTATGGACGTGCAGCTACGCCAGCTCCGGGCCTTCGTGGCGGTCGTCGACGAGGGCACCTTCACCGACGCGGCGATCCTGCTCGGCGTCTCGCAGGCCGCGGTGTCCCGTTCCGTCGCAGCCCTGGAGGCCACGCTCGGCACCCGCCTGCTGGACCGCTCGAACCAGCGCGTCACGCTCACGGGCGCCGGCGGCCGGATCGTCACCCGCGCCAGACGCGTGATCGACGAGGTCGACCGCCTCGAACGCATCGCCCAGGAGGCCCGCCCCGAGCTGCGCGTGGGCTACGCCTACGCCGCCCTGGGCAAGCACACCCGGCATCTGATGAAGGCGTGGGCCGTCGCCCATCCCGCGGTGCCGCTGATGTTCGTGCAGTCCAACACGCCGACGGCGGGGCTCAGCGAGGGCATCGCGGACATCGCCGTCATCCGCCGCGCGCTCGCCGACGAGCGGTTCGACATGGCCTCGGTGGGCTGCGAGGCCCGCTACGCCGCCGTGGACACCGAGCATCCGCTCGCCAGGCGCCGCTCCGTACGGCTGGAGCAGCTCGCCCGCTACACCGTCGCGATCGACAAGCGCAGCGGCACCACCACGCCCGAGCTGTGGCCGGCCACCACGCGCCCGCGGACCAGGACCGTGGACGGCGTGGACGAGTGGCTGACGGTCATCGCCGGCGGCCAGGCCATCGGCGTCACGGCGGAGGCCACCGCCAACCAGAACCCGCGTCCCGGGGTCGCGTACCGGCTGGTCACCGACGCGCCCCGCATCGACGTACGGCTGGCCTGGTGGAAGGACGACCCGCCGCCGTGCCTCGACACGCTGCTGGCGATGATCCGCGAGCTGTACACCGCCGCGCCGCCCGGCCTGCCCCGGCAGCGAGTGCCCATGGTCGTCCCGCCGAGAGCGCGCGGACGTCACTAGCGTCACGGAAGGAGGCCGGAGATGATCTCGGCCGTCGTCATGCCGGGGCCTGGCGCCCCGCTGGAGCCGCGCGCGTACGAGCGGCCCGACCTGGAGCCGGGGGCGGTGCTGCTGAGGACGCTCGGCAGCGAGGTGTGCGGCACCGACGTGCACCTGTGGGAAGGGCGGCTGGCCGGCGTGCCGTACCCGATCATCCCCGGGCACATCTCCGTGGGCAAGGTGGCGGAGCTGGGGCCCGGGGCTCCGGCGCGCGACATCTGGGGCGAGCCGCTGGAGATCGGCCAGACGGTCACCTTCCACGACGTGCACGGCACCTGCGGCCAGTGCTGGTACTGCACAGTCGCGCACGCCACCACCCGCTGCCCCGAGCGCAAGGTCTACGGGGTGACGATGTCCGCCGACGAGGGCCTGTTCGGCGGCTGGGCCGAGTACGTCCACCTCAAGCCCGGCGTCCACGTGGTGGCCCTGCCGCCCGACCTCGACTGGCGGGCCTTCCTGGCGGGCGGCTGCGGCCTGCCGACCGCGCTGCACGCGGCCACGCTCGGCGAGATCGCGTTCGGCGACACCGTGATCGTGCAGGGCGCCGGCCCCGTCGGGCTGTGCGCGATGGCGCTGGCCCAGCTGCGCGGGGCCGGGCAGGTGATCGCGATCGGCGGTTCGCGGGTGCGGCTGCAGGCGGCCGGGCGGCTCGGCGCCGACCTCGTGATCGACATCGACGCCATGACGCCGGACGAGCGCCTGGAGACGGTCAGGGACGTGACCGGCGGGCGGGGCGCCGACGTGACCATCGAGGCGACCGGCGTGCCGGCGGCGGTGCCCGAGGGCATGCGCCTGACCCGCGACGCCGGCCGGTACGTCGTCGCGGGCCAGTACACCGACACCGGCGACGCCACGTTCAACCCGCACCGCGACCTCAACCGCCGCCACCTGGACGTGCGCGGCTGCTGGGGCAGCGACGCGGGACACCTCTGGCGCGGCGTCCAGGTGCTGGCCCGCTACCAGCGCCTTTTTCCGTGGGCGAGCCTGATCAGCGGCGAGTACGACCTGCGCGACGCGCAGCGCGCCCTGGCGGACGTGGCCGAGCAGCGGGTGGTCAAAGCGCTGATCGTCCCCCGAGCGGGGCGGTCATAGACTGCCGGGCGTGAACATCTGCGTCTTCTGCTCCGCCTCCGACCTCGACGACCGTTACACCGTGCCCGCCCGCGAGTTCGCCGGCCTCCTCGGCAAGGGCGGCCACACGCTGGTGTGGGGCGGCTCCGACTCCGGGCTGATGAAGGTGGTGGCCGACGGCGTGCAGGAGGCGGGCGGCCGGCTGGTGGGCGTCTCGGTGGAGTTCCTCGCCCACCTGGCGCGGCCCGGCGCCGACGAGATGGTGGTCACCCGCGACCTGGCCGAGCGCAAGGCGCAGCTGCTGGCCCGCGCCGACGCCTTCGTCATCATGGTGGGCGGCAGCGGCACGCTCGACGAGGCCACCGAGATCCTGGAGCTGAAGAAGCACGGCCTGCACGCCAGGCCCGTCGTGCTGCTCAACACGGCCGGCTTCTACGACGGGCTCAAGGAGCAGTTCCAGCGCATGGAGGCCGAGGGCTTCCTGCCCGTGCCGCTCACCGAGCTGGTGTTCTTCGCCGAGGAGGGCGTCGGGGCGCTCGCCTACCTGGAGGAGCAGGCCGGGACCCGCTAGACCGCCCCGGCCTTCGAGAGGTCCGCCTCTGCGATCATGGCGTTCGTGTCCGTACGGTCTCTGGTCGCCGTCGCCGGTCCCGCGCCGCTCTCCCTCGGCGACGGCGGGGCGTGGACCACACTCACCGATCTGCTGAGGTGGGGGCAGGCGCTCAACGCCGACGAGCCAGGCATCGCGCGGCTCGTCCAGACGCCGGGGCGGCTCGACGACGGCACGCCGCTCGACTACGCCTGGGGCGTCGGCGTACGCGCACACGCGGGCCACCGCGTCTACCGGCACGGCGGCGGCTGGCCGGGGCTGCGCGCCCTGCACGCCCGCGTGCCCGCACCCGGCCTGACGCTGGCCCTCGTCGCCCTCGACGACCGCACCGAGCGGCGCGTCACCCTGATGGACGGCATGCTGGACGCCTACCTCAGCTCGCCCTCCAGCAGCCCCATCATCAGGTAGTCGTAGCGCTTCCCCCGCGACCGGAACGCCTCCCGTCGCCGCCCCTCCTCCACGAACCCGACCTTCCGGTACGCCCGCACCGCCGCGGCGTTGTCCGCCACCACCCACAGCATCAGCCGGTGCAGGCCCATCTCCTCGAAGGCGTACCGGCTGATCACCCGCACGGCGTCGGTGCCGTAGCCGCCGCCCCTGAAGTCCCGCTCGCCGATGGCGACGCTCTGCAGGACGGCCTCCCCGTGCACGAAGTCGGTGTCGCCGAGCACGACGTACCCGATGAACGTTTGCTCCTGGAGGGTCTCGATGCCGAGCTGCATCAGCTCGTACGTGTTGCGCGGCCGGTTCTGCCCCTTCTCCATGTTCTGGGCCAGCGAGATCGGCGGATCGCTGCCCATCCACCTGCCGACCTCGGGATCGTGGTACCACCGCCACAACGCCTCGCTGTCGGCGGGCTCGAGCGCCCGCAGCCTGACGAGCTCACCGGTGAGCATCGCCACCCCCTCGTGCTCGGAAAACGCCAGGTCTACCAACCCGGCCGGGACGAGGGCAACGCATTTTCTTGTGAGACGAACCCGTGCCCGCCGCTCTCACTTCGGCTAAGCGGAATGTCATCGTCCGCTAGTGTTCGCATCATCAGGACGAACACGAAGGAGATGCGTTCCGTGAAAGCAGTCGTGATCCAGGAGTTCGGCGCGCCCGAGGGCATGGCGGTCGTCGAGCTGCCCGACCCGAGCCCCGGCCAGGGAGAGGTGCTGGTCGAGGTCGAGGCGACCGGGGTCGCCGGCGCCGACGTCTTCATCCGCAAGGGCGCGCCCGGCTTCGAGAAGGGCCACATCCCCGGCGGCGAGATCGCGGGCACCGTGACCGCGGCAGGACCAGGCGCCGACCCGTGGTGGGTGGGGCGGCGCGTGTGGGCGTTCACCGGGGTAGGCGGCGGCTACGTCGAGCGGGCCGTCGTCCCGGTCACGGCGCTGCACGCCCTGCCCGGCGAGCTGTCGGCCGTGGACGCCGTGGCGCTCGGCAACGCCGGCGTGGTGGCCCACTTCGGCCTGCGCCACGCCCGTTTCGAGCCCGGCGAGTCGGTGCTGGTGCGCGGCGCGGCGGGCAGCCTCGGCATCATGACGGTGCAGCTAGCCGCGCAGGCCGGCGCGGGCGCGGTGGCGGTCACGACGTCATCGCCGGAACGCGGCGAGCGCCTGCGCCGGCTGGGCGCGACGCACGTGCTCGACCGATCGGGCGAAGGGGACGGTCCTGCCGGCTTCGACGTCATCATCGACGTCGCCGCCGGTCCCGGTCTGCCCGCGTTCTTCGCCAGACTCAACCCGAACGGCCGCATGGTGGCGGTCGGCGCGGTGGCGGGCATGCCGCCGGCGGACTTCGGCATGGAGATGTTCGCGGCGTTCCAGCGGTCGCTGACGTTCGCCACGTTCAGCGCGAACACGGTGCCGGAGGCCGACCGGCTCCGCCTGACCGGCGAGCAGTTCGCCGCCGCGAGCCGCGGCGAGCTGGCCCCCGTGGTGCACGAGCGGCTGCCCCTGGAGGACGCGGTACGCGCGCACCGCGCGATGGACGCTGGCGAGGTGTTCGGCCGGATCGTGCTCACGCCCGCGAAGAGCTGACCCTTCACGGAAGATTTCTCCGGGTTCCTGTCACAAGGGCGCGTCCCGCCCTGTCTTAGCTGGCGACCGGACGGCATGAAGGGCCGCCGGCAGGACGAAAGGGAACCGCATGAAGATCGTCGTCATCGGCGGAACGGGCCTGATCGGCTCGAAGCTCGTGGCGAAGCTGCGCGAGCACGGCCACGAAGCCGTGGCGGCCTCGCCGAACACCGGCGTCAACACCCTCACCGGCGAGGGGCTGGCCGAGGTGCTGCGCGGGGCTCAGGTGGTGGTGGACGTGTCGAACTCGCCGTCGTTCGAACCCGCCGCCGTGCTGGCCTTCTTCGAGACCTCCACACGCAACCTGCTCGCCGCCGAGGCGGAGGCGGGCGTCGGGCACCACGTGGCGGTCTCGATCGTCGGCACGGAGCGGCTGCCGGACAACGGCTACTTCCGCGCCAAGATCGCTCAGGAGCAGCTCATCGAGAAGTCGGGTATCCCGTTCTCGCTGGTGCACGCGACGCAGTTCTTCGAGTTCACGAAGGGCATCGCGGACGAGGCCACCCGCGACGACGGCCGCGCCCACATCGCGCCCGTGCAGTTCCAGCCCATTGCGGGCGACGACGTCGCGGCGGCCGTCGGCAGGACCGCCGTCGGGGCGCCGGTCAACGGGCGGATCGAGATCGCCGGGCCCGACCGGTACCGGATGGACGAGTTCTTCCGCCAGGCGCTGGCCGGGATGGGCGACACCCGCGAGGTGCTCACCGACCCGCACGCCCGCTACTTCGGCAGCGAACTGGAGGAGCTCTCGCTGGTCCCGCTCGGTGAGGCGGCGCTCGGCGAGATCCACTACCGCGACTGGGCCGCCCGCTAGGCCAGGGAGGAAAGAGCGATGAACGGCCAGGACGGCGAGGGCGAGTTCCTGTACGAGTTGCACGCCGAGGTCGACCTCGAACTGATCGAGGTCGCGGCGAGCCATCCCGAGCAGGAGGAACGCCTGCCGATCGAGGAGTGGCTGTTCGACCCCGCGGACGCCGAGCGCGCGGCCGTCGGCCTGCGCGGCGTCCGCGACGCGGTCGAGGCCCTGGAGGACCTCCTCCTTCAGGACGAGTCCCCGGACGACTCCGCCTGACCCTCAGGTGCCGCCGAGGAGGGTCACGCACCTGGACGGCCGCCGGCGGCCCTGACGGGGACGTCGGCGTCCACCCGGCAGGGGACGGGGCGGCGCTCTGCGCGGGTTCGAGCGGCGCCCGGTACCCCTGGCTGTACCACCATTGGGGCGTACGCGGGAACGACGGGAGAGGGTCCCCACTGGTGTGCTTGTCCTGTCCGTCAAGCACACCTCCCCAAGGGATTTCACCGACATGGCTGTCGACAGCACCCCCGGTCTCCAGGCCCCGCCGCGCCAGGGCGGGCTGGGCGGGCTCATCCGCCGCTACCCGCTGACCGGCTACTTCGTCCTGGCCAACCTGCTGAGCTGGGTCGCATGGCTGCCGTACGCGCTCTCCAACCAGGGCATGGGCGTCTGGGACTTCGACTTCCCCGCCCTGCTCGGCACGACCCAGCTCGCCGGAGTGCTGCCCGGCGCCTACCTCGGCCCGATCTTCTCCGCCTACCTCGTGACCCGGCTGACCGAGGGCAAGGAGGGCGTGCGCCGCTGGATCGGCCGCATGACGAAGTGGCGGGTGCACTGGGGCTGGTACGCGGGCGCCGCCCTGGGCGTGCCCGCCGCCCTCATCGTCGCCTCCCTGGCCGTCTCCGACGGCGCCGCCCAGGTGCCGCCCATGGCGCTGCTCGTCGCGTACATCCCCGGCCTGCTGCTGCAGATGATCACCACGGGTCTGGCCGAGGAGCCCGGCTGGCGTGACTTCGCGCTGGCCCGCATGCAGCGCAGGTACGGCCCGCTGCGCGCCACCGCCTTCCTCGGCCCGCTGTGGGGCGTGTGGCACCTGCCCCTCTACCTCACCGAGTGGGGCGGCTACCCGGACGTCACCTGGCAGCGGATCGGCATCTTCGTCGTCTTCGCCAGCGCCTTCAGCTTCGTCATCACCTGGGTGTTCAACCGCACCGGCCAGAGCCTGCCCCTGGTGATCGTGCTGCACGTCAGCGTCAACAACTTCATGTCGATCATCTACTCCGACATGTTCCCCTCGATCGCCGACCCCGACAGCGCCGGCGTGGTCACCCTGCTCGCCGGTCTGGGCGGGGCCCTGGTGGTGCTGATCGCCACGCGCGGCAAGCTCGGCTACCGCCCGGAGGCCGGACAATCGCACTGAGATCGCAGATGCAACGCCACTGGCGCGGCGGCCTGTCCGTCGGCGGCCTGCGCTAGGAGTTCTCAGGACGCGGGGTGCGGGTCGCCGAGGTAGGGGAACC
>NZ_JBEXLH010000053.1:0-50630 GCF_040609855.1 Nonomuraea sp. NPDC004580 | reverse complement strand
ATCGTCATGAACGCGCTGATCGACCTGCTGGTCGGGGCCATCGATCCCCGGCTCGGCGTGACCGCGGGGAGTCAGGGGTTGCGGCGGGCGATGGCGGTGTTGAGCGCGGTGGCGAAGACCGTCCATCCCGCGTACGGCAGCAGGGCCAGCGCGGCGCGCCGGTCGGCCGGCCAGGTCCGGCGGATGAGCAGCGCGTTGGAGGCGTTGAGCACGAGGATCTCGGCGAGCGCCAGCTTCGGGGTGCGAGTGCGGTCTTCAGGAGGACTTTGCCTTTCATGACGTTCCCCCTGCCCCGCCGGCGTCCATGGACGCACGCCGTCGAGGCTGGGCCCCGGGCCCGGCCGGCGTCAACCGGCCCGGGGCGAGGGCGGGGTCCGGCCGGGGGGCGCCATTCCCACCGGCCAGGCCGTGGCCCGGCGGCCCTCTTCTTTCAGGGTCGCGAGTCCGGGCGAAGACAGCTGATCAACCCTGGACGATCTCCACGATAGGCAGGCGTTCGACGCCCCGGCCACCGATTATTCACCGGCGTCATTGCCGGCACCTGCGCGGCTCTCCGGCGTCTCCACGCGAAAGCGCGGCAGCGACTCGGGGAAGTTCTCCCTGACGTAGTTGACGAGGAACTCGCGAACGTCGCACTTGAGGTCCCACGACGACGGCGAGTCGGCGGCGCTCATCAGCGCCCGCAGCTCGACCAGTCCGTTCGGCAGCACCTCGGTGACCTGGAGCGTCCAGTCCTTCTGGTCCCACAGCGGGTTCTCCTGGAGGAAGGCGTAGAGGGCCTCACGCAGCTTGGGCACCGGCACCGACCAGTCCACCCGCAGGTACACCACGGCGAGCACGCGGCTGCCGTGGCGGGTCCAGTTCTCGAACGGGTTCTGGGTGAAGTACGAGACCGGCAGCACCAGGCGGCGCTCGTCCCAGAGCCGGAGCACGACGTACGTGAGCGTCAGTTCCTCGATGCGCCCCCACTCCTTCTGCACCACGACCACGTCGTCCAGCCGCAGCGCGTCGCTGAAGGCGAGCTGCAGCCCGGCCAGCACGTTGCCGATCGTGGACTGGGCGGCGATGCCGACGACGGCGCCCGCGATGCCGGCCGAGGCGAGCAGCCCGGCGCCGAGCGCCCGCACCTGGGGGAAGGAGAAGAGCATCGCGCCCAGGGCGATGACGATGACGACGGCGGCGGCGATGCGGCGCACCAGCCCGATCTGCGTCATGATGCGCCGGGCCCGCCGGTTGCGCTCGCCCTCGACCTGCACGAGCCGGTCGAGGATGACGTCGGTCAGCGCGTACGCGGCCTGCACGATGAGCCAGGTGACCACGGCGATGGTGACGAGGCCGAGCGCCTGCTGCACGGTCGCGCCGAGGGCCCGCTCGGAGGGCGAGTCGCCGAACATGCCGGGCCCGAACACGAGGTTGAACGCGACGATCGCGGCCGTCAGGAAGGCGGGCCACGTGCAGTGCTCCACGAGGTGCTGGGCCAGTGCCCACTTGCGGCCGGCTCTGTTGAGCAGGCGCCGGGCCACTTCCACCAGGAGGATCGAGCCGACCACCGAGATCAAAAGGATCGGCCAGTCCGCTGGAGACTGCACGTTTGTTGCCCCCTATGTCTTAGAACGTCTCGTCAAAGCTCACATTGCCCTCAACCGCCACCTGGTACGCAGAGACACGCCGTTCGAAAAAGTTGGCCAGCTCCTGCACGTCCTGCAGCTCCATGAACGCGAAGGGGTTGGCCGAGCCGTACCTGCGGGGCAGGCCGAGCCGGGCGAGCCGCTGGTCGGCGACGTACTCAAGATATTGGCGCATCTGGCCCACGCTCATGCCCGGCATGCCGTCGCCGCACAGGTCGGCGGCGAAGGCCAGCTCGGCGGCCACGGCCTCCTCCAGCATCTCGGTGACCTGCTTGCCCAGCTCGTCGTCGAACAGCTCGGGCTCCTCGGCCCGTACGGTGTCCACCACGCTGAAGGCGAACTCCATGTGCATGGACTCGTCCCTGAACACCCAGTTCGTCCCGGTGGCGAGACCGCCGAGCAGCCCGCGCGAGCGGAACCAGTAGACGTAGGCGAAGGCGCCGTAGAAGAACAGGCCCTCGATGCACGCGGCGAAGCAGATGAGGTTCAGCAGGAACTGGCGGCGCTCGGCGGCCGTCTCCAGCCGCTGCATCCCGCCGATCGAGTCGATCCACTTGAAGCAGAACTCCGCCTTGTCGCGGATCGACGGGATGTGCTCGATCGCGGCGAACGCCTTGACCCGCTCATCGGGGTCGGGCAGGTAGGTGTCGAGCAGCGTCAGGTAGAACTGCACGTGCACGGCCTCCTCGAAGAGCTGCCTGCTCAGGTACAGGCGCGCCTCGGGGGCGTTGACGTGCTGGTAGAGGTTGAGCACGAGGTTGTTGGCCACGATCGAGTCGCCGGTGGCGAAGAAGGCGACCAGCCGGTTGATGAGGTGCCGCTCCTGCGGCGTCATCCTCGCCAGGTCGGCGAGGTCGGAGTGCAGCTCCACCTCCTCGACCGTCCAGGTGTTGCGGATCGCGGCGCGGTAGCGCTCGTAGAAGTCGGGGTAGCGCATGGGCCGCAGGGTGAGGTCCATGCCGGGGTCGAGCAGCATGTCGAGGGGGCTCCTTACTGGCAGGCTTCGCAGGTTTCCGGGTTCTCCAGCGAGCAGGCCACCGCCTGCGCCGCAGGCGCGGCGACCGTGGTCTGCGCGATGCGCGTCGCGGGCCGCGAGCGCAGGTAATAGGTGGTCTTCAGGCCCTTCTTCCAGGCGTAGGCGTACATCGAGGAGAGCTTGCCGATGGTCGGGCTGGCCATGAACAGGTTGAGCGACTGCGACTGGTCGATGTACGGCTGCCGCGCGGCGGCCAGGTCGATGAGCGCCTTCTGCGGCAGCTCCCAGGCCGTGCGGTAGAGCAGCTTGAGGTCGTCGGGCACGCCCGGCACCTGCTGCACCGAGCCGTCGGCCCGCTTGAGGTCGTCGCGCAGCGCCGCCGTCCACAGCCCGCGCGCCTGCAGATCGGCCACCAGGTAGCGGTTGACCTGAAGGAACTCGCCCGACAGGGTCTCGCGCTTGAACACGTTGGACACCTGCGGCTCGATGCACTCGTAGCAGCCGGCGATCGAGGCGATGGTGGCGGTCGGGGCGATGGCGACCATGAGCGAGTTGCGCAGGCCGGTCGTGGCGATCTTCGCGCGCAGCGCGTCCCAGCGTGGTCCGGTGGCGGCGCCGTAGTGGTCGGGGTGCAGCACTCCCCCGGCCGCCCTGGTCTCGTCGTACGACGGGTGCCTGCCGCGCTCGGCCGCGAGGTCGGCCGAGGTGTCGTACGCGGCCAGCGCGATCTCCTCGGCGATCCGGGTGGACAGCTCCAGCGCCTTCGGCGAGTCGAACGGCAGCCGCAGCGTGAAGAACACGTCGGCCAGGCCCATCACGCCGAGCCCGATCGGCCGCCACCGCTTGTTGGCCGCCTCGGCCTGCGGCGTCGGGTAGAAGCCGAGGTCGATGGTGCGGTCGAGGAAGCGCACGGCGGTCCGCACGGTGCGGCGCAGCCGCTCCCAGTCCAGATCCCCGCTCATGTCACCGCCCGCGAGGTGGGCGGCCAGGTTGACCGAGCCGAGGTTGCACACCGCGGTCTCGGCGTCGCTGGTGACCTCCAGGATCTCGGTGCACAGGTTGGACAGGTGGATGACGTTCTCGGGGCGGGCGGTCTGGTTGGAGGTGCGGTTGGCGGCGTCCTTGAACGTCATCCAGCCGTTGCCGGTCTGGGCGAGGGTGCGCATCATGCGGCCGTACAGGGTGCGGGCCGGAATCTGCCGGACATATCGCCCGGCGGCCTCGTAAGCGCGATATCTCGCCTCGAACGCCGATCCGTACAGGTCGGTGAGGTCGGGCACCTCCTTCGGGTCGAACAGCGACCACATCTCGTCCGCCTCCACCCGGCGCATGAACTCGTCGGGCACCCAGTTGGCCAGGTTGAGGTTGTGGGTGCGGCGGGCGTCCTCACCGGTGTTGTCACGCAGCTCCAGGAACTCCTCGATGTCGGCGTGCCAGGTCTCCAGGTAGACGCAGGCCGCGCCCTTGCGCCGCCCACCCTGGTTGACCGCGGCCACCGAGGAGTCGAGCGTGCGCAGCCACGGCACGATGCCGTTGGAGTGGCCGTTGGTGCCCCTGATCAGCGAGCCCCGCGAACGCACCCTGGTCCACGCGATCCCGATGCCGCCGGCGTACTTCGACAGCCGCGCCACCTGGCCGTAGCGGTCGTAGATGGCCTCCAGCTCGTCGCGGGGCGAGTCGAGCAGGAAGCAGGACGACAGCTGCGGGCGGCGCGAGCCGGAGTTGAACAGCGTGGGCGAGCTGGGCAGGTACGACAGCGTGGACATGAGCGCGTACAGCTCGGCCGCCTCGGCCACGGTCTCCGACAGCCCGCAGGCCACCCGCAGGAAGAAGTGCTGGGGCCGCTCCAGCACGGCGCGCGTCTCGGGGTGGCGCAGCAGGTAGCGGTCATAGACCGTGCGCAGCCCGAAGTACTCGAAGCGGTCGTCCGCCGCGTCCGAGACCAGCGCGTCCAGCTCGGCGGCGTGCGCGGCGACGAACGCGGCGAGGCGGTCCTGGACGAGCCCGGCCGCGTGGGTGGCGGCGATCGACTCGGAGAACGTCCGCACGCCGTGCCCGGCCGCCTCGTCGGCGATCTCCTCGGCCAGCAGCCGGGCGGCGACCCGGGAGTTGGCCGGATCGGCGATCACCCGGGCGGCGGCCTCCTCGATGGCCAGGCGGCGGTCAACCTCAACGATCTGGGTCACGTGCTCTCTCTCCTCGCGAGCTTCCCCATGAGGGCAGGCGAGAGCACGGCGGAGCGCGGCGCGGGGCGCGCCGGACCGCGTGTGCCAGACCCGCCCTCGAGGCCATGAACACTGCACACCGCTGGCAGGTCTTCGGGCTCGCGGGCCCGCTCCACCTCCGTGGAGCTCCTACTGGCCGTCGCTTCCCGGATCTCTCCAGTGCTCTATGACGGCGGTCGTTCCCGCTCACCGCTGCGGGGCAGCCCCGGAATCGCACCGGGTTCCCTTTTGCTCCGCCCCCGAGGAGGCGAACCAGCGACGACCGAGATCCTACATCTAGTGGCCGTTCCCGCAACTACCCCAGCATGTTGTGGCTTTGGTCGTGTCGACCATGCCGAGATCCCGCAGCACGGCGCGGGTGCGGGCCAGCTCGGTGTCCAGCCAGTGGGCGAAGTCGTCGCCCGTGAGCGGGATCGGCAGCCAGCCCGCGGCCCGGCAGGCGGCCTCCCACGCGGCGGAGCCGAGCACCTCCTCGCACAGGCGCACGGCCGCCTCGCGGCTCTCCCCGTCCATGTCCTCGGGCCCGAACGCGCCCACCCACTCGGCGAAGTCGACCCGCACGCCGCACTCCAGCAGGGTCGGCGCGTCCAGCTCCGGCACGCGGACGGCCGAGGAGACCGCGAGCGGCCTGATCCGCCCGCGCTTGAGCCCGGGCCGCCAGTCGGACAGCGGCCCTGCGGCGGCCACGGCCCTGCCGGACAGCAGCGCGGCCACGGCCTCGGGGCCGCTGGGGTAGCCGGTGTAGTCGACCTGCCGGGTGTCGGCGCCGAGCGCCCGCGCGATCAGGCCGAACAGCAGGTGGTCGGGCTCGCCCTGCGACCCGCCCGCCAGCATCGTGTGGCCTGGATCGGCCAGCAGTCTGGCGCCGAAGTCGCCGAAGTCCTTCAGCGGAGAGGCGTCGGGGACGACCACGACCAGCGCCTCCCCGCTGAGCCTGGCGAGCGGGGTGGCGGTGTCGATGATGCTCTGGCCGTTGTTCAGCTCCGCCGCGGCCAGCGCGGGCAGGCCGCTCAGGGCCAGGTCGACGCCGCCGCCCGGCTCGTACCCGACGGCGAGGGCCGCTCCCGCGAACGCCTGCCCGACCCGCTCCCAGCGCCGCCCGTCCGGCTTGAGGGTGAACCCGGTGATCGGCACGTGCCCGCCGGCCCGCTCCGTGCCGCAGCCCGCGATGGCGGCGGCCACTCCCAGCCCGCAGGCCAGAAAGCGCCGCCGGCGCATATGCTTCTCCCCCGAACCCCCCATTACTCTAGGTTATTAACCCATTACGGCAGGCTATACACCGGGGTCATGGTCGCTATTCAAAATCGATATATGTTGCGCTTTTTCTTGATTTTCGGGCTTATTAAGCTTTACGGGCGACTCCGGCCATAAGGGACGAAGGGAGCGACCAGTCACCCACCAGCTTGGGCCGGTCCGGCCGCCAGTCCGTCGCCTGCACCAGCCCCGGCGGTTCCATCGGGAAGTCCCCGAAGAACGCCCTGATGCGCGCCGGCGAGCGATCCGTCCCGCTGCCCGCGCGGCCCGGCGGCGGCTCGTCGTCCTCGCCGCGGGAGGTCGTGGCGTGCGAGATGACCAGGAAACTTCCCGGCGCCAGCCGCTCGCGCAGCGCCGCCACCGCACCCTGCGGGTCGTCGGAGTCGGGCAGGAAGTGCAGGATCGACACCAGCAGCACGCCGACCGGCCGCTCGAAGTCGAGGAACTCCCCCGCGCCGGCCAGCACGTTCTCGGTGTCGAGCAGGTCCGCCTGGGCGAACCTGGCCCGGCCGGGAGTGCGCCTGAGCAGGACCGCCGCGTGCGCCCCCACCACCGGATCGCTGTCGACGTAGACGACCTTGGCGTCCGGGGCCACCTCGTGCGCGCTGCCCTGCGTGGGCAGGCCACTGCCGAGGTCGAGGAACTGATCGACCCCGGCGCGGGCGACATAGCGTACGGCACGCTGAAGGAAGGCCCGGTTCGCGCGGGCCAGCGGGACCGCCTCCGGGATCAGCTCGGCGAGCTGATCGAGGGCCTGGCGATCGACCGCGAAGTTGTCCTTCCCGCCGAGCATGTAGTCATACATGCGTGCGGGATGGGGCCTGCGATGGTCGAACTGCCGCACCCTTTGAATTTATGCCGTCCGCGCCGAGATAACGATAGTCTGGGCAAATTTGGATTAGCTACTCAACCGTAACGCTCTTGGCGAGATTGCGTGGCTTGTCGACGTCGCGGCCCAGCGCCACGGCCGCGTAGTAGGCCAGGAGCTGCAGCGGGATCGTCAGCAGGATCGGGTCGAGCTCGATCTCGTTCTTCGGGATCACGATCACGTCGTCGGCCAGCTTGGCGTCAGGCTCGCGGTGGCCGACCATGAGCACCTGACCGCCGCGGGCGCGGATCTCACCGAGCGTGGTGAGGTTCTTGTCGAGCAGCTCGTCGTCGGGGACGATCGCGACCGTCGGCATGTCGGGGCCGATCAGCGCGAGCGGCCCGTGCTTGAGCTCGCTGGCCGGGTACGCCTCGGCGTGCACGTACGAGATCTCCTTGAGCTTCTGCGCGCCCTCGCGGGCCACCGGGTAGCCGCGCACGCGCCCGACGAACATCATGCTCGGGTGCGGCGCGTACTTCTTGGCCAGCTCGGCGATGCGGTCGCTCTGCCCGAGGATCTGCTCGATCTGGCCGGGCAGCCGGCGCAGGCCCTCGACGATGCGGCGGCCGTCGGCGGGCGACAGGTCACGCACCCGGCCGAGGTGCAGCGCGAGCAGCGCGAAGGCCAGGCACGTCGAGGTGAACGCCTTCGTCGATGCCACCGAGACCTCGGGCCCCGCGTGCAGGTAGATGCCGCCGTCCACCTCGCGGGCGATGGCGCTGCCGACGGCGTTGACGATGCCGATGACCCGGCCGCCCTTGCGCTTGAGCTCCTGCACGGCGGCGAGCGTGTCGTAGGTCTCGCCCGACTGGCTGATCGCGACATAGAGGGTGTCGGGGTCGACCACGGGGTTGCGGTAGCGGAACTCGCTGGCCGGCTCGGCGTCGGACGGGATGCGCGCCAGCTCCTCGATGAGCTGCGCCCCGATCTGCCCCGAGTAGTACGCCGATCCGCACCCGATGATCTTCACCCGGCGGAAGCCGCGCGTCTCGCGGGCGTCCATGTTGAGCCCGCCCAGGTGGGCCACGTGGAAGCGCTCGTCGAGCCGGCCGCTCATCGTGCGGGTGATCGTCTCGGGCTGCTCGGAGATCTCCTTGAGCAGGTAGTGCTCGTAGCCGCCGGTGTCGTAGTGGCCGGCGTCCCAGTCGACGGTCAGCGGCTCCTTCGCGGTCTCCCGCGCGTCACTGGAGAAGGTGTGGAAGCCGTCGGCCTTGAGCACGGCCAGCTCGCCGTCCTCCAGGTGCACGACCTGGCGGGTGTAACGGACCAGCGCGGCGACGTCGGAGGCGGCGAACATCTCCTTCTCGCCGATGCCGAGCACGATCGGGCTGCCGTTGCGGGCCACGACCACCTCGCCGGGCCGCTCGGCGTCGATCACCGCGATGCCGTACGTGCCGACGACGCTCTTGAGCGTCTTCCTGACGGCTTCTTCCAGCGTGTCGTTCTCGTCCGCGGCGTGGGCGATCAGGTGGGCCAGCACCTCGGTGTCGGTCTCCGACGCGAACACCACCCCGTCGGCCTCCAGCTTGGCGCGCAGCTCAGCGGCGTTCTCGATGATGCCGTTGTGGACGACGGCGATGCGCTCGTCGGCCGACAGGTGGGGGTGGGCGTTGACGTCACTCGGCACGCCGTGGGTGGCCCAGCGGGTGTGGCCGATGCCGAGGCCGCCCTTGAACCGCGCCGGCACCACCTTCGCCAGGTCGGCGACCCGGCCCTTGACCTTGCGTACCTTCAGTCCCTTGTTGGACACCACGACCCCGGCCGAGTCGTAGCCCCGGTATTCCAGCCGCTGCAGCCCCTCCAGCAGGATGGGCGCGGCGTCCTTGGGGCCGACATAGGCCACGATTCCGCACATCGAGGTCTCCTCTTCATCTCATCCGTAGACGATCCTGCGGAGCTGCCTGAGCGACAGCTCCGGAGCCGCGACCCTGCGGCTCCGTAACTCGGAGGCGATCCGGGGGAAGATCTCGTCATTGGTCAGGCCGCGCGCCTTGAGCTCGCCGTGCCGCCGCCTGACGAACTCCTCGGCGGACTCGGAGAAGTAGGCGAGCACGTCGGCGACCACGCGGGCCGCCTCACCTGGACCGAGCGGACTCGTCCGCGTGAGGTGCGCGATGAGGTCTTCGTACGGATGCCGTGCCGTGGACACAGACGAGGACCCTACGGCTCTGGAGCGAGACACGCCAACATCCTGCCCGATATCGGGCAGGAAATGCGCTCAAGAGCGCCGCATCGCTGATCGACATGCCACGTTCGAGGCCGATCACTTGCGTAACATCCGACCCGCCTGACCCATCCCTTTCTGGGAATGGTTACGGTGAGTAGTCATATCGTGACGTTCCTGGGGAGATGTTCATGCAGCTCTGGCTCGCCGCCGCCCTCGCCGCCGGCGTCCTCACCGCGCCGGCCACCGTCCCCCTCATGTCCGCGCCCGCCGCCTCGGCCCCCACTGCACCTGGGGGACGGCAGGCCGACTTCGCCGCGGCCGCCCGCGAGTACGGGGTACCGGAGAGCGTGCTGCTGGCGGTGTCGTACCTGGAGTCGCGGTGGGACGCCAACGGCGGCCGGCCCAGCACCGCCGGCGGGTACGGGCCGATGCACCTGGTGGACGCGTTCCCCGCCGGCGTTCACGAGCACCTCGGCGACGCCCACGGCGACCCGCGCGGCGACGAGACCAGACCGATGACGCCCGTTCACGGGCACGCGGCGCTGCGGGTCTCCGGCGCGCAGCAGCAGACCACGCTGCCCGAGGCGGGCCGGCTCGCCGGGCTGCCGCCCGAACTGCTGCGCGACGACCCGGCCGCCAACATCCGCGCAGGCGCCGCCCTGCTCGCCTCCTACCAGGACGAGCCCAGCTCCGATCCCGCAGACTGGCACGGCGCCGTCGCCAGGTACGCCGGCACCGACGACCCGAAGGCGGCCGGCGCGTTCGCCGACGAGGTGTTCTCCGTGATGCGGGAGGGGGCGCGGCGGCGTACCGACGACGGGCACCTGGTGGAGCTCGACCCCGTGCCCGACCTGCGGACCTGGGACCCTGACACGTTCCCCCACCTCGGCGACCCCGACGACCCCGGCGACTTCGCCTGGGACGACGACGTCCCCGAGACCGACGAGCAGGGGCAGCCGAGCACGCCCAAGGGCCACACGGCCGGCGGCACCGGGGACGGCAAGGCCGAGTGCCCCGCCTCGCTGCACTGCGAGTGGATGCCCGCCGCGTTCAAGCGCTTCGGCAAGAAGAAGGACCGCGACTACGGCAACCACGACCGCCTGTCGCGCAAGCGCTCGGTCGACTACATCGTCATCCACGACACCGAGGGCGGCTACCAGGGCATCCCCTCCCTCATCCGCAACCCCAAGTACGTGAGCTGGCACTACACCATCCGCTCTCGCGACGGGCACGTCGCCCAGCACGTCGCCACCAACGACATCGCCTGGCACGCCGGCAACTGGGACGTCAACACCCGCTCGATCGGCATCGAGCACGAGGGTTACCTGGCCAAGGGCGGCACCTGGTACACCGAGGCGATGTACCGGTCGTCGGCCCGCCTGGTGCGCCATCTCGCCGCCAAGTACCGCATCCCGCTCAACCGGGCGCACATCCTCGGCCACGACAACGTCCCAGGGACGACGCCCGCGACCGTGGCCGGCATGCACGAGGATCCCGGACCCTACTGGGACTGGGCGCACTACTTCGAGCTGATGAAGAAACCGTTCAAGGCGGCCAAGAACGGCGATTCCATCATCATCCGTCCCGACTACGCCACGCACCGGCCGCGCTTCACCGGCTGCGAGACCACCAAGCCCGACAAGAAGTGCCCGCCGCACGGGGCCTCTACGGTGTGGCTGCACAAGTCGCCGAGCCACAGCGCTCCCCTGGTCGACGACATCGGCAAGCATCCGGGGAAGGCGAGCACGTACAGCGTGTACGACCACAGCGCCCGCGCCTCCACCGGCCAGCGGTACGCCGTCGCCGAGCGCAAGGGCGACTGGACGGCCATCTGGTACCTGGGACAGAAGGCGTGGTTCCACAACCCGGCCGCGAACCCGACCGCCGTCCCCGCCAAGGGCCCGCTGGCGACGCCCGTCTCGGGAGCGGTCAAGGTGTACGGGCGGGCCTATCCCGAGAAGTCCGCCTACTCGAAGGCGTCGGCGCAGCCGCTGACGCCGCTCAAGTACACGATCCCGCCGGGGCAGACGTACGCGGTGGGCGACACGATCACCGGCACCCACTACTCCGCGAACGCCTACCGCCCCTCCGAGCACGTCACCACCACCGGCAAGACCCGCTACCACCAGATCCAGCTCGGTCACCGGGTGATGTTCGTGATGGCGTCGGACGTACGGCTGGTGCATCCGTCCGCCTGAACCCGGCTCTTGTTTCGACCATGAACCCCTGCGATGCGCACGGGCACTCCGCGAAGACGATATGGTTTTCCCGTGGACCCGGCGCATCGCCGCCGGGGGCAGACACGCGGAAGTGGCTCAGTGGTAGAGCATCACCTTGCCAAGGTGAGGGTCGCGGGTTCGAATCCCGTCTTCCGCTCGGAGCAAGACTCCTGGTGGAGTGGCCGAGAGGCGAGGCAGCGGCCTGCAAAGCCGTCTACACGGGTTCAAATCCCGTCTCCACCTCGGCGGCCGACGGACCCTCCTGGATCCGCTAAAGTAAAGACAGCGCCATGCGGAAGTGGCTCAGTGGTAGAGCATCACCTTGCCAAGGTGAGGGTCGCGGGTTCGAATCCCGTCTTCCGCTCTGAGTGACAACTCAATACGGACGATTAGCTCAGCGGGAGAGCGCTTCCCTGACACGGAAGAGGTCACTGGTTCAATCCCAGTATCGTCCACCCCTTTCTGGCCCCAGCCCACGGTTTCGTGGTCTGGGGCTTTTCGCCGTCCGGAACGCCCGGCCCGGACTGTCCGTGACGCCACCCCCTGCCTTGCTTACCGCGCCGGGCCGTCTCGCCGGGGACGTCAGATGGCGATCACCGTCTCCACGCCTCTCGCCGTGAAGGGCTCCAGGAGGTCGTCCGTGGCGGAGGTGTCCGTGACCAGCGTCCAGTGGTCGGGCATGCGGGCCCAGGCGTGGAACGGGCGGCGGCCCAGCTTGGCGGCGTGGACCAGGACGTAGACGTGGCCGGAGCGGGCCATCATCAGCTCCTTGAGGCGGGTCTGCTGGAGGCCGGCCTCGCAGATCCCGTCCTCCGCCGTCACCCCGTCCGCGCCCAGGAACGCCCGGTCGAACGTCATCCGGCTCAGCGCCGCCTCCGCCAGCGGGCCCACGAAGCCCTGGCTGACGTGCCGCAGCGTGCCGCCCAGGCATTCGACGTGCACGCCGGTCCCCACCAGTTCCTGCAGCGCGGTCAGCCCCGTGGTCGCCACGGTCAGGTCGGCCGCGTCCCGTAGCTCGTGGGCCAGGGCGCCCGTGGTCGAGCCCGAGTCCAGCAGGATCGTCTCGCCCGGCCGTACCTGCGCCGCCGCCCAGCTCGCGATGGCCCGCTTGGCCTCGAACGCCTCCCCGATCCGCTGCCGCAGCGACGCCTCCGGGTGCGTCACGACCGCCATCGCGCCGCCGTACGTGCGGGCCAGCAGCCCGGCCGCCTTCAGATGAGCCAGGTCGCGCCGGATCGTGGACTGCGTGACGCCGAACCGCGCCGCCAGTTCCCCGACGCTGGCCAGGCCGGTCTCGGTGGCCAGCCGCACGATCTCCTCCCGCCGCACGTCCGCCGCCCGCTCCCCCGCGCCCTGTGCCCTCGGGGGCCGCTCGTCCTTCCCCAGGCGTGGTGATGGCGGCGTCATGAGGTACGGGCCTGGGACAGTTCGGCGGCCTGGCGGAGGGCTTCGAGCATGCTGCCGGGGTCGGCGAGGCCCTTGCCGGCGATGTCGAAGGCCGTGCCGTGGTCCACCGAGGTCCGGATGACGGGGAGGCCGACGGTGATGTTGACGCCGGCCTCCAGGCCGAGGATCTTGACGGGGCCGTGGCCCTGGTCGTGGTACATGGCCACGATGAGGTCGTAGTCGCCGCGTCCGGCCAGGAAGAAGGCGGTGTCGGCGGGAAGCGGGCCGTGCACGTCCATGCCCTCGGCGCGCAGCCGATCGAGGGCGGGCACGATCTTCTCCTCCTCCTCGCCGTACCCGAACAGGCCGTTCTCCCCCGCGTGCGGGTTGATCCCGCACACGCCGATCTTGGGACGCTCCAGCCCGGAGCCGCGCATCGCCGCCGCGCCCCGCCGGATCGTCCGCTCGACCAGGCCGGGCTCGATGCGGGCGACCGCGTCGATGAGGCCGATGTGGGTGGTGACGTGGATGACCTTGACCTTGGCGGTCGAGAGCATCATCGACACCTCCTCGGTGCCGGTCAGGTGGGCGAGCAGCTCGGTGTGGCCGGGGAAGACGTGGCCGGCGGCGTGCAGGGCCTCCTTGTTGAGCGGGGCCGTGCAGATCGCCTGCACCTTCCCGGACATCGCCAGCGAGCCGGCCAGCCGGACGTACTCGTACGCCGCGTTCCCCGCCACCGCCGACACCTCGCCCCACGGGAGGTCGGCGGGCAGCAGGCCGGGGTCGATGACGTTGATCCGGCCCGGCTCGAACACCGCGTCCGCCACCCCGCCGACCGTCTCGATCCTGGCGGGCACGCCGAGGACGGCGGCGGCCTGGCGCAGGCGTCCCGCGTCACCGATGACGACGGGGCGGCAGAACCCGGCCGGCTCGGGAGCCAGCAGGGCGCCGACGATGACCTCCGGACCGACTCCGGAGCCGTCCCCCATGGTGAGGGCGATCAGAGGTGTGCTCATGTCAGCCTTTCGAAGTGGTGAGGCGCGAGGTGGGCGGCCATGCGCAGCAGGCTGTCGCGGCCGCCGAAGCTGCCAGGTCTGGTGACGACCGCGTGGCCCTGGGGCGTGCGGCTGTGGACGGCGCCGTGGTGCACCTGTCCGACGGGGGTCAGCTCGCGGACGCCGAGCGCGTCGAGCACCCGTCTCGCCGTCCCGCCGCCGGTCAGGACGAGGTTCGCGGGACGGCCCGCGAGGGCGCCCGTGACGATGTCCTCCAGAGCGCCCGTCAAAGGGCCCGAGGTGGTGAGGACGGCAGGTCCGGTGTCCAGGGCTCGTCGCAGGCGCGGTGCCGCGGTGTCCCGCGGCTCGTCCGCGCTCAGTGCGATCTGCTGGACGCCGTGCTGGAGCAGCAGCTCGACCTGGGCGGACACGCCCGGGTGCGCGGTGCCGACGATCACCAGGAGGGGCGCGTCCCGGGCCGGCCCCGCGGGACGGGGCGCGTCGGCGACGGTCCCGCCCAGGGTGCGGGCGCGGGTGCGGGCGCGGGCGAGGGCCGCGGCGAGGCCGCCCGCGCCGGCCAGCCGGGTACGCGGGTCGGCGGCGAGCGCGGCGGCCACGATCGCGTCGAGATCGCCGTCCGTCTCCGCGTCGCAGATCGCCACCCCCTCTGTCCCGTTGAGCGCCAGCGTCAACGCGGGGTGCCCCGCGCGGACGGTGGCCAGGGGGATGAGGGTGGCGGGGCGGCCGTCGAGTGCTCCGGCCACCGTGGCGGGTGCGGGGCGGGGCTCGATGTGCCAGGTGCGCGTTTCGCGCAGCGGGACGCCTTCGACGTACGGGACTCCGCCCACGACCGTACGACCGGCGGACGGCAGCGCGGGGGCCAGCACCACGGGCGCGTCGAGGCAGGCGGCGGCGATGGTGGCGGCGACGTTCCCGCGCAGCAGGGAGTCGATCTTGACGAGGACCCTGCGGTCGCCCGCGTGCGCGAGTGCCGCTCGTACCAGGGCATTCGCGTCGGGGTGATACCGGCTGCCGAGGTCGGCGACCAGCACCGGCGGCGCGGAGTCGTAGGGCGGCCCGGACAGCGCGATCAGCACGGCGCCGGCGGCGGGCATCAGCACGGCGGCCGTCTCCGCCGCCCCGGTCAGATCGTCGGCGAGCACGAGCACCGCATCCGCCTGTGCGCGAATCACGCAATCAGCATTGCACGAAACGCGCAGATAGTGCCAGAGTGAGCGAAAGGGCGTACACGAGGAGTCAGGAGAGGCCCGTGACCGCAGCCGAGTTCGCCAGGAAGATCCGTCATCGGGAACGAGCCGTCGGCTACTGGGTGGTCCTGGACGCGCCCGTCGCCACCGAGCGGCTGGCCCGGCTCGGGTACGACTACGTGGCCCTCGACGGCCAGCACGGCTTCATCGGCACGTCGGGGCTGCTCGCCAACCTCATGGCCATCGACGCGGGCGGCCGGTCCGCCGGGCTGGTCAGGGTGGAGTCGGGCGATCCGGCGGTGATCGGCCGGGCGCTCGACTTCGGTGCGGCGGGCGTCATCGTGCCGCTCGTGGACAGCGCCGCCGACGCCGCCCGTGCCGTCTCCGCCGCGCGCTACCCCGGTGCGGGGCGCCGCTCGTACGGGCCCATGCGCTCGATGCTGCGCATCGGCCCCACGCCCGCGGAGGCGGACGCGACCGTGCTCGTCCTGGCGATGATCGAGACGCCGGAGGGGCTGGCCGGCATCGAGGAGATCTGCGCCACGCCGGGGCTGGACGGCGTGTACGTCGGGCCGTCCGACCTGTGCCTGGCCGTGGGCGGCCGGTTCCCGAACGATCCCGAGGTCGCCGACGTCTTCGAGGCGGCACTTGAGCGCATCCGTACGGCGGCGGCCGACGCCGGCATCGCGGCCGGCATCCACAATCCGAGCGGCGAGCAGGCGGCGCGCCGGCTGGCGGAGGGCTTCACCTTCGCCACCGTCGCCGGCGACCTCAACCACCTGGAACAGTCCGCCGCCGCCCACCTGAAAGCCGCCACCTCCGCCTGACCCGTCCCGCTCACTGAAGTGGGAACCGAGATCGAGCCGGGAGGCGCCTTTACGTGATATAGGAAGTTTTGGCCATAATGTGAAGTATTTGGTGGCTCTCTGTGTATAGGCGGTTTCTGTCCGGGTAGCGCCGAGGCATTGGCTCCTCAGAGGAGGAAACCGTGGACATCAATTTCGGCCAAGGCATAGCTGACGCCTGGCGGTCAATAGCGGCGTTCGTTCCGAAGCTGGTCGCGTTCCTCGTGATTCTCATCATCGGGTGGATCGTGGCCAAGGCCCTGGAGAAGATCGTCGACAAGGTGCTCGAACGGGTCGGTTTCGACCGGGCGGTCGAGCGCAGCGGGATGCGGCGCTGGCTGGCGCGCAGCAAGTACGATGCCAGCAGCCTGATCGCCAAGATCGTCTTTTATGCGATCCTGCTGGTCACCCTGCAGATAGCGTTCAACGTCTTCGGGCCCAACCCGGTCTCGGCGCTGCTTGCCGCGGTGGTGGGCTGGCTGCCGCTGGCGATCGTGGCCATCGTGATCATCGTGGTGGCGGGCGCCGTGGCCAGGGCCGTCAGGGACATCCTGTCCGGCGCGCTCGGCGGCCTGTCGTACGGTCGCTGGATCGCGACGGCGGCGGCGGTGTTCATCTGGGCGCTCGGCATCATCGCGGCGCTCAACCAGATCGGCGTGGCCACGACCGTCACCACGCCGGTGCTGGTCACGGTGCTGGCCACCATCGGCGCGATCGCGGCGATCGGCATCGGCGGCGGGCTCATCCGGCCGATGCAGCAGCGCTGGGAGCGCTGGCTGGGCCGCATCGAGGAGGAGGCCCCGCAGGCCAGGGCGCATGCGGAGGCGTATCAGCGCGGGCGGGAGGATGCCCGGTCGATGAGCGAGGAGACGGCCCCGATGCGCAGCACGCGCGGCGGCGGTGCCACCCGCTCCGACATGCCTCCTGGCTGACCTGGGGGCGCCCGCCACGCGAGCGCCACCGGCACGATCGGCACGAGCCCCGGGCGAACCGCCTGGGGCCCGCGCCGGTTCACCCGGGCGAGCCCGCTCAGGCGGGATGGCCGTCTTCCAGGAGGCCCAGTTCGCGGGTCAGGTAGCAGACCGCCGTCAGCCGCAGGGACGGGGCGTCGGGCTCGCCGGTGAAGGACCAGCCGCGGTGGCGCAGCTCGTCGAGGAAGCCCAGCAGGTAGTCGCCCAGTGTCTCCCGGTCGAGCGGGATGGCGTCGCGTAGGTCCGCCGCGTGCTGGTCCACCGCGGCCACCAGCGCGGGGTCACGGCCCATGCGGGAGAGCTGGGCGTCGCCCAGTGCGTTCATCAGCCAGCGCAGGGGCGAAACCGCCCATCCATCCTCGAAGACCACCTGGACACTTTAAAGCATTCCCCAAGGTCAACCCCCTGACCGGGCATCTCACCCCCGGCCCTCACCCACCGTCGCGGCGACCGTCCCTCTGGAGAGAGACGGCCGACCCCGTAGGCCAACCCGACACCGGCCCTCCCCCACCCTCGTGGCGACCGTCCCTCTGGAGAGAGCCAACCCCACGGGTCAGCTGGGCAGTCGGCGGGTGTCTCGTCAGAACGGCAGGCCGACGTAGTTTTCGGCGAGGGTGGTGGCGGCGGCTTCTGAGGAGGTGACGTAGTCCAGGTACGACAGTTGCAGGCGGCGGGCGTAGGCGTCGTCCTCCTCGAAGGTGTGCAGCAGGGTCGTCATCCAGTACGAGAAGTGCTGGGCGCGCCACACCCGCTTGAGACACGCCTGCGAGTACCCGTCGAGCAGGTCGGTCGTGCCGTCCTTGAAGTACGCCGCGAGCGCCTCCGTGAGCACCCGCACGTCGGCCACGGCCAGGTTGAGGCCCTTGGCGCCCGTGGGCGGGACGATGTGGGCGGCGTCGCCGGCCAGGTAGAGCCGCCCGTACTGCATCGGCTCGACCACGAACGACCGCATGGGCGTGATGCCGCTCTCCAGGATCTCGCCGGTGGCCAGCGAGAAGCCGGGCACGGTCTCCAGGCGGGCCTTCAGCTCGGCCCAGATGCGCTCCTCCGGCCAGTCCTCCATGCGCGCGTCCGGCGGCACCTGGAGGTAGAAGCGGCTGATGGTGGGCGAGCGCATGCTGTGCAGGGCGAAGCCGCGCTCGGTCCTGGTGTAGATCAGCTCATCGGACGAGGGCGCGACGCGGGCGAGGATGCCGAGCCAGGCGAAGGGGTAATCGCGCTCGAAGACGCTCAGCACGCCCTCGGGGATCGACGGCCTGGACACGCCGTGGAAGCCGTCGCAGCCGGCGATGACGTCGCAGTCGAGCCGCTCGTCCCCGAACGTCACATAGGGCTCCGAGTCGAGCCCGTGCACGGCCACGTCCTCGACCTCGAACCGCACGTCGCCACCCGCCGCGAGCCGGGCCGCGATGAGGTCCTTGACGACCTCCTGCTGCCCGTACACGGTGATGGCCCTGCCGGGCACCAGCTTCTCGAAGGCGATGCGGTGGCCCGCGCCGCCGTACCTGAGCTCGATCCCGTGATGCGGCAGTCCCTCGCGCAGCATGCGCTCGCCGACGCCGGCCTCGACCAGCGTGTCCACCGTGCCCTGCTCCAGGACGCCGGCCCGCACCCGGCGCTCGGCGTAGTCGCGGCTGCGCTTCTCCAGCACCACGGAGGAGATGCCGCGCAGGTGGAGCAGATGAGACAGCAGCAGTCCAGCGGGGCCTGCCCCGATGATCCCGACCTGAGTTCGCATGAGGGAAAGCATGGTGGTTCTAGCGGATCAGGCCGAGAGCGGTCTTCCGCTGAGTGGAAAGCTGGTGCAGGATCGTCCTCATGTCAGGCGGCTCCCGCGAGGCGGGGCGTTCGGTGACGTCCAAGGTGCTGGCCATCCTGGGCGCGTTCGACGCGGCCCATCCCCAGCTCACGCTGACGGAGGTGGCGCGCCGCAGCGGGCTGCCGCTGAGCACCGCGCACCGGCTGGTCGGCGAGCTGGAGGCGTGGCAGGCGCTGGGGCGCGGGCCGGACGGGCGGCTGCGGGTGGGCCCGCGGCTGTGGGAGCTGGGCCAGCTCGCCCCGAACCGGCTGCAGGAGGTGGCGCATCCGTGGCTGCAGGAGCTGTTCGCCTCGACGGGCGAGAACGTGCACCTCGCGGTCAGGGACGGGCTCGAGGTCCTGTACGTGGACAAGGTGTACGGCAGGCGCGCGGTGCCCATCGTGTCGCGGATCGGGGCCAGGCTGCCGATGCATCCGACGGGCGTGGGCAAGGCGCTGCTGGCGTACGAGCCGGACTGGTTCGTCAAGTCCTACCTGGCCCGCAAGCTCGAACGCCCCACCGCCCACACCGTCACCGAGCCCGGCCGGCTGGCCAGGGAGCTGGCGGCGGTGCGCGTCCAGGGACACGCGCTGACGTACGAGGAGATGACGCTCGGCTCGTGCTCGGCGGCGGCGCCGGTGCTGGTGGACGGGCGGGCGGTGGCGGCACTCGGCATCGTGCTGTCCTCGCGGCGGGCCCGCGAGCTGCCCCGGCTGGTGGAGCCGCTGCGCGGCGCCGCCGCCGGGATCGCCAGGGCGATGGCCTGAGCCGTTCAGAACTTCTGGATGCGGTCCTTGAACAGCGTGGTCGCGATGGACGCCCGGTGCGGCTGCCCCTTGAGGAACGCCTGCGCGAAGCTCTTGGCCTGCTCGTAGGAGACCTTGCCCGGCATGGGCGGCTCGTTCGGGTTGACGTCCACGTCCACCAGCGCGGGGCCGTCGTGCGAGAGCGCCTGGCCGACGGCGTGGGCGACGTCCTCGGCCTTGGTCACCTTGGCGCCGAACCCGCCGCACGACCTGGCCCAGGCCGAGAAGTCGGCTTCGGGGGCGGCGTAGCGCACGCCGTGCTCGGGGTAGCCCAGCACCATCTGCTCCCACAGGATCTGGCCGAGCGAGTTGTTGTTGTTGATGATCACTTTGACCGGCAGCCCGTGCTGCACGGCGGTGAGGAACTCGGCCATGAGCATCGAGAAGCCCCCGTCGCCGACGTAGGCGATGATCTGCCGGCCGGGGAAGGCGTGCTGCATGGCGATGGCGTACGGCAGGCCGTTCGCCATGGAGGCGAGCGTGCCCGACAGGTAGAACTCGCGCTCGCCCCGAATCGTCCAGTGGCGCGCCGCCCAGGTGGCGATCGTGCCGCTGTCGCAGGTCATGATGGCGTCGTCGGTGGCGAGCTCGTCCACGATGGACACGACGTACTGCGGGGCGATGGGGTCGCGGTCGGGGTTCTCCAGCGACTCCATGTCGGCGCGCCACTTCGCCATCATCTTCTGGTACTTCGCCAGGTGGCCGTCGCTCTCCCTGCGGCGCAGCAGCGGCAGCAGGGCGCGCAGCCCCTCCTTGGCGTCGCAGACCACCGGCACGTCTGTCGCGATGCGCGCGCCCGCCCTGGTCGGGTCGGCCTCGAACTGCACCACCCTGGTGTCGTGCACCTCGGGCAGGAAGGTGGAGTACGGGAAGTTCGTGCCGACCATGAACAGCACGTCGGCGTCGTCCATCAGCTCCTCGCTGGGCCGGGTGCCGAGCAGCCCGAGCCCGCCCGTCGTGTACGGCGAGTCGTCGGGCACGACGGCCTTGCCGGGCAGCGTCTTGACGACGGGCGCCCCCAGCGCCTCGGCCACTTCGAGCACCTCCTGCCTGGCGTGCAGCGCGCCCTGCCCGACCAGCATGGCCGGGCGCTCGGCCCGGTTGAGCACCTCGGCCGCCCACTCCAGGTCCTCCTGCCGGGGCAGGCCTGACGGCTGCAGGTAGATGGGCGCGGTCTCGGGCGCTCGGGCGGGCGCGACCTTCCTGTACGGGTCCGCGCCCTCCTCCGCCACCTGGATGTCGTTGGGCAGCGTCAGGTGGGAGACACCGCGCCGGGCGTAGGAGGTCCTGATGGCGAGGTCCACGAGGGACGGGAGCTGCGCCGGGTTGCTGATCATCATGTTGTACTCGGCCACGTCGGCGAACAGCTTGTCCAGGTGGACCTCCTGCTGGTAGCCGGTGCCGAGCACGGACGTCTCCTGCATGCCGGTGATGGCCAGCACGGGGACGTGGTCGAGTTTGGCGTCGTACAGGCCGTTGAGCAGGTGGATGCCGCCGGGACCTGAGGTGGCGAGGCAGACGCCGATGCGGCCGGTGGCCTTGGCGTAGCCGGTGGCCATGAAGGCGGCGGCCTCCTCGTGGTGGACGAGGACGAAGCGCACCCGGTCGCGGTGGCGGCGTAGCCCCTCCATGATGCCGTTGATGCCGTCCCCCGGGAGCCCGAAGACGGTGTCGACGCCCCACGCGGCGAGCCGGTCGATCAAGGATTCCGCTGCTATTCGAGCCATGGGACCCGCCCTACCCCGCTCCGCCCCGGACAGGCACGCAGACGAGTGGACATTTCTGCATGTGGACGGGTAGGGGGCCGGTATGCGGATTCTGGTCACGGGAGCCACCGGCACGCTCGGAGGGGCGCTGGTGCCCGCCCTGCTCAAGGCGGGGCACGAGGTGCGTGCGCTGAGCCGGACCAAGCGGGAGGACCGCGGCAACGTCGACTGGATCTGGGGCGACCTGATCTCCGGCAACGGGGTCGAGGAGGCCGTACGCGACGTGGACGCCATCGCCCACCTCGCCACAAGCGGCCGCAAGGGGCGCGGCGCGGTGGACGTGCCGGGCACCAGGACGCTGCTGATCCTGGCGCGCGCGGCGGGGGTGCCGCACGTGCTGTTCACCTCGATGGTCGGGGCCGACAGGGCCGCGCACGGGCACCTGCGGCACAAGCTGGAGGCCGAGCGGCTGGTCATGGAGAGCGGCCTCGGCTGGACGATCCTCCGCCTCACCCCGTTCCACCAGTGGTTGCACCGCAGGCTGAGCGACCTGGCCTCGCTGCCGGTGCTGCCCGTGGACCGCTCGCTGCCCTGGCAGCCGGTGCACACCGGCGAGGTCGCCGCACGGGCCGCCGCGCTGCTGAGCGCGGCGCCGGCCGAGCGGGAGATCGAGTTCGGCGGGCCGCAGGTGATCACCACAGAGGAGCTGGTCAGGGTGTGGTTGCGGGCCTCGGGGCTGCGCCGGTCGTGCGTCCCCGTACGGTATCCGGGCCGTCTGTACGCCGCCCAGCGCGCCGGCCACCTGCTCACGGACGCCGCGCCCAAGGGTGAGATCAGCTGGCACGACTATCTGCTGCCGCCCGAGCCGATCTTGTCCGACGACTTCGCCACCGAACACACCGCCTCCCCCACGAGCCCGGCGACTCAGCCGGAACTGGACCCTGACCTGCGCGTATACGGAGGCGACGACGGGTACGAACGTCCGACACGAAGCTAGTGGTTTGTCCGGTTTCGTTACACTTCGCCGACTTGTTGGTCTGGCGCGACGTACTAGACAATGTGTCCGGTGATGAAAGGCATCCCGCTGACCAGAGACTTCGCCAACGGCGACGTCTCCTTCTGGTACCGGCAGATCGGCCTGCCCGCGCGGCGGCCCGCGCTGCCCGGCTCCCGAGACTACGACGTCGCCATCGTCGGCGGCGGCTACACCGGCCTGTGGACCGCGTACTACCTCAAGCGGGCCGAACCCGGCCTGCGCATCGCGATCCTGGAGAAGGAGTTCGCCGGGTTCGGCGCGTCGGGGCGCAACGGCGGGTGGTTGTCGGCCGAGTTCGCGGGCTCGCGCAAGCGGCACGCCGAGGCGCGCGGCCGGCAGGCCATGATCGAGCTGCAGCGGGCCATGTTCGCCTCGGTCGACGAGATCATCGACGTCGCCAGGACCGAGGGCATCGACGCCGACGTGCACAAGAGCGGGCTGATCCACGTCGCCACCAACCCGGCCCAGCGGCGGCGGCTGCGCGCCGAGGTCGCCGATCTGCGCACATGGGGCTACGGCGAGGGTGACATACGGCTGCTGGAACATGCCGAACAGCGCGAACGCGTCCAGGTGGCGGGCGCGCTGGAGGCCGCGTACTCGCCGCACTGCGCCCGCATCCAGCCCGCCAAGCTGGCCGTCGGGCTGGCCGCCACCGTGGACCGGCTCGGCGTGGACATCTACGAGGACACCACCGTCACCGAGATCCTGCCCCGGCAGGG
Organism: Nonomuraea sp. NPDC004580; assembly: GCF_040609855.1. Taxonomy (NCBI): domain Bacteria; kingdom Bacillati; phylum Actinomycetota; class Actinomycetes; order Streptosporangiales; family Streptosporangiaceae; genus Nonomuraea; species Nonomuraea sp. NPDC004580. The sequence continues at coordinate 27,823 of NZ_JBEXLH010000053.1, read as the reverse complement.
CGGTGGCAGCGGGGGCAGGGCGGCGGCCGTCACCACCCGCGGCACCGTCACCGCCGACTACGTCATCCGCGCCACCGAAGGCTTCACCGCCAGCCTGACCGGGCAGCACCGGCAGTGGCTGCCGATGAACAGCTCCATGATCGTCACAGAGCCGCTGCCGCCCGACGTGTGGAAGCACATCGGCTGGCAGGGCGGCGAGCTGCTGGAGGACGAGGCCCACGCCTACATCTACGCCCAGCGCACCGCCGACGACCGCATCGCCATCGGGGGGCGGGGAGTGCCGTACCGGTTCGGCTCGCGTACCGACCGGCGGGGGGCCACCCAGGCGCAGACCGTCGCGCTGCTGTGGCGGATGCTGGTCAAGCTCTTCCCCGCCGCCGTGGACGTGCCGGTGGCGCACGCGTGGTGCGGTGTGCTCGGCGTGCCGCGCGACTGGTGTTCGACCGTGCACCTCGACCACGCCAGCGGGCTCGGCTGGGCCGGCGGCTACGTCGGCAGCGGCGTCACCACCACCAACCTGGCCGGACGCACCCTGCGCGACCTGGTGCTGCGCCGCGACACCCCGCTGACGGGGCTGCCGTGGGTGGGGCGGCAGGTGCGGCAGTGGGAGCCGGAGCCGCTGCGGTGGGTGGGCGTGCAGCTCATCTACGCGTTGTTCAGGGCGGCCGACCGGCACGAGAACGAGCGCGGCACCCGCACCTCGGCCTACGCCCACCTCGCCAACCTGATCTCAGGCCGCTGACGAGCCTCACCGCCTCGGCCCGCCGGCCCGCAAGCCCGCAAGCCCGTCAGTCCGACGAGCCCGACGAGCTTGAGGGGTGCCAGGGGTCGTAGTCGACCTCGAGCGGCTCCTGCGGGGGCCGCTCGTCCTCGGGGACGTGCTGCAGGTTGACCCGGATGCGGTACCACACGCTGCTGCGCCCCCGCATGCCGTCGACCAGCACGTCGGCGGGCTCGAGCCGGGCCGCGACCTCGGGATGGCGGGCCTTCCACCGCTCGAACCCGGCCATCGCCTCGTCCTTGTGCTCGGCCCTGGCGATCTCGATCAGCGGCTTGGTCTGGCGCCTGCGCCCGGTGCCCTTGGGCGGCTTGGGCGCGGGGCCCAGCTCCTCGGCCAGCTCAAGCAGGCCGTCGAGGGAGCCGGGATGCAGGTCGATGTCCTCCCACGGGTCGCCGCGCTCGGCCAGCCGCGCGGGGACGGTCTCGATCGTGTACGCCTCAGGATGGCAGTCAGGCACCTCGTCCCAGGTCAGCGGCGTGGACACCCGGGCGTCCTCGACCGCGCGCACGGAGTAGGCGGAGGCCACCGTACGGTCATAGGCGTTCTGGTTGAAGTCGACGAACACCCCGTGGCGCTCCTCCTTCCACCACCGGCTGGTCGCCAGGTCGGGGGCGCGCCGCTCAACCTCGCGGGCCACCGTCTCGGCAGCCTTGCGCACCTTCGAGAACGGCCACCGCCGCTCGATCCGGGCATAGACGTGGAAGCCGCGCGACCCCGACGTCTTGGGCCAGGCGACCAGGCCGTGGTCGGCCAGCACCTCCCGCGCCACCTGCGCCGTGGCCAGCACGTCTGCCCACGGAACGCCCGGCACGGGGTCGAGGTCGATGCGCAGCTCGTCGGGCCGCGACAGGTCGTCGGAGCGTACGGGATGGGGGTTGAGGTCGACGCAGCCCAGGTTGATCACCCACAGGAGCTGCGCGAGGTCGGTGCAGACGACCTCCTCGGCGCTCAGCCCCGAGCGGTATTTGAGCTCGGCCACCTCGATCCAGCCGGGCCGCTTGGCCGGGGCCCGCTTCTGGAAGAACGCCTCCTCCTCGATGCCGTGCACGAACCGCTTGAGCACCATCGGCCGCCCGTGGACGCCCCGCAACGCCGCCTCACCCACCGTCTGGTAGTAGCGGACCAGGTCGAGCTTGGTGTGCCCGGACCGCGGAAAGACCACCTTGTCGGGGCTGGTGATGCGGACCTCACGCCCGGCGACCTCGATGTCAGCCATACGATCACGATACGCGCCACCACCGACAACCTCCGGGACCCGAAAAGCACCGCGCCCTGGGAGGGCGGCGCCCGAGGACGGCCCGGGAGGACGGCGCGCGGGAGAGCGGCGCGCGGGAGAGCGGCGCGCGGGAGAGCGGCGCGCGGGAGAGCGGGAAGGCGCGGATCCGGTTATCGGCCGGAACGGCGCGAAGCTCAAGCCGGGAAGGCGCCGTGGCGGCCGGCGCCGGAGGCGAAGCGGGCGGCGCCGTCGGAGGCGTCGGGGAGCGACACCAGGCCGTGGCGCAGCTCGTTGCGCATCGCGTCCGCCTCGTCCAGCCCGTCCTGCTCCAGCACCGACATCCGGTCGCCGCGCAAGCACGCCTGCGGGAAGCGGGCGATGCGCGCGGCCAGCTCCTCGGCGTGCCGCCTGGCGGTGCCGGTGGGGACGAGCCGGTTGGCCAGCCCCATCTCGTACGCCTCCCGCCCGCCGACCCGCCGCCCGGTGAGTATCAGGTCCATGGCCCTGGACGTGCCGATGAGGCGCGGCAGCCGTACGGTGCCGCCGTCGATGAGCGGCACCCCCCACCGGCGGCAGAACACCCCGAACACGGCGTCCTCCTCGGCCACCCGCAGGTCGCACCAGAGCGCGAGCTCCAGCCCGCCCGCGACGGCGTGCCCTGCGACGGCCGCGATGACCGGCTTGCCGAGCCGCATCCTGGTCGGCCCCATGGGGCCGTCGCCCTCCTCGCCGACGTGGTTGTCGAGGGCTTTGAGATCGGCTCCGGCGCAGAACGTCCCGCCCTCGCCCCACAGCACGGCCACGTCGGCGTCACTGGCCTCGAAGTCCCTGAACGCCTCGGCCAGCGCGTCGGCGGTCTTGCGATCGACGGCGTTACGCGCCTCCGGCCGGCTGATCACCACGGTAGTGACCGCGCCCTGGCGCTCCACGCGTACGGTCATGCGACCCTCCTCGGGCAAGCGTGCGAACTCCTCGGAGAACGCCCCGAGCGTACGCCGACGCCCCGCCCCCGACCAGCCACACGACTTTGCATCCATATATCGGCGCAATTTAGACGAACGCCTTTAGAGTGCAACCCTCAGCCCCCGGCGAACAAACGCGAAAACCCATCGCTTTGCCTTTCCTTGATGCAAGGATGGACGCCATGCCGCAGCTCACAGGCTCGCCCGTGGACACGACCGGGCGGGATACCTCCACCGAAACGACCAATGACCACATTTCTCTTTTGTCCGCCGATTGGCCGGTCTACAGTCCTTTCGCGAGAGAATATTTCGCCCGCGGATTCGCAGAAGGCTTCGCGACCGGCCTAGCCGAAGGCAGGGAGGAGGGCAGGGCCGCGGGGTTGGCGGCGGCGCTCATGACGGCGCTGGACGCCCGTCGCATCGACGTCCCCGACGATCTCCGCGCCCGCATCTCCGCCTGCACCGACCCCGCACAACTCCACACCTGGCTGACCCGCGTCCCGACCGCCGCGACCATCGACGACCTGTTCACGATGACAGGGCAGCCGTCGGCTCGACTCGGAGGAGATCATGGCGCCTGACACGGCGACACTCGCTCATTTCGCCCAGGAACACTACGACCGCGGCTTCGCCGAAGGCCGCGCACGAGGGAGGACGGCGGGCCTTACGGAGGGGAGGGCCGCGGGGTTGGCGGCGGCGCTCATGACGGCGCTGGACGCCCGGCACATCGACCTCCCCGACGATCTCCGCGCCCGCATCTCCGCCTGCACCGATCCCCTACAACTCCACGCCTGGCTGACCCGGGTGCTGGCCATTCCGGTCCTCGATGAGGTGTTCAGAGGGTGACGGCGCCTGCCAGCAGCGTGTCGAAAGGGTCGGCGGCGGGGCGGTCGAGGCCGCGCAGGGGGCCGGGGTCGGTGAGGTGCGTCTCCGCGTAGAGGCGCGCGACCAGGGCCTTGCGGTCGTCGTCCAGGCCCCAGGTGGCCTGGTCCTCCAGGAGGGCGGCGGCGTAGACGTCGGCCATGAATTGAGCCAGGGGGTACAACCTCGCCTCGGCGGTGGCGCGTTCGAGGGACGACCAGGCTTCGATCGCCTTGGCGAGGTCCTCGATGCGGGTGCGGACGAGGTCGGAGGTGGCGAGCGTCCGCAGGTGGGCGAGGAAGGGCAGGTGGGCCTGCTCCTTCTCCATGGCCCTGCGCACGTCGAGGCAGAGGATGTTGTCGCCGCCCTCCCAGATCGGGTTGACCTGGGCGTCGCGCAGCAGCCGGGCGACGGGCCACTGCTCGATGTAGCCGTTGCCGCCGTGCACCTCGATCGCGTCGCCGGCGGCGGTGACGCCGAGCCGGGAGGCGCGCAGCTTGATGAGGGCGGGCCCGAGCCGCAGCCGGGGCCCGGTGTGGCCGTCGAAGACCATGGCCTGCGCGGCCTCGACCTCGACGATGAGCTCGCCCAGCTTGCGGCGCATCAGGGGCTGCTCGATGAGCGGCCGGCCGAACGCCTCGCGGGCGGCGGCGTAGCAGATCGACTCGACGAGCGCCCGCCTGGCCACACCGACGCCCATCATGGCGACACCGAGGCGGGAGGCGTTCGTGAGCTTCATCATCGTGCCGAGCCCCGATCCGGAGCCGGAGCCGGGGCCGGGGCCGGCGAGGAGGAAGGCTTCCGCACCGGTGAACTCGACCTCGGCCGACGCCACCGACCGGGTGCCGAGCTTGTCCTTGAGCCGCCGGATCCGTACGCCGTTGCGGCTGCCGTCCCGCCGCTCCCACAGCACCAGGAACGGCGCCACCGCCCCCTCGGGCAGCCGGGCGAGCACGACGAAGGCGGAGCCGTTGGCGTTGGAGGCGAACCACTTCAGCCCGGTCAGCAGCCACGCGTCCCCGGCGGGCGTGGCGGCGCTCTCCAGCGCGGCGAGGTCGGAGCCGCCGGTCCGCTCGGTGAACATCTGAGCGGCCTCGCCGGAGTAGAAGCCGTTGGCGAAGATCTCCCTGACCCGGTCGCGTACGTCCGCGGGCGCGTGCTTCTCGGCGAGCGAGACCACCATGTCCCCGCCGGTGCCGAGCGCGCAGCCCATCCCGATGTCGGCCTGATCGAGCAGGTACGTCCACGCGGCCCCCAGCGCGGCAGGGTCGGCCCCATGGACCCTGGCCTGCTCGGCGAACGCGGGCGAGGTGAAGTTGTCGGCCATGAGCGCGTCGCGGGCGGCGTGGAAGGACGGCGGCATGACGACCTGGCTGACGTCCCTGCCCCACTTGTCGTACTTCTCCAGCCGCGGCGGGTTGCGATCGGTCTCCTCGGCGGAGCGCGCGACGAGCCCGCCCATCAGCGCGCCCAGCCGGTCGAGGTGCGGCTCGGCCCAGGCGTAGCCGTCACCCAGCCGGCGGCGCATGAGCAGGTGCAGCGTGGGGTCGCAGCGCCACCAGTTGCGGCCTTCCGCGCCCTGGTAGCGCTCGGTGGCGTAACGGTCGCTGTGGTCGAACGGCTCGACGAGATACCGGCCCATACCCGCGAGTGTTACATATAATCGACACGCGATGGAAGAGCGTAACGGAACGTTGAGCGCCCGGTCGGCGGTGCTGAGCGCACTGCTCGGCAGCCACCCGCCGCGCCTGCCGGCCCGTCACCTGGTGCGCATCGGGGCGCTGTTCGGCATCGCGGAGGGCACCGTCAGGGTTGCCCTGTCGCGCATGGTCGCGGCGGGCGATCTGGTGCAGGAGGGCGGCGCGTACGCGCTGTCGCAGCGCCTGGTCGAGCGCCAGGCCAGGCAGGACGAGAGCCGTGACCCGCACGTCAAGCCGTGGGACGGCACGTGGGAGGTGGTCGTGGTCACCGCCGAGCGCCGCGCGCCCGCCGACCGGGCCGCGTTCCGTCACACGATGACCGCGCTGCGCCTGGCGGAGCTGCGCGAGGGCACCTGGCTGCGTCCGGCGAACCTGGTGCGCGACTGGCCCGAGACCGTCACCGCGCAGTGCACGCTCATCGACGGCCGCCCGCACGACGACCCCACTCCCCTGCTGTGGGACCTCGACGGCTGGGCCGCGGAGGCGGCGCGGCTGGAGCGCGCTCTCGACCGGGCGCTGGACACCGGCGACCTGGCCGATGGCTTCCTGGTCTCGGCCGCGGTGCTGCGCCATCTGCTGGCCGATCCGCTGCTGCCGGACGAGCTGCTGCCGGCCGGCTGGCCGGGCGCCGGGCTGCGGGCCCGCTACGACGGCTTCGACCGCCGCTACCGGGAGATCCTGCAGGAGCACCTGCGGCTATAGGGGCACGCCGAAGACCGTGCGCTTGCCCCGGAACTCGGTGACACTCCACAGCTTGCCGTCCTGCACGGTGAGGTCCTCGGGCCCGATGGGGAACGGCCTGGTCGTCGCCGTGTCGCCGTCGAAGACCCGCAGCCTGCCGTTGGTGGTGGAGTTGACGGCCTGGCTGAGGTACCACTTCCCGTCGTACGACACCGCGCCCTGGATCTTGGCGTGCCCCGTGACGTAGGCGTCCTCTGGCGCCCCGCCCTCCAGGTCGAGCGGCCACCGCGCGACCCACCCGTCCGTGCCGGGGTCGCGGTACTCGCCGGTGACGAGCCTGGGGGTGTCGCCGCTGCGGTCGATCGCGACGTACGAGAAGCGCGGCCCGGCCGTGGCGACCCGCCAGAAGTCGGTCTGGGGGATGACGTAGCGGTAGCCGAAGGCGTGCAGCTTGCCGCCGTGCCGCCCGATGCGGTCGCCGTCGCCGAGGTCCTTCTGCGCCGTGCGCAGGTCGAGCACCTTGTTGAGGTCGAAGACGCGCAGGCCGCGCGTGGTGTCGGCGACATAGAGCAGGTCGCCGAAGCAGGCGACGCCGCCCGCGTGGATGTTGATCGGCCCGTACGACCCGTCGGGCTTGGCCAGCACCAGCAGCGCGTGCTGATATGTGAGCGTCTGGGGGCTGAGGAACGACACCCTGATGCCCCGTTCGCCGGCCGTCGGCCGGAAATACCAGCTGATCATGAAGGCCGGGACGCCGATGTTCCCCGAGTCGTCGCTGCCGGTCAGCCCCTGGGGGTACCAGTCGGCGGTGTCCTGGTCCTTGTCGTCGAAGGCGTACCAGACGTCCGGCCTGGGCTTCATCGAGCCCATCGCGGCCGCCGCGCCCTTGTTCCTCCCCGTCCTGTTGGCGTTGGCGAGCACCGCCTCCACGGCGGTGCTGCCGATTTCTCCGGCGAGTTTGTCCGCTCCTTCCGCCAGATCGCCCGTAGCCCGATTCAGCACATAAGGCGCTGTATCGGTGGATACCATCCCCGATGCCGCCATAACTTCCTCACCTTTTCCGTCTCTTGACCAGTTTGACGGATGAGCGAGAAATATGGTTTGCCGTCACTTCCACAAATGCACGGGCATCCCCGACAGAGCCAGCTCGCGATAACGCCGCACCATGCGCCGCCGGTCGCCGCCGAAGCGCGCGAGCGCCTCCCGCTGCCACACCGACCCGGTCCGCCGCAGCCGGGTGCGCTGCGCGATCACGTCCAGGGACCGATCCGCGTCGGACGGCGTCACCCCCGCCTTCAGCAGCCCCTCCCGCGCCTCGGGCAGCAGCGACAGCACCAGCTCCGCGGCCTCGTGCTCGCCCTCCGTGCCGGGCCAGGACAGCTTGGCGTCCAGCCCGTCCATGGCCGCGCGGTAGAAGTTCTGGTACGCCTGCGCGAAGCGGTAGCCGGTCAGGTCCCGCTCGGCCTGCGACAGCGTCAGCCCCAGCAGGAACGCCGTGTTGGCGGCCATGTCAGCGCAGGAGGGCCCGGCGGGCAGGGCGCGCATCTCGATGCGCAGGTGACCGCCGTCGGCGGGGTCGTAGACGGGGCGGTTCCACTGCCAGATCGTGCCCTGGTGCAGCCGCAGCTCGGGCACCTCGTGCGGGTCCGCGCCCTCGGTGAGGTCGGGCACGATGGGGTCGTAGTCGCGTACGTACCGCTCGAACAGTTCGTGCGCGCCCTCGCGCACCCAGTCGGAGCCGAACGTCACCCGCCCGTCCCTGCGCTCGGGCCGCTGCACGTCGCGGTCGTCAGCGGCCTCCTCCATGAGCGCGATCCGCGTCTCCTCCCACAGCTCGCGGCCCAGGAAGAACGGCGAGTTGCCGCACGCCGCGAGCACCGGCCCGATCGCGAGCTGCGCCGCGTTGAACAACCGGGCGAAGCGCTCCGGAGGGGTGCGGATGTGCACCTGCCAGGAGGTGTTGGCGCTCTCCAGGATCACGTCCTCGACGGAGAGCTCCAGGTCGTCGATCTTGACCAGGAACGGCTCGAGCCGCAGCCGCCGCAGCCCCCTGCTCATGGCGCGGTAGCGGTTCTGGTCGCTCATCGCGCCCAGCGTGAAGTCCTCGGTGTCGAGCGTCGGCAGGATGCCGATGGGCAGCGCGCCGCCGCCGGTCACCGCGCCGTCGACCTTGGTGATCGCCTCCTGCACCTCCGCGCCCATGGCCTCGAACGGCCGGCCCGCCAGCGGCGTCGGGGTCAGGTTGACCTCTATGTTGTAGCGGCCCAGCTCCAGCACCACGCGGGGGTCGTCGAGAGCGTCGCGCACCTGGCTGTTGCGCGGCAGCGGCCGTCCTTCCTCGTCGATCAGGAAGAGCTCCAGCTCGGCCCCGATCGTGATCGGGCCCTCGCCGAAGCCGGGGGTGGCGAGCAGCTCGCGCAGGACACCGAGCTGCTGCTCGCAACGCTCGCCGAAGCGGGTGAACTCCGCCTCGGTAAATCGTTCCTTGTCGAGATCCTTTCCCATCGCCGTCTTCTGTCCAGGAGGCCGCCGTTAACACGTTTTCCGGTGAACCTCCAGGTCAAGGGCAGGATCTGCGATCCTGTACGGATCCGTCCTCTGCCCCCCCTGGGCCTTGCGCGACCTGCGGCGACGCGCTCTAAGCTCATGAGATGCGCGCGGTTGCCTTTGACATCTTCGGTGGTGAGCTCGACGTACGTGAGCTGCCCGACCCTTCCCCCGCCCCGCACGGAGCGGTGATCAGAGTCGAGGCGACGGGCCTGTGCCGGTCCGACTGGCACGGCTGGCAGGGACACGACCCCGACATCAAGGTCCTGCCCCACGTGCCAGGCCACGAGCTGGCCGGCGTGGTCGAGGCGGTCGGTTCCGACGTGCGCGGCTGGCGGCAGGGGGCGCGGGTCACGGTGCCGTTCATCTGCGCCTGCGGCTCCTGCGCCGCCTGCGCGACCGGCGACCAGCAGGTCTGCGAGCGGCAGACGCAGCCGGGCTTCACGCATTGGGGCTCCTTCGCCGAGTACGTCGCCATCGACCACGCCGACGTCAATCTGGTCGCCGTACCCGAGGACATGGCCTACGCCACCGCGGCCGGGCTGGGCTGCAGGTTCGCCACCGCGTTCCGCGCCGTGGCCCAGGTCGGCGAGGTGCGGCCCGGCGAGTGGGTGGCGGTGCACGGCTGCGGCGGCGTCGGCCTGTCCGCCATCATGATCGCCACGGCGGCCGGCGCCAGGGTCGTCGCGGTCGACATCAGCACCGACGCGCTGCACCTGGCCGAGCTGGCCGGCGCCACCCACTTCGTCAACGGCTCGGACGGCGACGCCGCCGCCCAGGTGAGGGAGCTGACCAGGGGCGGGGCGCACGTCTCGCTCGACGCGCTGGGCAGCCCCCAGACCTGCGCGGCCTCCGTCGAGAGCCTGCGCCGCCGCGGCCGCCACGTCCAGGTCGGGCTGCTGCCCGGCGGGCCGACGCCGATCCCCATGGGCCGGGTGATCGCCCACGAGCTGCGGCTGCTCGGCAGCCACGGCATGGCCGCCCACGCCTATCCGCCGATGCTGGAGATGATCAGGGCCGGCGTCCTGCACCCCGACCAGCTCGTCACCCGCACGATCGGGCTCGCCGACGCCGGCAAGGCGCTGGCCTCGATGGGCTCGGTGCCGGGCGTCACGATGATCACTCCTCGATCTGCACCCTGAAGGTCCTGAGCACCAGCGCCAGCATGCGGTAGTGGGCGACCAGCATGACCAGCTCGATCCTGGCCGGCTCGTCATAGCGGTCGCACAGCGCCGCCCAGGTCGCGTCGGTCAGGTCGCCCGCGTAGTGCAGGTCGTCGGCCACCTGCAGCACGAGCAGGTCCTCGACCGGCCAGAGCGCGTCGGGACGGCGCACGGAGTCGATCTCCTGGTCGGTGAGCCCCGCCTGGCGGGCCATGCGGACGTGCTGGACCCACTCGTAGGCGCTGTGGCAGTGGTGGGCGGTGCGCAGGATGGCCAGCTCGCGGTCGCGGGCGGGGAGCGCGCCGTCCAGCAGCGCGCCGCCGAAGCGTAACCAGGCGCGATAGAGGCCGGGGTGGCGGGCGAGGGTGGCGAACACGTTGTACGGGTTCGCCTTCGTGAAGTCGTCCCACTCGTCGGGTGGCAGCGGCCGCACTCGAGGTCTCATGCCGGTAGACATGCCCCCGCTAAGCCCGACATAGGGTGAGATTCATGGACTATGTGCGACTTGGTAACACAGGCCTGAAGGTCTCCCCACGATCGCCAGAGCCGGGTTGATCGGCGTTCGGGGCTGGGGGCGATCGACGGTCCAGGGCTTCGTTCCTCAGCCCTGGCCCATCGCATCATCCGGCCGACCTGCTAGCGAATCTCGGATCGGGTGACTACGAGCGCAGTCCACTCGTCGTACGAGGGCTCATAGACGGAATAGAGCGCCTGCATGCTCTCAGCACTTGGGACGGCCAGTGCGCGCTCAAAATCGTTGATCGTCGATTGGGCGATTCCGGTCCGCACGCTGACCTCTTTCTGCGACAGTCCCGCGTTCTTTCTCGCGTCACGAAGTTGCGCGGCCAGCCTCCCTTCAGGACCCGGCGGAAGGCTGGCCGGACGAGGAGTCGCCGACCGTGACGCCTCGTTCGTCTCGGAAGCGACCGGTGTCGAATTCACATAGGTCGCGACGCCGCCCGACAGAAGCCCGATAACGATCAGGGCGGCCAACACGAACCAGAAAGCGCCAGGCCCACCAGCATCGGAGCTGGGCACAGGCGCGGGAGCGGAAGCGGAGGGGCCGCGTCTCTTGTGGGCTCTAACCCAAACGATCTTGCCGCTCCTGAGACGCCGCAAGTGGCGCCGGACGGAAACCATGAAGCGAGGCTAAATGGCATCTCAGACCTTTTTCCGACGGAACCAAAAGGGGCAAGTAAGGTCCATCTCCATGGAGACAGACACCTTACTGTACAGCGAGTGCAAGAATTGTTAGGGACGCCCTCTTTTGGGATTAGGGCGCACCGGGATGGCGAAATCAACCTTCAAGGCTCCGTTTCCTCAGTCCAGGCATGCCGAACTGTCGAGGCAGCTCGGTGAGATCATCCCAGTGCACCATCCAGCGTCGTATGCCCTGCGGCAGATCACCCGCTGGCCCATCGAGCTGAACGAACGCAAGGCGGCTATTACGCATGACGGAGATCACCCACCCCGCTGTGACCAGTCATCAGCGATCCGAACACTCGTGTCGTCGTCGGACTGTGCTCCATGCTGGAGATCCGGACGCGGCATCCAGACAGCCGCCACAAGCTTTGCCCGGTCACGCCGTGCTCGACCTTTGAGCAGATTCGGCGGCCACAGAGAAGATCTCTCCAGACCAGGGCTGGGATCGGCGAACGTCGGCATAACGGCGGGCAACTCGGCGGGCGGCTCTGGCTGGCTCCAGAATGGGATGCCAGGCATAGACGGCGCGCTTCCTGCCCTCGTCCCAGCCCGTACGCCACCAGAACCGTTCGCAGTCGCACCACACGACGAGGCCGACCCACACCGACACCAGGGCACAGCGATGCTCCGCCACGGTGTAGCCCTGGAAGACCTGGCCGAGGACCATTCCCTGAAAAGCAAGGGACGGCCCCTCCCCTGAGCAGGAAGACGTCTCGGACGTCCCGAATCAGTTTTCCCGCCAAATAGGGTCGAGCTTGTCGGGGTCGAACTTCTTGTTTCCCTTGCCTGCCGGATACATGATCACTGCGTGCAACGCCTCCCGAATGTACGTCCGCTTGGTCGAGATCGGCAGGCCGCCCTCGTCCTCGGGCAGGTACCACCGCTTCCGGATCTTCTCGAAGTCGGTCACCGTTCGTGACTGCCGGAGCTTGGCAGAGGCGTCGCGCTTGTTCTTCTCGGCGCGGTAGTCGGCGATCTCCTTCTCCAAGCCGGGTGCGAGCGAGAAGAACAGTTCGTTGCCAATCGCCTTCGCCTGCCACTGCCTGGTCAGTTCCTCCAAGCGGCTGACCGAGTCCTTCAACAGCTCTTCCTTGTCCCACCCCCCATCGTCCGACGCATCGACCAGCGTGCCCTCTTCGAGCTTCGCCAGGACCGCCTCGGAGACGAAGAGGTCCACCAGATCACCGCGCCTGGAAACGCCCCCGCAACCTCCTTCGGCCTTGCTCAGGCACGTGTACACGTGGTGGAGCGCGTCCTTGCCCCGGTTGACCCGCAGAGGCGTGTTGCAGAGGTTGCCGTCTGGCAGTGTGTTGCCGCAGCGCAGGATGCCTGACAGCAGGTATGTGGGGTCCCGGTAGTCGGTGGGATGCCGCTTCCCGATCTTCCCGTCCCTCCCTATGAAGTGTCCCTTGCGTGCGCCGAACACGGCTCGGATCGCGTTCCACTCGTCGCCCGTGATGATCGGAGCCCATTTGCCCTGCACGGGTTCGCCGCTCGCGTCCCGAACCAGTTCCCCATCCAGTTCGCGCCAGCCGCAGATACGAGGGCTCAGCAACGCCACCTTCAAGGACCGCACGCTCCAGTCGTTCCCGAGCGAGGTCTTGATGCCCATGCCCTGCCACTCCATGACGATCGAGTGCAGAGAGCGCCCGGTGAGGAAGTCGGCAGCCGCCCGCCGCAGAAGATCGGCCTCCACCTTGTCGAGGGTCAACCGGTCGGACTTCCAGCCGAACGGACGCGGCCCGCCTGAGGGCCTGCCCTCTTCCGCTCGAGCCCGGTGTGAGCGGCGCATGCGGCGCTGCATCTTGCGGACCTCCATCTTGGAGATGACGGCCCCGAACAGGCCCATGCTCTCCACGTCCTCGCTGTACAGGTCCTTGGTGCCCCGCGCGTCGGCGAACACGCGACCGGCCCGGTATGTGAACGCCTCCACGAACCGTTCGTAATCGCCTGGACGGCGGGTCAGCCGATCGTCGGCCAGCACCACGACGCCTGAGACCGTCCTACCGTCAGGCAGCTTGCCCGCCTTCAGCGCCTTCAGCATGGCTTCGAAACCGTCGCGCACGACGTCGGCCTTCGCCGCCGACTTGTCGTTGTCGGTGAACTCGTGGACGACCGTCCATCCGTACCTCATGGCGGTCTCACCGTTGACCTTGTGGTGGTCGCGTACTCCGTGTTCGTCGCCCTTGCCGTCCGCTGAGATGCGAGCGTAGGAGACGACCGGAACGGGGGATGCTGTCGGGCTCTTGGAGCACATCATGCATGAAATGCAGAGCTATAACCTCCTCTACCGCGAGGAGGAGCGCGAGATGCTGCCGCTCTGCGCCGACCAGGGCGTGGGCGTCATCCCGTGGAGCCCGCTGGCGCGCGCGGCGTGCTGGCCAGGGCGGGCTCGTCGGCCGAGACCGCCATGCTGCGGCGCTCCGAGATCACCGCGCCCATCGTCGGCGCCACGAAGGAACGGCACGTTGACGACGCGCTGGCCGCCGTCTCGGTGACGCTGTCGGACGACGAGGCGGCCTTCCTGGAGCAGCCGTACCGGCCGCGCGAGGTCCGCTTCTGACACCTGCCCTGGGGCCTCGCTCGCGGGCGCGCAAGATTGTCGGAGCGAGGTCCTAAGGTATGGGCATGCGGGCAAACGAGGAGGCTGCGGCGGCGCTGCAGGAATACGCGGAGCTGTTCGCGCTCACCGGCGGCGACGCCTTCAGGGTGCGCAGTTACCAGAAGGCGGCCAAGGCCATCGCGGGCTTCCCTGAGGACATCTCGATCGTCGACGTGCGCTCGGTCCCCGGGGTCGGCGAGGCGATCGCGAAGAAGATGGAGGAGTTCCTGCAGCGCGGGAGCTTTCGCCAGCTCGACGACCTGCGCGGGCGCGTCCCCGACGGCGTGCGGCGGCTGACCAAGGTGCCCTCGCTCGGCCCCAAGACCGCGATCATGCTGTACGAGGACTTCGGCATCGACTCCACGGTGGCCCTGAGCGAGGCCATCACCTCGGGCCGCCTCGACGGCGTCAAGGGCCTCGGCCCCAAGACCCTGGCCAACCTGCTCAAGGGCGTCGAGCAGCTCGAGCAGTCGGGCCGCCGGGTGCACATCGGCATCGCGATGGCCCTGGCCGAGCAGGTCATGGGGTCGCTCAAGGCCGAGCGCATCGCCTACGCCGGGTCGCTGCGGCGCATGAAGGACACCATCGGCGACATCGACATCCTCGCCGTCGCGCCCGAGTCGATCATGGACGACTTCCGCGCCCAGCCCTATGTCGCCGAGGTCATCGCCGCCGGCGACAAGAAGACCTCCATCCGCACCACCGCCGGCATCCAGGTCGACCTGCGGGTGGTGCCGGCCGGGTCGTGGGGCGCGGCGCTGCAATACTTCACCGGCTCCAAGGAGCACAACGTCGCCATCCGTGAGATGGCGGTGAAGAAGGGCTGGAAGCTGTCCGAATACGGGCTGTTCGAGGGCGACCGGGTGATCGCCGCCGAGTCCGAGGAGGACATCTACCACGCCCTGGGCATGCACTACGTGCCACCGCCGCTGCGCGAGGACGGCGGCGAGGTCAAGGCGGCGCTGGCGGGCGAGCTGCCGGTGCTGGTCGAGCTGGGCGACCTCAAGGGCGACCTGCACACCCACACCGACCTCACCGACGGCATCGCGAGCCTTGAGGACATGGTGGCCGCCGGTCACGTGCGCGGCTACTCCTACTACGCGGTCACCGACCACGCGCCCGACCTCGCGATGCAGCGCATGACCCTGGACAAGGCGCTGGAGCAGCGGGGGCGGGTGGCCGAGCTGCAGGCGCGCTATCCGGACATGCGGCTGCTCCACGGCACCGAGCTCAACATCGCGCCCGACGGCTCGGTCGACTGGCCCGGGGAGATTTTGCGGGAGTTCGACGTGTGCGTGGCCTCGGTGCACTCCCACTTCACGATGTCGCGCGACGAGATGACCCGGCGGTTCATCGCGGCCTGCGAAAACCCCTATGTCGACATCATCGGCCACCCCACCACGCGCAAGATCGGCAAGCGGCCCGCCGTCGACGCCGACTGGGACGCCGTCTTCCGCGCCGCCGCGCGCACCGGCACCGCCATGGAGATCGACTCCTATCCCGACCGCTCCGACCTGCCGTCCGACCTCGTGCGGCTGGCGCGGCACCACGGGGTGAAGTTCTCCATCGACAGCGACTCCCATGCCATCCCGCACCTGGCCCACCAGCGGTTCGGGGTCGGCATCGCACAGCGGGCCTGGCTGACCACGGACGACGTCATCAACACCTGGCCCCTCGATCGGCTGCTCGCCTTCCTGGGCCGGTGACGCACGGCCGGTTCGCCCGGGCGGCTCCCGTCCGTACGAGGCCCGGCACGAAGCACGACAAGCGGGCGGAGCTGCCGCCGTCCACGGGGCCCGTCCACGGGGCCCGTCCACGGGGCCCGTCCAAGGAGCCTGTCCAAGGAGCCTGTCCACGGGGCCCGTCCACGGAGCCTGTCCACGGGGCCTGTCCACGGGGCCTGTCCAAGGAGCCTGTCCACGCACGCCTCGCTCACGCCCGCTCAACACCCTCCGCTCACCGACCCGGCCCCCCTTACGGTGCAGCCGCCGCACATCGACGGCAACTCAGGCGAGAATTCCTCACCTCCCCCTCGATGACACGGCCATCCTTCACAGGCAGCCTCACGCATCGACGGCACATCAAACGAGAGCCCCTCACCCTCCGGCCGGCAACACGGCCACCCATCACGCTCCAGCCGGCACGCACCAACGGCACATCAGACGAGGGTTCCTCACCCTGCGGCCGGCGACACGGCCGCCCCTTACGGTGCAGTCGTTTCGTATCGGCGGCGCATCAGGGGAGAGTTCCTGTTAGTGAGGGTTGGTGGGGGGATGAGGGGGCGGGTAGGTGTCCGGGTGTGGAACGTTCCGGAGCAGGTGAGGCAGATTTCGTCAAGGAAGGGCGCGCGGAGTCAGCCGCAGGAGATTAAATGGTTTCCAGGTAGGAAATAGTCACAACGAGGTGATGCTGCATGAGGCAAGCCACGGCGCCGATCATCAAGCCGCTGCCCGACCACCTGTTCCGGGTGCACGGCAACAGCGCCGAGATGCGGTGGGAGGCCATGGCCGGGCTGGGCTACCACACGCCGAACGACCGGTTCTTCGTCCGCAACCACACCTCCACCCCGCTCATCGACGTCACCACCTGGCGGCTGCAGGTGCACGGCCCGGGGGTGCGGCGGCCACGGGCGTTCACTCATGACGAGCTGCGGGCCATGCCGTCCCGTACGTACGACGTGGCGCTGGAGTGCGCCGGCAACGGGCGGCGCTTCTACCGGACGCAGCAGCACGACGGCGCACCCGGCACCCAGTGGGGCCTCGGCGGTATCGGGGTGGCGCGCTGGCGCGGGGTGCCGCTGAAGCAGCTGCTCAAGGAGGTCGAAGTGCTGCCCGAAGCGGTGGACGTGCTGGCGATCGGGCTCGACGCGCCGTTCGAGGAGCACGGCCACGTACGCCGGCCGCTGCCCATCGACAAGGCCATGGACGACGTGCTCGTGGCGTACGAAATGAACGGCGTGCCGCTCCCTCCCGACCACGGATTTCCGGTGCGGCTGGTGGTGCCGGGATGGGTGGGAATCGCGTCCATCAAATGGCTCGGGGAGCTGGAAGTCTCCACCGTTCCGCTCTTCACTCCATGGAACACCGTCTTTTACCCGGACGTCACCACGCAGCCGGTGAAGAGTGCTTTCGAGCTGGCGTGGAATGCGCGGGTGCCGTTGTCGAGGACGCGGATCCTGCGCGGGCGGTCATGGTCGGGGCAGGGCAGGATCGTCCGCGTCGAGGTGAGCACGGACGGCGGGCTCACCTGGCGCATGGCCGAGCACCATGGTCACCACCTGGCGAAAGCCTGGCTGCCGTGGCACGTGGAGTGGACGCCCCGGCGCACCGGGACCCGCCTGCTGATGGCCCGCGCCACCGACGAGACCGGCGCCACGCAGCCGCTCACCCGGCCTCGCCATCCCTTCGGCTACCACTTCGACGCGGTCGTGCGCCATCCCGTGCACGTCGTTCTCGACTAGGAAAAGGCAACAATCCCCGGCCTCGTCCTTGATTACGGGAAAGGCCGGGTCCGGCGCGGCCGAATTCATCTGGAGGACTCGGCGGGAAACCTTCCAGAAATCCCGTCATGTGATGCTGCCCGCATCCCAGGGAAAAGGAGAGCCGATGCGTCAGCTGACCGCGCTCGACGCGCAGTTCCTCCATGTGGAGACGGCCACCACCGTCGCGCACGTGGCGGGGCTGGCGGTGCTCGACCCGGCGGACGGGGCCGTGGACCGCGACTCGCTGGCGGCGCTGCTGCAGGCACGCCTGCACCTCTCCCCCGCGCTCAGCCTGCGCCTGGCCGAGGTGCCGCTGGGGCTCGACCACCCTTACTGGGTCGCCGACCCCGCCTTCGACATCGACCACCACCTCTTCGAACTGACCCTGCCCGCGCCGGGCGACGACCGCCGGCTCGCCGAGGCGGTGGCCGAGATCCACGCCCGCCGGCTCGACCGCACGCGACCGCTGTGGGAGATGCACCTGATCAAGGGCCTGCGGGGCGGGCGGGTCGCGGTCTACACGAAGGTGCATCACGCGGCCATCGACGGCGTCTCCGGCGCCGAAACCCTTGCCGCCCTCCTCGACCTCCCCCCAGACGGCCACCTCCCCCCGGACGGCATCGGGCAAGGCCACCACTCGCCCTCTCCCACACCGCGAACGGCTCGGCGCCAGAAGGCGAAGGCGGGGACGGGCGTGGAGGTCGTACCCGTCACGGACGCTGGGCCGGAGGCCGGGGTGGGGGGCACCGCTGTGGCGGGGGTAGGGGGCGGGACGAAGCCGGGGCCGGTGGGGATGTTGGCTTCGGCCGTACTGCATGGGGCTACGCAGCCGTTGCGGGCTGCCCGGTCCGTGATGAGGGTGGCGGCGGACCTTGATGCGATTCCGCTGGCCGCCGGGCTGCCCGGGGCGAGACTGATCGCCAGGGCGGCGCGGGCCGTCAGTGGGGACAGGCGGCATCGGCCGGAGTTGCCCAGCCTCGTGGTGCCGCGGACGCCGTTCAACGGGCCGATCAGCGCGCGGCGGCACCTGTCGTTCGGATCGCTGCCGCTCAAGGACGTCAAGCAGGTCGCCAAGGCCAACGCCATCAGCGTCAACGACGTGGTGATGACGCTGTGCGCGTCCGCGCTGCGCTCGTGGCTTCGGGAGCGGGACGCGCTGCCCGACGAGCCGCTGGTCGTGGCGGTGCCCGTCGCGGTGCGCAGGCCGGGCGGCAAGGACCTCGTCGGCAACCAGATCTCGGCCATGGTCGCGCCCGTGCCGACGAACGTCCCCGACCCGAAGGAGCGCCTGCGGGTCATGGGCGCGGTGATGGGCCGGGCCAAGCGCAGGTTCGCGCTGGCGCCTGCGACGTGGCCGGGCGAGCTGTGCTCGCTGCTGCCCGCCCCGGTCACCAGCCTGGCCACGCCCGCCGTCTTCCGGCTGGCGGGCATGGCCTTCCCGCCGGTCAACCTGATCGTCAGCAACGTGCCCGGCCCGCAGTTCCCGCTGTACCTGTGCGGCGGCCGCGTGCTGTCGTACTACCCGCTGTCGGTGCTGACCGACGTCAGCGGCGGCCTGACCATCACCTGCTTCTCGTACGACGGCATGCTCGACTTCGGCATCGTCGCCTGCCCCGAGCGGGTGGACGACGTGTGGGGCCTGCTCGGCCACCTGCGCACGGCGCTGGACGAGCTGTCAGACCAGCACCAGCGAGTGGGCGATGAGTTCCGCGACGGCGTCGGGGTCGATCTGGTGGCCGGTTAGCTGGCACAGGTTCTCCTGGTAGAGCAGGGCGGCGGCGAACATGGCCGCCGCCACCTCCAGCCTGGCCGCGTCGCCGCGCGCCCCGGGCGTGGCCAGCTCCAGCGCGAACCTGGCCCGCCTGACGAGCTCGCCGTTGAGCCGCCCGAGCCGTTCCTTGACGGAACGGTGGGTGTCGGCCTCGCGGAACAGGATCCGCCGCATGGCCGGCGAGGCCCGCAGGGGCAGGGCGCGGGCAAGCCGGGCGAGGGTGCCGGCCAGGTCGCCCGGCACGGCGTCGACCTCGCGGCCCTCCTCGATGACGGCGCGTTCGTTGACGAGAGCGACCAGCAGGTCGATCTTGTCGGGGAAGTGTTGAGCAATCAGCCGCTTGGGCACTTTCGCAAGTTTCGCTATGACCGCGGTCGTGGTCGCCTCGTAGCCGCGGCCCGCGAACAGTTCCTCCGCCGCGTCCAGGATGCGCGTGCGGGCGTCACCGATCACCACAGCTCAGCACCCTAATGCGGAGCGGAAGTGCCTCGCCATGCCATCGGGACGAGAGGGGTGTCGCGCGTGTCACTCGATCCGCAGCACGCGGACCTGCCGTGTAGCGTATGAGACAAAAGTGTCTCATACGAAACCTAGGTGCTTCACCATGGCTGTGACGCGCGACCAGATCATGAAGGCCGCCATCCATCACCTCAATGAGAACCCGATCGCCTCCATGGCCCAGCTCGCCGAGGCCGTCGGTGTCAGCAGGGCGACCCTGCACCGCCACTTCAGCAGCCGCGAGGAGCTGATGCTGGCGCTCGCGCACCGCGCCCACGACCAGTGGGAGCACGTGCAGGAGCGCTGCGGGCTGGTCGCGGCGACCGGCTCGCAGGACCCCGGCGCGCTCGCCGAGGCTTTGGACGCGCTGGTCGCCGGCATGGTCGAGATCGCCGACGAGTACGGCTTCGGCCTCACCGACTACACCCTCGTCATCGAGCCCGAGCTGCGGCGGCGCGCCGACGAGCTGGAGGAGCGCGAGCTGGAGTTCTACGCCGCCGCCCAGCGCGCCGGGGTGCTCCGCGCCGACCTCCCGGTGCGCTGGGTGAGCAACACGGTGTTCGGGCTGATGGTGACCGTACGCGAGAGCCTGCGCCACGGCGACGTGGCCCGGCGCGACGTCCACCGCCTGCTGCAGACCACGTTCCTGCACGGCACCGGCGCGGACGGCCTCGGGGGCGAGCGTGAGCGGGCGGAAGGCGGCCGGGGATGAGCCGGGGACGGCGGTGGGCCGCGCTGGTCGTGCTGTCGGCGTCCGTGCTGATGGTCGTCATGGACATGACCGTGCTCAACGTGGCGCTGCCCGCCATCTCCGAGGACCTGCGGCCGGACTCGGTGCAGCTCCTGTGGATGGTGGACGCGTACTCGCTGGTGCTGTCCGGGCTGCTCGTCACGGCGAGCGCGCTGGGCGACCGGTGGGGGCGCAAGCGCATGCTGCTGGCCGGGTTCGCGGCGTTCGGGCTGGCGTCGCTGGCGGTCACCGTCGCCGGCGGCGCGACCGAGGTGATCGCCGTACGGGCGCTGCTCGGCGTCGGCGGCGCGATGATCATGCCGTCCACGCTCTCGCTGATCAGGCATCTGTTCACCGACCCGGACGAGCGTGCGAAGGCGCTGGGCGTGTGGGCGGCGATGGCCGCGACCGGCGCCGCGCTCGGCCCGATCGCCGGCGGGCTGCTGCTCGAGCACTTCGGCTGGCAGGCCGCGTTCCTGGTGAACGTGCCGGTCATGGCCGTCGCGATCGGCGCCGGGGTGTTCCTGCTGCCCGAGTCGGTGAACCCCGCCCCCGGCCGGTGGGACGCGCTGGCCACGGCGCTGTCGATGGCGGGCATGGTGGCGCTGGTGTACGCGGTCAAGACGTTCGGCAAGGACGGGCTCGCCTCTCCCGCCGCCCTGGCGGCCGGCGCGGTCGCCGCGGTGACGCTCGGGTGGTTCGCTCTGCGCTGCCTGCGGCGGCCTGACCCGCTGCTTGAGCTGCGGCTGTTTCGCAGCGCGCCGTTCTCGGCCGGTGTCGTGACGGCGCTCGTCACGTCCATCGCGATGGCGTCGGTGTTGCTGCTGCTCGCCCAGTGGATGCAGCTCGTGCAGGGGTACGGGCCGCTGGAGACCGGCGTACGGCTGCTGCCCGCCGCGCTCGCCGCCGTCGTGGCCTCGCCGCTGGCGCCCTCACTGGCGAGGCGGGTGGGCGCGCGTACCGTGCTGACGGGCGGGCTGGCCCTGACCGGACTGGCCTTCCTGCTGCTGTACGCGGCGCCGAGCCCGCTCGGCTACTGGCCGGTCGCGGTGGCACTGGTGCTGATCGGTCTCGGGAACGGCTCCCTCGCCATCGCCTCGGCGGCCATCATGTCGGGCTCGCCGCCCGCGAAGTCGGGCAGTGCGGCGGCCATCGAGGAGACCAGCTACGAGGTGGGCGGCGCGCTCGGGGTGGCCGTCCTGGGCAGCGTCGCGGCGGCCGTCTATCGGACGGGGCTCGACGCGCCTGCGCTCGGCGGGGCAGGCGCCGCGGCCAGGGAGTCGCTGGGCGGGGCGCTCGGCGTGGCCGGCGAACTGGGCGCGGCGGGCGCGGCGCTGGCCGAGCAGGCGCGGGCGGCGTTCACCGCGTCCCTGGTGGTGACGAGCGCGGCGGGCGCCGTGCTGATGCTGGCGGGCACGCTGGCGGTCTGGCTCCTCACCCCCCGCCACCTGGACGTGTCAGCCGGTCACTGAGCCGTCGGGGGTGGGGTCGGGGCCGGCCACCTGGTCGGCGGCCATCTGGTCGGCGGCCACCTGGTCGGCTACGCGGCCGATGCGGGCAAGGCGGGCGAGGGCGGGGCGGGAGAGGACCTCGCCGATGTCGTGAAGGGCGATGATCAGCTCTTCGACGCCGTCGAGCGGCATGTCGGGCTCTCGGTTGAGCAGGACGCCGCGGTAGTCCTCGGGTGAGACGGCGCCGCCGGGCAGCTCGATGCGGTCGTTCTCGGCGCGGAACAGGACCGGGACGGAGGTGTCGAGGACGAGCGCGAGCGCGGTCAGCTCGGCGGCGGTGAAGGAGCGCTGGCCGCGCTCGGCCTGGTGGACGGCCTGGCGGCTCCAGGGGCGGTCGAGGTAGCGGCCCAGCGCCTCGCCCAGCTCGGTCAGTGACATGCCGCGCTCGGCGCGCAGGCGTGCGATCTGGCGGCCGATGGCCTCTTCGACCCGCAATGTGATCACCCCTTCGAGGTGTCATTCTGCACGATGACACCGACAGTCAAGCGTTGACGGCGGGGCGATCGCGGCAGTACTGTCAATGTACAGAGTTCCCCGTCAATGTTGCCGATGACAGGCCGACTGATACGGCCGATGGTGAGGCGCGACATGCAAGACATCCGCATCGAGGTGGTAGGACCGGTCGGCGACTGTGCCGTGCTCAAGATCGCCGGTGAGGTCGACGTGTTCACCGCTCCGAAGCTGCGGGAGCAGGTGGTCAACCTCGCGGGCCAGGGCGTCGTGCACATCGTCGCCGACCTGAGCACGGTGGAGTTCCTCGACTCGACCGGCCTCGGCGTGCTGGTCGGCGGCCTGAAGCGGCTGCGCACGCTGGAGGGCTCGCTGGCGCTGGTGATGACCACCGAGCGCATCTCCAAGATCTTCCGCATCACCGGGCTCACCGCCGTCTTCGCCTCCCACTCCTCCGTCGGCGAGGCGATCAACGCCGACCCGCACTGGAAGCAGGTCGTCGAGGGCGAGGCCGGCGGTGTCGAGGCCTGGTGCGGGGAGCACGGCCTGTCCTGAGCGGGCGGGCGGTCAGGGACGCGATGCCTCGTCCAGGAGCGTGAGCTCCTCGGCGGTCAGCGTCGTCCCGGCCGCCGCCAGCAGAGGCTGCAACTGCTCGACGGTGCGCGCGCTGGCGATCGGCGCCGCCACCGTCGGCTGGGCGGCCAGCCAGGCCAGCGCGATCGTCGCGGGCGCCATGCCGCGGCCCTCCGCCACCTGGGTCAGTGCCTCCAGCGTCCTGGGGCCCCGCGGGGTGTCCAGATATTCGGCCGCCCTCGGTGCGCGGGGGCTGTCCACGGTGATCCCCGGCGCGTACTTGCCGGTCAGGAAGCCGCGGGCGAGCCCCGCGTACGGGGTGCTCGCCAGCCCCTCGCGGGCCACGACGTCCCGCAGCTCGCCCTCGTAGCCGCGCTCGACCAGGTTGTACGGCTGCTGCAGCGCCACGTACCTGGCCAGGCCCTCCTCGTCGGAGATCTTGAGCGCCTCGGCCAGCCGGGGAGCGGCGTAGTTGGACGCCCCGACGTAACGGACCTTGCCCTCGCGGACCAGCGCGTCGAAGGCGCCCAGGGTCTCCGCCAGCGGCGTCCCCTGGTCGTCGACGTGCGCCCAGTAGAGGTCGATGTAGTCCGTACGCAGCCGCCGCAGCGAGTCCTCGGCCGCCGCCCTGATCGTGCCCTCGGCCAGGCCCTTGCGCCCCTCCAGCATGCCGACCTTGGTGGCCAGCACGACGGACTCCCGGTTGCCGCGCGCAGCCAGCCACTCCCCGATGATGATCTCGGACGTGGACTCCCCCGTCTCCCAGGCCGGATAGACGTCGGCGGTGTCGAGGAAGTTGCCGCCACCCTCGACGTACGCGTCCAGCACCGCGAACGAGGTCTCCTTGTCCGCCGTCCAGCCGAACACATTCGTGCCGAGCGAAATCGGGAAAACGGACAGGTCGGAATTGCCGATGGATCTCATCCCGCCATTATCGCCAGGCCGCATCCACGCGGAACGACCCGCCCCCGACCCGGTCAGCGGCCGATCCGCCGGCCGATCCGCTGACCGATCCGCTGGCCGATCAGCTGGCCCGGTGCACCAGGGAGCCGCACAGGGCGCGCAGCTCCGCGGCGTCCGGCAGGCACTCGTCCAGCACGCCGAGCGCGGCGGTGACGTACCGCTGGGCCAGGTCCTCGGCGCCGGCCCGGCCGCCGGCGGCCTCCACCAGGTGGGCGGCGTGCCGTGCGGCCTCCTCGCCGTCCACGCCGGAGACGAGCAGGTCGGACAGCTCGCGGGCGGCGGGACCACCGCCGGCGAGCGCGGCGAGCACGGGCAGGGTCTTCTTCTCGCGCCGCAGGTCGCTGTGGACGGGCTTGCCGGTCAGGCGCGGGTCGCCCCAGATGCCGAGGATGTCGTCGGCGATCTGGAAGGCCACGCCGAGGTCGCGTCCCATGTCCCACATGCGTCCGGCCAGCTCGGGCGCGCCGCCCAGAGCCACGCCCGCCGCCGCGGCGGCGCCGAGCAGGCCGCCGGTCTTGCCCGCCGCCATCTCGGCGTACTCGTCCACGGTGACCTCGCCGGGCCCCCGCCACGGCCGGTTCTCGAAGGCCATGTCGGCGGTCTGCCCCTGGACCAGCTCCATCAGGGCCGCCGACAGGTAGGGCATCGCCTCGGGACGTCCGGCGAGCTGGCCCACGGCCAGCGCCAGCAGCGCGTCACCGGTCAGCAGCGCGGGCCCCACGCCGTACGCCTTCCACAGCGCGGCCCGGTGCCTGCGCAGCTCGTCGCGGTCGATGATGTCGTCGTGCGCCAGGGAGAAGGCGTGCACCAGCTCCACCGCGACGGCGCCGGGCAGCGCGGACTCGGCGCTGCCGCCGACCGCCTCGGCGCAGAGCATGACCAGGGCGGGCCTGACGCCCTTGCCGACGCCGCCCTGCCGCGGGCTGCCGTCCACGTCCGACCAGCCCAGCGTGAACGCGGCCATGCTGGCGCCCCATGGGTGCAGCGCGCCGACGGCCTCGCGCAGTGCGGGTTCGAGCAGGCTCCGGTAGCGCGCCAGGGAGTCGGCGCCCTGCGGCAGAACGCCCGGCCGGCTGACGTTCATCGGGTGCTCCTACCTCCGGTTGATCTTGAAAATCCATGCAGAAGCATGTGATACTCCACTGTGGATTTGACATCCGTCATTACATGTCCGTTATGTGAGACAGATGTCCACAGAGCTGACCCGCGTCCCGAGCACCGCCGGCACAGGCGGCCCCGGAGTGGCGCACCCGATCGAACCCGGGAGAAACGACTGGTCGAAGACGCCGGTGAGGGAGCCAGAAGCCGGAGTACGAGTGGAGCCGACCACCATCATTCCTCCGTGAATGAACAAGATGGGCAACATCTCACCATTCGCCCAAGCTTGATCATACACGCACTTTCGTACGATAATCACTCAATGAGTGAGAAATCCTCACATAGCCGACTTCTAGCTACATAACGCTCTCTGATCGGGGATCGCCGCCATGCCGCACCCCACGGAAACCTCCGTGTCCACTCCCCACGTCGTCCCCTTCTACCGGGCCCTTCCGAAGCTGGTGAAAGACCCGGTGACGGAACTGGTCAACATGGGAACCGGGGCCGCGGGCCGGATCGTCCAGGTCAACCTGGGCCCCTTCCGGCCGTATCTGGTCTCCCATCCGGAGCACGTGGAGCAGGTACTCAAGACCGAATGGACGAACTTCGCCCGCGAGGGCATGTTCTGGCGCCCGCTGCACCGCGTGACCGGCCAGAGCATCCTCGGCGAAGGCGAGGCGTGGGCGTCCGCCAGGAAGATCCTCGCGCCGCTTTTCACCCCGCGGTACATCGCGTCGCTGGCCGACGACATGGCCGACAACATCGACGAGTGCATGGTCGAGCTGGACGGCTTCGCCGCCTCGGGACGCCCCATCGACGGCGAGCACCAGATGACCACGATCGTCAACCAGGCCGTCATCAAGGTGCTGTTCGGCGGCCGGATCTCGCGCGACACCGCCGAGCGGCTGGCGCCGGAGTTCGCCACGTGCGCCACGTCGATCGGGTTCCGGCTGCTGTTCCCCTTCGCCCCGTACTCCATCAAGGTGCCCGGCGACCGGGCCTTCCTGCGCTCGGCGCAGAAGATCGACGAGATCGTCTACCCGCTCATCGAGCAGGCGCAGCGCGAGGGGGACACCGCCAGCAAGGAGGTCGTCTCCAAGCTGCTGGCGGCCCGTCTGGAGCAGGAGGGCAAGGCCGACATCAAGCAGGTGCGCGACGACCTGGTCAGCATCTACGGCGCCGCGTCGGAGACCACCGCCATGTCGCTGACCTGGCTGTGGTCGGCGCTGCACGACCACCCCGACGTCAACGCCCGGCTGCGCCAGGAGATCGACGACGTCGTGGGCGGCGAGCCGGTACGCCCCGAGCACGTGAGCCGGCTGCCGTACCTGCGGATGGTGCTCCAGGAGCTGCTGCGGGTCTATCCAGCGGCCTGGATCGTCCCGCGGCAGGCGGTCAACGACACCGAGATCGGCGGCATGCGCATCAAGGCCGGTTCGCAGGTGCTGGTCAGCCCGTACACGACGCACCGGCTCGAGGAGTTCTGGGACCGGCCCGAGGTGTTCGACCCCGACCGGTGGGCCGACGAGAAGGCCGTGGTCAAGCACCGCTACTCCTTCATCCCGTTCGGCGCGGGCCCGCACGTGTGCCTCGGCCAGCACCTGTTCTACGTCGAGGCGCCGCTGGTCATCGCCAACATGCTCAGCCGCTACCGGCCGGAGCTGACCAACCCGCAGCGGCTCACCCCGCTGCCGGGCGCGTCCGTACGGCCGAAGGAGAAGCTGTGGCTGCGCCTGCACCCCGTCGAACGGCGGCGGGCGGCGTGAACCCCGTGGACCTCACCACCGGACCGGAAGACCTCACCGCGGTCGCGAACGACCTGATCGCCAGCCTCATGCTGCGCCCCTGGGGGCAGGTGTCGCCCTCGGTGTACGAGACCGGCCGCCTCGTCTCCCTCGCCCCCTGGCTGACCGGCCACGGCGAGCGCATCGGCTACCTCGCCCGCACGCAGCGCCCCGACGGCTCCTGGGGCGCGCCCGACGGCTACGGCCTGGTGCCGACGCTCAGCGCCACCGAGGGCGTCCTGGCCGCGCTCACCCGGAGTGACCCCGGCACCGACCGGGCCCTCCTGCTGGAGACGGCCGAGCGCGGCCTGTCGGTGCTCGGCGGCTGGTTGGCGGGCCGGCTCGACCTGCCCGACATGCCGGCGATCGAGCACATCGTGCCGTCGCTGGTGGCGCTCATCAACCAGCACCTCGGCGCGCTCGGCGCGGGTCACGCTCCGCTGCCGCTGCCCGAGGGCATGACCTACGACACGCTCACGCTCGTCAGGGAGTGGGTCAGGTCGGGGGCGGAGGTGCCGGAGAAGCTGCTGCACGCGCTGGAGATCGCCGGCGCGGAGGCGGCGGGCGCGCCCGGCATCCGCCCGACGGTGATCGGCACGGTCGGCGCCTCCCCCGCCGCCACGGCCGCCTGGCTGGGCCGCTCCGGGACCGGCGCGGACGGCGAGTCCGCCAGACGGCACCTGGAGGACGTCGTCCGGCTGCACGGCGGCCCGGTGCCCGTGGGGCTGCCGATCACCGTGTTCGAGCGGAGCTGGGTGCTGAGCTGGCTGGTACGCGCCGGGGTGCCCGTCGAGGTGCCGCCCGAGATGCTGGCCGACATCAGGGCCGCCATCGGGCCCGAGGGAACGCCCGCCGGGTACGGCCTGCCGCCCGACGCCGACACCACCTCGGTGGCGCTCTACACGCTGGCGCTGGCGGGGGTGCCGTACGAGCCGGACTGCCTGTGGCGCTTCCGCTCCGGCACGCACTTCGCCACCTGGCCGGGTGAGCAGGGCACGTCCGTCAGTGTGAACGCTCACGTTCTCGACGCCTTCGGCCAGTACGTCGCCCGGCGCCCCGACGCCGCGCCCCGCTACGCCGAGACGATCGCCGACCTGTCGGCCTGGATCGCCGAACGCAGGGAGCCGAACGGGAGCTGGACCGACCGGTGGCACGCCTCGCCCTACTACGCCACGGCGAGCTGCGCGCTGGCGCTGGACGCCTTCGGCGGCCCCGCCGCGGCGCCCTCCGTGGCGGAGGCCGTGTTGG
>NZ_JBEXLH010000052.1:0-65694 GCF_040609855.1 Nonomuraea sp. NPDC004580 | reverse complement strand
GGCCGCTCGGGACGACGCCCCATCATGCTACCCAGCCTGACCCTCGACCTACATGATCGGAAGCCCGCCCAGCAACATCATCAGAAGTCTCCTAGGCGAACAGCTCCTGCAGCCAGTCGATGGCGAAGTAGGCGAAGAAGACCAGCGAGACGATCCAGAGCAGCACCGGGATCTCGGAGAACCGCCCCCTGACGGCCTTGATGAGCGTGTAGACGATCACCCCTGCCCCCACGCCGTTGGTGATCGAGTACGTGAACGGCATCAGCGCGATGGTCAGGAACGCCGGCACGGCCAGCTCCAGGTCGTCCCAGGGCACGTTCCTGCTCTGCGTCATCATGAGCGCGCCGACCAGCACCAGCGCGGGCGCGGCGGCAGCGGCGGGGACCACGCCGGCGAGCGGCGTGAACAGCAGCGTCAGCCCCATCAGCGCGCCGGTCACCACACTGGCGAGCCCGGTACGCGCCCCCTCGCCGACACCGGCCGCCGACTCGACGAAGACGGTGTTGGCCGAGGAGCTGACCGTGCCGCCCACCACGCCGGCCACGCCGTCCACGGTGAGGATGCGGCCCAGCCTGGGCACCCGGCCCTTGTCGTCCACCATCCCGGCCTCGTCGCTGACGCCGATGATCGTGCCCATCGCGTCGAAGAACCCCGACAGCACCAGCGTGAACAGCACGACCGTGGCCGTCAGCGCCCCGGCGGTGGCGAACCCGCCGAACAGGTCGAACCGCCCGACCAGCCCGAAGTCGGGCGCGGCGATCAGGGACTCGGGCAGGCGCGGCGTGACCACGCCCCACGCGCCCGGCTCGACCGTGGCCGTCTCGTTGACGATGATGGCGAGCAGCGCCGTGATCGCGATGCTGATGAGGATGGCCGCGGGGACCCTGCGCACGTACAGCAGGATCATCAGCAGCAGGCCGAAGCTGAACACCGCGACGGGCCAGCCCGTGAGGTGGCCTGTCGCGCCGAGCTGCACGGGCGTGCCGGAGCCCGGCGCGACGAAGCCCGCGTCCACGAGCCCGATGAGCGCGATGAACAGCCCGATCCCCACGCTGATCGCGTGCTTGAGCGCCAGCGGGATCGCGTTCATGATCAGCGTACGCAGCCCCGTCACGGCCAGCACGATGATGACCACGCCTTCGAGCACCACCAGACCCATGGCCTCGGGCCAGGTCATCCGCGGGGCGGCCTGGTAGGCGACCACGGCGTTGAGCCCGAGCCCGGCCGCGAGCCCGAACGGCGCGTTGCCGACGAACGCCATCAGCAGCGTCGAGATCGCCGCGGCCAGGGCCGTGGAGGTGGTCAGCTCCACGATCGACAGCCGGGCACCGGTGACGTCCCTCGCGCCGGCCAGGATGATCGGGTTGAGCAGGATGATGTAGGCCATCGCCATGAACGTGGTCAGACCACCACGCACCTCGCGGCCGACGGTGCTCTCCCGCCCGGTCAGCTCGAAGAACCTGTCGAGCACCGGCACCACTCCCTCGTGATCGACGGGGGAGTGCCCGGTTGCTACCCGGTGGCGGGTGAGATCACGCCTTCTCGTGGCGGCCGTGACCGACCAGCGCGATGAACTCCTCCAGCTTGATGGAGCCGTCGCCGTCGCTGTCCGCGGCGGAGATGAACGCCTCGATCTCGCTCTCGGCGGCGCCCTGCCCGCCCAGCGCCTCGTTGGCCTTCCTGATCTCCTCGGCGGTCAGCAGGCCGTCGCCGTCGGTGTCGAAGCGCCGGAACTCAGCCTCGGCCGCCTCGCGCGCGCTTGCCATGGAATGCCCCCTTGTCGTGCCGTCATTCGGACAAGGCGATATCTTCCGGCCTGATGGGAACGCGAGTCAACCGAAGCCCCGTGGCCGCTCTGACGGCGGCGGCGACGGCCGGGGTGGAGGAGAGCGTGGGCGGCTCGCCGGCGCCGCGCAGCCCGTACGGAGCCGCCGGGTCGGCATTTTCCAGGATTTCCAGCTTCATGGGCGGCATGTCGAGGATCGTGGGGATGAGGTAGTCGGTGAACGACGGGTTCAGCACCCGCCCGTCGCGCACCTGGATCTCCTCCATCAGCGCCAGCCCGAGTCCCTGAGCCGTGCCGCCGTGGATCTGGCCCTCCAGCGCCTGCGGGTTCATGATGCGCCCGACGTCCTGCACCGCCGCCAGCTCGACCACCTTGGCCAGGCCCAGCTCGACGTCCACGTCCACGACCGCCCGGTGCACGCACAGCGCGAGCTGCGTGTGCGAGTCGCCCTGCCCGGTGACCGGGTCCAGCGGGTACGTCGGCCGGTGCCGGTACTCCCGTGTCTCCTCGATCGGCCCGAACCGCTCAAGCGCCTCCTTCGCCGGCAGTCCCTGGAACCGCTCGCGCACGGCCTGGCAGGCGGCCCTGACCGCGCCGCCCGTCACGTACGACTGCCGCGACGCCGACGACGAGCCCGCGGACCCGACCGAGGTGTCGGCCGTGGCCACGGTGACGTTCGCGACCCCCAGCTCGGTCCGCGCGATCTGCGCCTGCACGGTCACCAGGCCCTGACCCACCTCGGCCGCCGCCGTGTGCACGGTCACGTGCGGCTCGCCGCCGACCAGCTCGGCCCGCACCCGCGCGGTCGAGTAGTCGTCGAAGCCCTCGGAGAAGCAGATGTTCTTGATCCCCACGCCGTAGCCGACGCCGCGCCGCACGGACTCGCCGTGCGTGGTCTGCGAGACGCCGCCGGGCAATGACCGCAGGTCGGCGTCCGTGCGCTCCGGCGGCAGCGGCATCGACTCCAGCCGCTTCAGCATGTCCGCCAGCGGGGCCGGCGCGTCGATCACCTGCCCGGTCGCCAGCCGCGAGCCCTGCGCGACCGCGTTGCGCGTCCTGACCTCGACCGGCGACAGCCCGCACGCCTGCGCGAGCAGGTCCATCTGCGACTCGTAGGCGTAGCACGCCTGCACCGCGCCGAAGCCGCGCATCGCGCCGCACGGCGGGTTGTTGGTGTAGACGCCGGTGGCGTCGACGTGCACGTTCGGCACCTCGTACGGCCCCACCCCCAGCGACGCCGCGTTGCCCACCACCGCGGGCGAGGACGAGCAGTACGCGCCGCCGTCCAGCAGGATGTCCGCCTTGACGTAGACCAGCCGGCCGTCGCGGGTGGCGCCGTGCTCGTAGCGCATCCGCGCCGGATGGCGGTGCACGTGGCCGAAGAACGACTCCTCGCGGCCGTAGGAGATCTTGACCGGGCGGTTCAGCCGCAGGGCCAGCATGCAGGCGTGGATCTGCATCGACAGGTCCTCGCGGGCCCCGAACGCGCCGCCGACCCCGGACAGCGTCAGCCGTACCTTCTCCGGCGGCAGGCCCAGGCAGGGCGCGAGCTGGTCGCGGTCCACGTGCAGCCACTGGGTGGCGATGAACAGGTCGACGCCGCCGTCCTCGGCAGGCACCGCGAGACCCGCCTCGGGGCCCAGAAACGCCTGGTCCTGCATGCCCACCTCGTACTCGCCGCGGACCACGACCTCCGCCTCGAACGTGTCGCCGCGGCGTACCGGCTGGTGGCGGACGAACCGCCGCGACTCGCGCGGGTCGGTCACCGCGGGGCGGACCTCGTAGACGACCTCGATCGCCGCCGCTGCCCTGCGCGCCGTCTCCGGATGGTCGGCCGCCACCAGCGCCACCGGCTCGCCCTGGTAGCGGACCTCGTCGACGGCCAGCACCGGCTGGTCCTTGTGCTCCAGCCCGAAGTACTTCGCGCCCGGCACGTCCTCGTGCGTCAGCACCGCGCGCACGCCCGGCATCCGCAGCGCGGGGCCCACGTCGATCGAGCGGATCCACGCCGACGGGTGCGGGCTGCGCAGCGTCGCGCCCCACACCATGCCCTCCAGCCACAGGTCGGAGGCGTAGGCGAACTCGCCGGTCACCTTCAGCGTGGCGTCGGGCCGCCGCGCGCTCGCGCCGATCCCGTGCAGGATCGCGCCGGCCCTCTCGTCAGCCGTCTGCGTCATCCTCCGAGTAGAGCACCGGCCGCCCGGCTCCTCCTATGCGCACGACATGAAATGTCGGTCAGCGGTTGTCCTGCCCGCCTTGTACATTCCTACAGGTGCGCCTCTCCGACCTGCTGGCCATCGAGGACCTGCGCCTGACCCTGCTCACCGGCGACCCCGCTCGTGAGTTCTCCGGCGTGTACGTCACCGACCTGCCCGAGCCGGGCCGCTACCTGGCCGGCGGCGAGCTGGTGCTGACCGGGCTGACCTGGTGGCGCGAGCCGGGCGACTCCGACCGGTTCGTGGCGGCCCTGGCCGAGTCGGGCGTCGCCGCGCTGGGCGCCGGGCAGGCGCTGCTCGGCCACGTGCCGGGCGACCTGGTCGCCGCCTGCGCGCGGGCCGGGCTGCCGCTGCTGGAGGTGCCCGTCGAGGTCTCGTTCCGCACGCTGGCCGAGCTGGCGGCGCGCCGGCAGGCCGGCGACGTGCGCGACGCGCTCGGCCGGCACCGCAGGCTCATCGCCGCGCTCGCCGAGGGCGCCGGGCTGGCCGAGCTGTTCGAGCTGACCGCCGCCGAGCTGGGCGTCACCGGCGCCGTCCTGTCCGCGTCGGGCGAGGTCGTGGTGGGCGCCGCCGACGATCCCGTGGGCCTGGCCAGGACGTACCTGACCGCGCCCCGGCTGCCCGTCCTGGCCGGGAAGCACACGATCTTCGCCGTCGGACGCGGACACCGCGCCGCCGGCTGGGCGCTGGCCTGCGACGGCGACCTGATGGACCGGGCCGACGTCGGCTACGAGCTGGCCGCCTGCGTCGGGCTCGAACGCAGCCGCGTCGAGGAGGGCCGCCGCGTCGAGCGCCGCCTGGCCGAGCAGCTCATCGTCGCCGCGCTGGGCGGCGCCGACCCGGCCGAGCTCAACGCCAGGCTGCGGACCTGCGGGATCGGGGCGTCGGAGCCGTACGCGGTGGTCAACGCCGTCGCCGTCAGGCCCGGCGCCACCCGCGGTCCCGACCCCGCCACCCTCGGCGGCCGGATCGTGGAAGAGCTGCTCGGCCGCGAGATCGTCGCAGCGGCCGGCGCCGACGGCGCGGTCGCCGTCGTGCCCCTGCGCGAGGGCGGTACCAGGAGCGGAAACGGGGGCGGCACGGGGGATGGCACCGGGGGCGGCACTGGGGATGGCACCGGGGGTGGCACCGGTGGTGGCACTGCCGAGCTGGCCGCCCGCCTGCGCGCCGGGGCCGAGGTGGTGGCCGCGCTGCCGGACACCCGCCTGTGCGTCGGCCTCAGCGGCACGCTGACCGGCGCCGCCGCCGTCAAGGGCGGCGTCGAGGAGGCCGGGCACGCCCGCCGCCTGGCCGAGGACCGCGCAGGCGGCGTCGTCACCAGCGACGAGATCTACACGCACGCGCTGCTGCTCGCCACCGTGCCCTCCGACGTGCGCCGCTCCTTCTCCCGCCGGCTGCTGTCGCCGCTGCTCGACTACGACCGCAGGCACCAGTCCGACCTGGTACGCACGCTCGGCGTCTTCCTCGACCGGGCCGGCTCATGGAACTCCTGCGCCGAGCAGCTCCACGTGCACGTCAACACCGTGCGCTACCGCGTACGCAGGATCGAGGAGCTGACCGGCCGCGACCTGTCCACGATGGCCGACCGCGTGGACTTCTTCCTGGCGCTCAGAGACACCGCGCCGCCGCTGTGAGTCAGCCGCGGCGACGCGTCCGGGCCGGGCGCTGCGCTGACGCGGCCTCGTCGCGCTCGGCGATCGCCCGTTCGAGCCAGTACGAGCTGCCGGCCCGCTCGGCCACCGCCACCGCCTCCGCGCTGCGCCGTACGGCCTCGCCGAGCTGCCCCAGCAGGCGGTGCACCCGCGTCAGGTGCACCAGGCACGCCATCTCCGTCGTCCTCGACGTGCTCCTCGCCGGCTCCAGCGTCTCGCTGAGCACCGAGCACGCCGTGTCGAGCCGCCCCATGTCGATCAGCGCCCTGCCCTGCCACACCGCGAACTCGACGCGGCTGTGCGGGTCGCCCGCCCGCTCGGCCATCGCCGCGCCCTCCTCCAGCACGCCCGCTGCCTCGTCGAACCGCCCCAGCTCCAGGTAGGCCCGCCCGGCCACGAGCAGCGCGTAGCGCTCGCCGACGTCCGAGCCGATCTCGCGGGCGATCGCCCGCTGCGCCAGCGCGTGGTCCAGCGCCTCCTCGAAGCGCTCCCACTTCAGCAGCGTGGAGGACAGGTTGCCGTGCGCCCGCTGCTCGTTGAAGCGGTCGCCGAGCCGCTTGGCGAGTGCCAGGTGCCGCTCGTTGTGCGTGACGGAGGCCGGGTCGCCCTTGAAGTAGAGCCCCGTCGCCAGGTGCGCGTGGCCGTGCATCGCGATGACCTCGTCCTGGAGACGCTCGCCGGTGGCGACCAGCCGCTCGCCCGTCGCGACGAGGTGTCTCACGCGGTACGACTTCTGCTGGTACCACCACAGCGCCGCGCCGATCGCCGCGCCGGCCCTGGCCACGCCGTCGTCGGGGTCCGCCATGGCCTGGAACGCGGCGGCCAGCAGCGTGGCCTCCTCCGTACGCAGCCAGCCGTCCGCCTCCGCCGCGTCCCGGAACGAGCGCCCGGTCGCCTCGACCGGCGGATACAGGCAGTGGACGCGGTGCGGGTCGCTGCTCCGCGCGGCGGCCCTGACCGACTCGGCGTAGAAGCCGAACGCCCGCAACAGCGGCGCCGTCCGCTCGCCCGCGGGCAGCAGGTCGCTCGCGAACAGCCGGACCAGGTCGTGCGGGTGGTAGCGGCCCGGCTCCCCGGCCTCCAGCAGGTGGGCGTCGCACAGGCGCTCAAGCGCCCGCTCCACGTCGGTCTCCGAGCCCCCCGACAGCGCCGCGGCCGCCTCCAGGGTGATGTCGGGCACGTGCAGGAGGCCCAGCAGGGCCAGCAGCCGGGCCGCCGCCGCGTCGATCTCGCGGGCGCTGCCGCTGAGCGCCGTCCAGCTGGCCGCCAGGCTCGACCGTACGGCCAGCTCGCCCGCCTCCAGCTCCCGCAGCCTGCGCCGCTCGTCGGTGAGCCGCTCCGTCAGCGCCCCCACGCTCCAGTCGGGACGGTCGGCCAGCCGGGCCCCCGCGATGCGCAGCGCCAGCGGGAACCCGTCGCACAGCCGGACCAGCCTGCCGGTCTGTCCGAGGTCGGCGGCCACCCGGTCGGCGCCCGCCAGGTGGGCCAGCATGGCCGTGGCCTCCGCGTCCGGCAGCGGGCCAAGGCGCACCTGCGCGCGGTCGGCGCCGGTCACCAGGGACTCCCGGCTCGTGACCAGGACCGTGGTGCCGGGCGGCGCCGCGGTGAACGGCCTGACCTGGGCGAGCCCTGCGGCGTCGTCGAGGAGCACGAGCAGCCGGCGGCCGTGCAACGCGCTGCGCAACAGGGCGGCGGCCTCGTCCTCGTCGGCGGGGAGCGCGTTGTCGGGCGTGCCCAGGCCGCGCAGCAAGCGGCTGAGCACCTCGTACGCGGAGGGGCGGGGCACGTTCGGCGTGCCGCCGCGCAGGTTGACGTAGAGCTGGCCGTCGGGGAAGCGGTGGCGTACGGCGTGGGCGACCCGGACGGCCAGCGTCGACTTGCCGACCCCCGGCGCCCCGCAGATCACCACGAACGGATGCGGCGCCTCATCACCCCGCGGATCCAGCAGCGACCTGAGCCGCACGATCTCCCGCGTCCGCCCCACGAACCCCGCCAGCGCCCGGGGAAGCTGCCGCGGCACGAACCCCTCACGCGAAGGAGAGGACGCCTGCGCATCGGCCTCATGCGCGGGAGCGGCCACCTCCGCAGCGCCCTGCCCGCCGGTTACGTGCCGCGCAGGAGGCTCCACGGGGGAAATCAGGGCGAGCCGGTGGGCGCGGCGCAGGCCCTCGCCGGGGTCGGCGCCCAGTTCATCGGCCAGGACGCGCCTGGCCTCCTCGAAGACCTGCAGCGCCTCCGCCTGGCGGCCGGACGCGTGCAGGGCCAGCATGAGCAGCTCGCGGGGGCGTTCACGCAGAGGATGGCGGCGAGTCAGGTCGTGCAACGCGGCCAGCGCGTCCTCCGGGCGGCCGAGCCCGGTCAGAACCTCGGCCCTGGCCTCGACGGCGAGCACATGGAGCTCGTCGAGCCTGGCCCGCTCACCGTCCGCGAACGGCCCTGGAACCCCGCTGAGCGCCGGGCCACGCCATAACGCGAGCGCCTCGTCGAGGGCGCGTAACGCGGAGGGCAGGTCGCCGGACCCGCGGGCCTGGTCCGCCGCCTCCAGGCGGGCGGCGAAGAGGTGCACGTCGGTCCGCAGGGGATCGAGCCGTAAGAGGTAACCGCCCGGCGCCTTGACGACCGTACGAGGCGGCTCACGCCGGCCGCGGCCCGGCTCGAAGGCGCGCCGCAGCCCGGCGACGTACGTGTAGACGCTCTGCGCGGCGCTGAGGGGAGGATCGTCACCCCAGAGGCCCTCGATCAGCTGCGGCAGGGTCACCACCCGGCCGGATCGTGTGGCGAGCATCGCCGCGCCGGCCTGCTGGAGCGGCGGGCCAAGATCGAGCGGCACGCCGTCGCGTACCCCCACCACCGGTCCCAGCAGACCTAAGACCAGGCCGGATGCCAGAAGAGCACGGTGATCGTCGGAGGGATGCACGGGGGATGCACGGGGGGACGCACGGGGGGACTCACAGGGGGAGCCTCATCGCGATGCCGGGAGGGGGAAGGGCCCACGTGGCGTGTAGCTGGAATGTAGATGCGGCCGGTAGCTTGTCAACCGGCCGTCTCTGGTGTGTATTGATTCACGTGGGCCCCTGATCAGTGACTCAGGCGGTGACGCGCGGCCGGCGGGTGACGGGACCACACGAGTCCGACACCAGCGTTACGAGCGTGCCCGCACGACGACCGGGCCAGGCGTGTGCGGTGCCTGCCCGAAAAGTCGTGCGCTGCCCGAGCGTTCTCCTTCGACGGCCTGCTTCGACGCCGTCGTGACGTCAGCAGCAGCCGACGTCGGCGGTCGCGCTCGTGATGGAGCTCGTGAGGGAAGACGTAGAGGCACTCGCGGTCGTAACATTACCTGCAAGGGCTACCGCGGCGCCGATCGCGACGGCCAGGACTGACAGGGCAATGCGCTTACGCATGGGGGTTCTCCCTCGCCTATGTGGGTTGCTCGGACTTCATCTTCTCAGGGAGTGGCAGCTGTGACCACATCGGACCTAGTCGGACTCCGTATCAAGACGGTTAGGCGGCAACGCGGCCTTTCTCAGGCTCAGCTGGCACATCCCGAGTTGTCGGACAGTTACGTCTCGTTGATCGAGAGCGGCAAGCGTACCCCCACCCCTGCGGTCTTGGAGCTGCTGGCCACGAAACTGGACTGCTCGCTGTCCTACCTGGTCAACGGTGTCACCGCCGAGCAGATGGAGGACATCGAGCTGGCCCTCGGCTACGCGCGGCTGGCACTCGAGAACGGCGAGGTCGCCGAGGCCCGCACGCGTTTCGCGGAACTCCTGGGAAACAGTAACTTGGCAGGTTTGACATCGCTTCGTCAAGAAGCCGAGTTCGGCCTGGCGCTGGCCACGGAGGCCGGGGGAGACCTCGACGAGGCGATCGCGATCATGCTGCGGCTGCGCGAGGAGGAGCTGCCCTCCGAGCGCGCCCTCGAGGTGGCCGTCGCGCTGTGCCGGGCCTACCGCGAGAGCGAGCAGCTGCACCTCGCCGTCGAGGTGGGCGAGCAGCTGCTGATCGGCAACGCTCGCGAGCCCTGGACCGACCAGCGGGTCGAGCTGGCCGCCACCCTGCTCATGGCCTACTACGAGCGCGGCGACATGCTGCGCGCCAGGCAGTTCGCCGCCGAGCTGCTCAACGCCGCCGACGCGCTGGGCACCCCGCGCTCCATCGTGGCGGCCAACTGGAACGCCGCCATCGTCGCCCGCGCCACCGGCCACCACGACGAGGCGGTCGCGTTCATCGAGCGGGCCCTGGCCGTCCAGCTTGAGCACGGGCAGCCGCGCAACACCGCGCGCATGCGCCTGCAGGCCGCCCGCACCCGGCTGCGCACCGGCGCCCAGGACCCCGCGAGCGTCCGCAACGTGCTGCGCTCGGCGATCGAAGAGTTCGAGCAGACCTCGACCAGCACCATCGACCAGGCCACCCTCTACCTCGAGCTGGCCTGCGCCGAATACATGAGCAACGACCTCGACGACGCCGCCCGCCACGCCGTGGCCTGCCGCAACCTGCTGCCCCAATACGGCCACGTGGCAGGCGCCGAGGCCAACCTGCTGCTCGGCCGCATCTACGGCGCCGCCGGCAAGACGGAGGAGGGCCGCGAGCACGCCGCCGCCGTCGAGCGATGGCTGCAGCCGCTGCCCGACACCCGCCGCTCGGCCTCCCACTGGTACGCCACGGCCGAGACGATGGAGCAGCTCGGCGACACCGACGGCGCGATCGACGCCTACCAGCGGGCGCTCGCCTGCGCCGGCCTCTGAGGCCGTTGCCGTCGCATCCCGTCCCCATCCCCGGCCCGCCCCTAGGGCCGGGGATGAGCCGGAAAGGGACAGGGCGCGCGAATTGTAGACCCCGGTTCGAGGAGCGAGGTCCGGACCGGGCGGGGGCGTCGGTAGCCTGGGGGTTGCCATGAACAGATCCCCGCTCGCGGCCCTCACCGCGATTCTCGCCGCCGCCCTGTTCGTGTTCGGCACCGCCGCTCCCGCGCTGGCGCACGACACGCTCAAGAGCAGCAGTCCGGCCAAGAACGCCGAGGTGAAGTCCCTCGACGAGATCAGGCTCGAATTCAGCGCCAAGGTGCGGCTGCCGTTCGTCATCGTCCGCGGCGACGGCGACGCCCAGCACCAGAGCGGCAAGCCCGACGTCGACGGCGCCGTGGTGACGCAGGCGGTCAAGGGGCCGCTGCCCGACGGGAAATACACGATCGCCTATCGCGTCGTCTCGTCGGACGGGCATCCGATCGAGGGGGAGATCCCGTTCCGGGTGAAGGGCGCCGAAAAGGCCGCCCCCAGCGCCGAGCCGTCGGACGCCGTGTCCGACACTGCGTCCGACACTGCGTCCGACACTGCGTCCGACACTGCGTCCGACACTGCGTCCGACGCCGCGACGGAGGGCGCCGATGAGACGCCCGCCCCCGCAGAGACCGCGGCCTCGCCACCGCCTGGGCAGTCATCCGAGCAGCCGGCGGCGGCGCCCAGCGGCGACGCCACGATCGAGGCCGACACGGCCGCGGCCGAGCAGGACGTCACGTTCCCCGTCTGGCTGATCGTCGTCATCGGCGCGCTCGTCGGCATCGGCATCGGCTTCCTGCTCAGCGCGCGGAGAAAGCAGCCATGACCCGATCGGTGCGCCTCGCGCTCGTGACCACGGTGGCCGCCGTCGCCGCCCTGGTCATCGGCATGATCGCGGGTGGCAGGGCATTCCCCAGGATCATCCCAGGGCTGCCCGACTCCGGCGCGGTCGTCCGGTGGGGGCTGCCGATCTCGAAACTGCTGATGGACGCCGCCGGCGTCGTCACCGTCGGCCTGCTGCTCATGGCCGCCCTGCTGCTGCCCAACGACAAGGGCGTGCTCGGCAAGAGCGCGGTCGACTACGTCAAGGCCGGCTCGTGGGCGGCGCTGACGTGGGCAGGAGCGGCGTTCCTCGCGATCCTGTTCGGCGCGGCCGAGACCATCGGCCGCACGCTGCCCCAGGTCCTCGACCGCGTGATCCTCACCAGCTACGCCACCCAGACCACGCAGGGCGTCGCGCTGACGCTCGTGGTGCTGTTCGGGGTGGCCATCGCGCTGTTCTCGCGCGGCGCGATCACGGCGGGCGCGGCGGCGGGGCTGCTGGTGTTCGCGCTGGTGACGATGCTGCCCGCGCCGCTGACCGGCCACACCTCCTCCTCGCCCAACCACGACCTCGCCACCTCGTCGGTCGCGCTGCACCTGCTCTCGCTCGCGCTGTGGGTGGGCGGGCTCGGCGTGCTCGCGCTGCACGCGCTGCGCAAGCAGCCGCAGCTGGAGCTCGCGGCCGAGCGCTTCTCCCGGCTGGCGCTGTTCTGCTACGCGGGCGTGGGGCTGTCCGGCGTGTTCGCCCTGGTCGCCCGCCTCGGCGCGGTCTCCGACCTGTGGACCACCGAGTACGGCCTGCTCGCCCTGGCCAAGATCGTGGCCTTCGTGCTGCTCGGCTACGTCGGCTACTGGCACCGGCAGCGCACGCTGGCCGACCTCAGGGCGGGCAAGCCCCGGGCGTTCACCCGGCTGGCCGGCGGCGAGACCGTGCTCATGTTCGCCACCATCGGCGTGGCCGTGGCGCTGTCGCGGACGCCGCCGCCCGACTTCAGCATCCCCGCCGACCGGGCGTACGAGCTGCTCGGCTTCCCCATGCCGCCTGCCCTCACGCTGGGCAACGTGTTCACCCTGTGGTGGTTCGACCTGTTCTTCGCCGTGGTGGCCGCCGTGCTGGCCGGCCTCTACGCGCTCGGCGTGATCCGCCTGCGGCGGCGCGGCGACACCTGGTCGTGGGGGCGCACCGCCTCCTGGTACGTCGGCGTCGCCCTGCTGGTGTTCGCCACCCAGAGCGGGCTGGCCCGCTACGCCAAGGTCATGTTCGACATCCACATGATCGAGCACATGACGCTGTCGATGGTGGTGCCGATCTTCCTGGTTCTCGGCGGGCCCGTCACGCTGGCCCTGCGCGCGCTCAAGCCGGCCGCCCGGAGGGGCGACAGGGGGCCGCGCGAGTGGATCACCACGATCCTGCACAGCCGGTTCACGAAGGTCATCACGCATCCCGTGGTCGCCACGGCGATCTTCGTCGCGTCCACGTACGCGCTCTACTTCACGCCGCTGTTCGAGTCGGCCATGAACGAGCACCTCGGCCACATCTGGATGACCCTGCACTTCCTGCTCAGCGGCGCGCTGTTCTTCTGGGTGATCATCGGCGTCGACCCGGGCCCCAACCGGCTGCCGCACGTCGGGCGGCTGCTGATGCTGTTCGTCACCATGCCGTTCCACGCCTTCTTCGGCATCGCGCTGATGATGATGGGCACCGTGATCGCGTCCGGCTGGTACGAGCAGCTCGGCCGCACCTGGGGCGACACCCTGCTGCAGACCCAGCGCGACGGCGGCGCCATCGCGTGGGGCTTCGGCGAGATCCCGACGCTCATCGTGTTGCTGGCCATCGCCGTGCAGTGGTACCAGGACGACGACCGGCAGGCCCGCCGCGCCGACCGCAGGGCCGACCGCATCGGCGCGGGCGATCCCGAGCTCGACTCCTACAACGCCTACCTCGCCCGCCTCAACCGCGCCGACAAGGCCGACAAGGCCAGCAGGGCCGGCAAGGTCGACAAGGCCGGCAGGGCCGACAAGGCCGACAAGGGCGAATAGGGGCTCTGGCCTCGGGTGCGTAGCCGATCGGACATGGCCTTCTACCTTCCCACTACAAGCCCATCGACCGGCGGGTAGCCTTTCTCCCAGGGGAGACGGGTATAACCCCGTCAGGCAGCGTGCGTGGCCTTGAGGGGGGATGCGCACCGCGTTGACGGGAGCGCCGGAGTGGGGACCGGCGTGTGGCCCGGGGTGCCGAGAAAGGCGATGACCATTGTCGGAAGAGACACGGATGCGCGGGGGGCAGAGCCTGGCCGAGGCGCTGGAGAGCTGCCTCGCCGAGTGGTCGGAGCGCACCGGGATCGCAGTGGAGACCTGGGCGCTGCCGGCGACCGACGTGGCGTCAGGCATCTCG
This sequence comes from Nonomuraea sp. NPDC004580, assembly GCF_040609855.1. NCBI lineage: Bacteria > Bacillati > Actinomycetota > Actinomycetes > Streptosporangiales > Streptosporangiaceae > Nonomuraea > Nonomuraea sp. NPDC004580. The sequence continues at coordinate 52,048 of NZ_JBEXLH010000052.1, read as the reverse complement.
AGCTGCGTCATGGCCACCTTGCGTGAGGCGCTGTCCAACGTCGAGCGGCACAGCAGGGCTCGCACGGTGTCCATCGCCGTGACGGTGGGCAGGAGCGGGCTGCGCATGACCGTCAGCGACGACGGGCAGGGCTTCATCGCGTCGGGGTCCGGGGGCGGCATCGCCCGCATGCGGGCGGCGTTCGCCGAGGCCGGGGGGAGCCTGTCGGTCAACAGCGTGCTCGGCGAGGGCACCACGGTGTCCGGCGTGGTGCCGGCCTCGCGCCCCTGACCGCCCCGCCCGCTCAGGACTGCGGCCTCGCTGTCGCTGCGGCAGTCGGCTCGGAGGAGGCGGCCGGCTCGGAGGAGGCGGCCGGCTCGGAGGAGGCGGCCGGCTCGGAGGAGGCGGCCGGCTCGGAGGAGGCGGCCGGCTCGGAGGAGACGGCCGTCCCAGAAGAGGCGGCTGTCCCGGAGGAGGCGGCCGGTCCTGCGCTCCCTCCTGCGGGCCCCGACGGCCTTGCCGAGGCGGCCGATCCTGTGGCGGCCCGCCCCCGTAAGCGGGGCGGGTCAGGGCAGGGTGAGGATCTCGCTGCCGGTGTCGGTGACCACGATCGTGTGCTCGAACTGGGCCGTGCGCTTGCGGTCCTTCGTCACCGCCGTCCACTTGTCGGGCCAGATCTCGTATTCGATCGTGCCCAGCGTCAGCATCGGCTCGATGGTGAACGTCATGCCCGGTACTAGCTCCACCCGCAGCGACGGGTCGTCGTAGTGGGGCACCATGAGGCCGGAGTGGAAGGTGGCGCCGATGCCGTGGCCGGTGAAGTCGCGGACGACGCCGTAGCCGAAGCGCTTGGCGTACGCCTCGATGACGCGGCCCACGACGTTGAGCTGGCGGCCCGGTGCGACGGCCTTGATGGCCCGCATCATCGACTCGCGGGTGCGCTCGACCAGCAGCCGCGACTCCTCGTCGACCTCTCCGACCAGGAACGTCGCGTCGGTGTCGCCGTGGACGCCGCCGATGTAGGCGGTGATGTCGACGTTGACGATGTCGCCGTCCTGCAGCACGGTGTCGTCGGGGATGCCGTGGCAGATGACCTCGTTGATCGAGGTGCACAGCGACTTCGGATAGCCCTTGTAGCCCAGCGTGCTGGGGTAGGCGCCGTGGTCGAGGAGGAACTCGTGGCCGATCCTGTCGAGCTCGTCGGTGGTGACGCCCGGCCGGACGTGTCTGCCGACCTCCTCCAGAGCCTGGGCGGCGATCCTGCCCGCCACGCGCATCCGCTCGATGATCTCGGGGGTCTTCACGTCGGACTCGCCGGTCTTGGGGCGCTTCTTGCCGACGTACTCCGGCCGCTCGATGTGGGCGGGAACCTTTCGCATGGGCGAAACTCGCCCTGGCTGGAGCAGTGTCGTCATGAAACACGAGTCTACGGGGCAGAATTGACCCCGTGAGCGAAGGCCAGTGGTGGTTCTGTCTCAAGCACATGCGGGTCGAGCCCGACCAGGGCTGCCCCAACAAGGATCGGATGGGCCCTTACGCGTCGGAGCAGGAGGCGGCAGGAGCGTTGCAGCGTGCCGCCGACCGCAACAAGGCGTGGGACGAGGCCGATCAGGACGACGACTGACGTCCTGCCGCCCTCGGCACCGCCCTGGCCCTTGACCAGGGCGGTGACCCCGATGGCCGCCCAGATCAGGTTGAGCGCCGCCGACGGCCAGGCGGCGCTGTACGCGCTGTTGATCATCAGCCCGACGGAGCCGCTGTCCTACATGGAGATCGACCCCCGGCGATTACGCGTCCTGCGTGAGGTGGCCAGGCGCGGCGGCGTCGCGCGGGCCGCCGAGGCGCTGCAGGAGCTGCGGCTGGGGTCGGTGGTCGCCTCGCGCTGGTCGCGGCCGGGCACGGAGTGGCGATCGTGCCGGAGCTCCACTGCTCGACGTCCCCGGGGGCGAGGTACGCGTGAGCGACATCCGCGACATCGGCGTCCGCAGACTGGACACCGTCACCCGGGTGAGCCGCACCCGCTCAGGCGAGCCCGACCCGGTCCAGGCCGTGGTCATCAAGGCCATCGAGGAGGCCACGGCCGCCCTCGCCCCGGCCCTGCGCGCCCGCCTCTCCGCCGACCGGCCCTCGTGAGATGTCAGTCGGTGAGGCGGGGGCCGCTGACCTTGTCGAGGATGCGGGCGAGGCGTCGGCGCAGCCCAGGGCGCTGGCCGGCCTCGCCGGCCGCCGCGCTCACCAGGTGCTGAGCCCCGTCGAACGTCACCAGCCCGTCGCGCGGCACCGCGATCGCGTCGTGGGCCAGCCCGGCCAGCTCGCGGTCGCCGCCCTCGATCGCCAGGATCGTCGCCCCCGTACGGCGCGCGTCGTGGACGCGTTCGAGCAGCGGCACCGGAGCCTGCTGCTCGGCCAGCACGAACAGCGTCTCCCCACGCCCCGCCTGCTCCAGCCGGTCGAGCCCGACCCGCAGGTGCGGGGGCGCGTCGGGCGGTGGAGCCCAGCGCAGCAGCGTGGGCGTGAGCTGGGGCAGGCCGGAGAACCTGGCCTCGTCGGCGAGGTGGGCGGTCAGGTGCCAGGGCTCGTCGTCGGGGGTGCCGACCAGCAGCAGCCCGCCGGGTGAGCGGGTGGCGCGCAGGGCCAGGCCCAGCTCGCGGGCGCGTTCGAGCCAGCCGGTCTCGGCCAGGAGTTCGCGCAGGAGGGCCACCGATCCTGAGTCCATGCCTCCATGGTGCCCGACGGACCGGGCGCGAGGTGTCCGGTTCCCATGTGACGTGTTGACATGGAACGTGTTCCTCCGTCATTTCGGGCCTTGACATGGAGTTACCCTCGGGTAACGATCGGGCTCGCGGCGCCGCCCTCCCCCAAGCGCAGACCTCACGGAGAGGGGCGGCACATGACCTTACGTGTGCGCGTCAGCATGTTCCTGACCCTGTTGTCGATCATGTCGTTCATCGCGGCGCCCGCCCGCGCCGCGGCACCGGGAGACGTCGTCTCCGCCTAGCCCACCACGGTCTACCTGCTGCCGGGCAAGCTGCTCGAAGTCCCGGTCAACGCCTGGCACCTGCGCTACACCTCCACCTCCGCCATCGGCACCCCCAACACGGTCTCCGGCACCCTGCTCGTGCCCAAGGCGTCGTATCCGCTCGGCCGCCGCCCGATCATCGGCTACGCCGTCGGCACCCACGGGCTCGGCGACCAGTGCGCGCCGTCCGTCAGCATGAGCCAGGGCCGCGAGGCCGAGCTGGCGCTGGTCAGCCTGTTCCTGCTGAAGGGGTACGCGGTCGCGATCACCGACTACGAGGGGCTCGGCACGCCGGGGCAGCACACGTACATGGCGGGCGTGTCGCAGGGGCACGCCGTGCTCGACTCGATCAGGGCCGCCACCCGCGTCCCCGCCGCGGGGCTGTCCGCCCAGGCGCCGGTCGGCATCATGGGCTACTCCCAGGGCGGCGCGTCCGCCGGGTGGGCGGCGCAGCTCCAGCCCTCGTACGCGCCCGAGCTGCGGCTGCGCGGCGTCGCCGCGGGCGGGGTGCCCGCCGACCTCGGCGCGGTGGCCCGCAACCTCGACGGCGGCCCGAACTTCGGGCTGGCCGCCGCGGCAGGGGTAGGGCTCGACGCCGCCTACCCCGAGCTGGACCTGGAGGCCGACCTGAACGACCGGGGCCGGGCGCTGCTCGCCGACGCGGCCGACGACTGCGTGGGCGACCTGAGCAAGCTCGCCGGGCTGCGCTTCTCCGACATCAGCCCGATCGACCTGATGAACCAGCCCAAGTGGCTCGCCCGCCTGGCCGAGAACCGGCTCGGCGGCACGCCGCCGCGGGTGCCGGTGTTCCTCTACCACGGGCGCGGCGACGAGATCATCCCGCTCGCGGTCGGGTCGGCGCTGCGCTCGGAGTACTGCCGGGCCGGCGTGAACGTGCGCTGGGCCCCGCTGCCCGCGCCGAACCACGTGACGGGTGCCATCGAGGGCGGCCCGCCGGCCATCGAGTGGCTGGCCCTGCGCATGCTGGGGTTGCCCGCGTTCGGCAACTGCTGAGCCGATTCGTCCCGGCCCCCGCGCGGGGGCCGGACATGGAGTGCCCGGCACGCCGGCGGGAAGCGATCCTGACATGATCTGGTTATGGCAGACGTGAACAAGCTTTCCATTGGAATCCTCGGCGGCACCGGCGACCAGGGCAAGGGACTCGCCCGCAGGTTCGCGCTGGCCGGGCACCCCGTGCTCATCGGCTCCCGCAACGCCCAGCGCGCCCAGGAGGCGGCCGAGTCCATCGGGGCCGGCGCGAGCGGAGGCGAGAACGCCGACGTGGCCACGAGGGCCGACATCGTGATCATCGCGGTGCCGTACGAGGGGCACAAGGCGCTGCTGGAGTCGTTGCGGAGCGAGCTGGCCGGGAAGATCGTCGTCGACTGCGTCAACCCGCTCGGCTTCGACAAGAAGGGCGCCTACGCGCTGCCGGTCGAGGAGGGCAGCGCCGCCGAGCAGGCCGCCGCCGTGCTGCCGGACAGCCGGGTGGTGGCCGCGTTCCACCACGTGTCCGCCGTGCTGCTGCTCGACCCGGCCGTCGAGAAGGTCGATCTCGACGTGCTGGTGCTGGGCGACGACCGCGAGGCCACGGACGCTGTACAGGCGCTGGCGGAGGCCATCCCCGGCGTGCGCGGCGTGTACGGCGGGCGGCTGCGCAACGCCTGCCAGATCGAGGCGTTCACCGCCAACCTCATCTCCATCAACCGCCGCTACAAGGCCCACGCCGGCATCCGCATCACCGACATCTGAGCCGACGTCTGGGCCGACGTCTGGGCCGACGTCTGAGCCGACGACTGGGGCGACGTCTGGACCGGCGCCTGACACGGCACCCGCCACGGCACCTGGCACGGCGGCCTACAGCCAGCCGGCGTCCTGGGCGATGCGGATGGCGTCGATCTTGTTGCGGGCGCCGGTCTTGGTGATGGCGCCCGTGAGGTAGTTGCGCACGGTGCCGGGCGACAGGTGCAGGCCGGCGGTGCCGAGCACGCGTACGGTGCCCGCGTCGGGCCGCTGGAAGCCGGCCAGCACCTCGATCGTGGTGGTCTTGCCCGCGCCGTTCCTGCCGAGCAGCGCGAAGATCTCCCCTCCGCCACCTCGAACGAGATGTCCTGCACCGCCTCGAAACCCTGGTGGCTCTTGCGGAGCCCGCGCACGTCGATCGCATTCGTGCCGTCCACCTTCGCGGGCGGCCGGCGCGGGCGGCAGTGAGGAATTCACGACTTCCTGGAGAGCTTCAGCAGCGCCTCGGTGACCCCGTCGGGATCGATGAGCTGATGGAGGTGGAGGCCGGGCAGCCGGGTCACCGGCCAGCCGCGCTCGGCCGCCCGCTCGGCGGCGGCGGAGTAGCCGGGGCTGTACCACAGGCACGAGCACCTGACCTCGTCCCACCCGGCGGGGACGGGGATGGGCTGCGTGTAGTAGTCGAGCGGCAGGCGCGGCTGCTCGCCGGCCACCCGGATGCGGACGGAGGGGTCGGGCAGCATGGCCACGACGTCCTCCTCGTCCCACCAGTCGGTCCAGCGGGGGAGCACGCCGTCGGGGCCGGCGAGGTCGCGCAGGAACGGCAGGAACTCCTTCTCGGCCGTCGTGATCAGCCCCTCGGCGGGCGGGACGTGCGCGTCGGCGAACACGCAGGCCACCACCCGGTCGCCGAGCCCCTCCTTGATGACGGGGAGGAAGAACCCGGCGTTGCTGTGGGCGACGAGCACGACGGGCCCGCCGGACGGGGTCGCGGCGCGTACGGCCTCGACCACGCGCGGCCAGTAGGGGGCGCCGCCCGCGCTGATGCCGGTCAGGTCGGGCACCACGGCCGCGTGCCCGCGCCGCTCCAGTGACTCGGCCACGGGCGCCCACGTCGAGGGGCCGACGGAGGGGCTGTGCACGAGTACGAACGTCGTCTGCATGCCCTCCACCCTTGCAGAGGCCCGGGCCAGAGCTGGACGCCGGGACGGTGGAGGTGCAGCGTGGGCGGGGTGTTCACCGCTCGCGAAAAGCAGCGGGACCCCATCTTCTACCCCGGGTCTGCCATCGGCATGTCCAACAGGGGATCCTGCTGGTATGAACGATTTCCGCCCCGAGGCGCAGTCCCAGACCACATCTGCTGATAAGTCCGAAATGTCATCTGAACTGCGGCCAGAGACGAGGACCGTGCACGTGCCGCACGTCACCGTCGAGGGCAGCCGTCCCATCGCCGTGCCCATCTACCAGACCTCTGGGTTCGTCTTCGACGACCCGGCCCTGATGGCCGAGTCGATGGGCCGCCCGGACAAGTCCTTCTTCTACGGGCGCTACAGCAACCCGACCGTGCGCTCGCTGGAGGAGGCGGTGTCCGGGCTGGAGGGCGGCGCGGGCGCCATCGCCACCGGCTCCGGCATGGGCGCGATCAACACCGTGCTGCTCGGCCTGCTCAAGCCCGGTGACCACATGGTGGCCCAGAACTCGCTGTACGGCGGCACCGCCGCCATGCTCAACGAGCTGGTCGCGAGGTTCGGGATGGAGGTCTCGTACGTGCCGGAGAACGACCCGGCCGCGCTGCGGGCCGCCGTACGGCCGCAGACCAGGCTCCTCTACATGGAGACCATCAGCAACCCGATGACGCTGGTCGCCGACCTGCCCGCGATGTGCGCGACGGCCCGCGAGCTGGGCATCCTGTCGGTGGTGGACAACACGTTCGCCTCGCCGCTGCTGTGCCGGCCGATCGAGCACGGGGCCGACATCGTGGTCCACTCCTCGACCAAGTACCTGTCCGGGCACACCGACGTGGTGGGCGGCATCGCGGTCTTCGCCGACGAGGAGCTGTACCAGCGGGTGTGGCGGTTCAACATCGAGCTGGGCGCCTCGCCCGACCCGTTCGCGGCCTGGCTCACCCTGCGCGGCATGCAGACGCTGGCGCTGCGCATGGAACGCCACTGCGCCAACGCCCGCATCCTGGCGACCCGGCTGGCGGAGCACCCGGCGGTCGCCGCCGTGCACTGGCCCGGCCTCGCCTCGCACCCGTCGTACGAGCTGGCGGGCAAGCTGCTGTCCGGATGCGGCGGCGTGTTCTCGTTCGACCTGACCGGCGGGCGGGAGGCGGGGGAGCGGTTCATGAGCTCCGTACGCCTGGCCCTGCTCGCCCCTTCCCTGGGGGGCGTCGAGACGCTGATCCTGCACCCGGCGACCACCTCCCACCGCTCGCTCAACGCCGAGGAGCTGCGGCGCAGCGGCATCGGCGAGGGCACGGTCCGCATCGCCGTCGGCATCGAGCACCCCGAGGACCTGTGGGCGGACCTCCAGCGGGCCCTGGCATAGCCTGGAACGCGACGATCGAAGGGGGAATCTTGACCACAGTCACCCACGCGGACGTCGCGGCCGCCGCCGCCCGGATCTCCGGGCACGTCCTGCGCACACCCGTGATCGAGGTCGCTCCGCGGCTCTGGCTCAAGCTGGAGCTGCTGCAGCACTCCGGTTCCTTCAAGGTGCGCGGGGCCTTCAACCGCATCATGTCCGCCGGTGAACTGCCCGCCGCCGGGGTCATCGCGGCCAGCGGCGGCAACCACGGGCTCGCGGTGGCGTTCGCGGCGCGAGCGCTGGGCGTACGGGCGGAGATCTTCGTCCCGACCGTGACCAGCCCGGTGAAGGTGGCCGGGCTGGAGCGGCTGGGCGCGCACATCACGCAGACCGGCGCCATCTACGCCGAGGCGGCCGAGGCCGCCGCCAAGCGGGCCGCGGAGACCGGCGCGCTGTCGGTGCACGCCTACGACCAGCCCGAAGTGGTGGCGGGCCAGGGCACGACCGGGGTGGAGCTGATCGAGCAGACCGGCGCCGTCGACACCGTGCTGGTGGCGGTCGGCGGCGGCGGTTTCGCGGCCGGCATCACGGTGGGCACGTCGGTGTCGGGGCCGCGCGTCGTGGCCGTCGAGCCCGAGCGCATCCCCACGCTCAACGCGGCGCTGCGAGCGGGCGAGCCGGTGCCAGTCGAGGTCAGCGGCGTGGGGGCCGACGCGCTGGGGGCCAGCAGGATCGGCGGGCTGGCGTTCCAGATCCTGGACGACCCCCGGGTGGAGAGCGTGCTGGTGAGCGACGAGGCCATCGTCGCCGCGCGGCGCACCCTCTGGGAGCGCCACCGGGTGGCCGCCGAGCACGCCGGCGCGGCCGCCTACGCGGCGCTGCTGTCGGGCGCCTACCGGCCCGAGCCGGGGGAGCGCGTGGCGGTGGTGGTGTGCGGCTCCAACACCGACCCCGCCACGCTCACCGCCGAATAGCAGATCAGCTGTACGTGTGCTCGGGTGCCGGGAAGGCGCCCGACACCACGTCGTCGGCGAACTCCCGCACCGCCCGGTCCAGCTCGGCGCCGAGGTCGGCGTAGCGCTTGACGAACTTGGCCGGGCGCGGCGTCAGCCCCATGAGGTCCTGCCAGACCAGCACCTGCGCGTCGGTGGCCGCCCCCGCGCCGATGCCGATCGTCGGGATCGCGAGCGAGGTCGTCACCCGCTGCGCGAGGTCGGCGGGCACGCATTCGAGCACCACCGCGAACGCCCCGGCCCGCTCGAGGTCCTTGGCGTCCGCCATCAGCTCGTCGCCCGCCTGGCCGCGCCCCTGGACCCGGTAGCCGCCCATCACGTTGACCGACTGCGGGGTCAGGCCGAGGTGCGCCATCACCGGGACGCCGGCCGAGACCAGCGCCTCGACCTGCGGCAGCACCCGGCGCCCGCCCTCCAGCTTGACCGCGTGCGCCCCCGCTTCCTTCATGAACCTGGCCGCCGACTCCAGCGCCTGCTGCGGCGAGCCCTGGTACGACCCGAACGGCAGGTCGGCCACCACGAGCGCGCGCGACGAGCCGCGGACCACGGCCGCCGTCAGCGGCAGCAGGTCGTCCATCGTGACCGGCAGCGTGGAGTCGTAGCCGTAGACGACCATCGCCGCCGAGTCGCCGACCAGCAGCACGGGGATGCCGGCCGCGTCGAACACCTTCGCCGTCATGGCGTCGTAGGCGGTGACCATGGGCCACCGCTCTCCGCGCTGCTTGGCGGCGGTGAGGTCGCGGACGGTGACGCGGCGGCCGGACGCGGCGCCGTACAGCGTGGTTGAAGAGGACATGTGACAACCCTCCAGAAACGTCTCGAGGCGCCCTGCTGCGTCCCCGGACTCCCTCGATGATGGCACGCGGAAAACCGGTGGCGAAAACGTCGGTGGCCTTTGCCAGAATCTGTGCGGAGGTAACGAACGTTCATGGCTCTCGACCCTTACCGAAATCTGCTCAAGATCCCTGGCGTGCCCACGCTGCTCCTGGTGGGGCTGCTGGCGCGGGTGCCGTCCACGGCCACCGCGATGGCACTGACCCTGCACGTCGCCATCACACTCGACCTGGGATACGGCAGAGCCGGGGTGATCACCGCGGTCAGCACGATCGGCATGGCCATCGGTTCCCCGCTGTCGGGCAGGTTCGTCGATCGTCACGGGCTGCGTCCCGTGCTCGTCGTCACGACCGTGGCCCAGGCCGCGTTCTGGGCGTGCGCGTGGGCGCTGCCGTTCCCCGCGCTGCTCGCCGCGACGGCGCTCGCGGGGCTGCTCGGCATGCCGGTGTTCAGCGTGACCCGGCAGTGCCTGGCCGCGATGGTGCCGGTCGACCGGCGGCGCAGCGGGTTCGCGCTCGACTCGATGCTGGTCGAGGTGTCCTACATGGTCGGGCCCGCGCTGGCCGTCGCGGGCATCACCACGTTCGGCAGCGGGGTGACGATGGCCGCGATCGGCGCCGGGCTCACCGTGGCCGGGCTGGGGCTGATCGCGCTCAACCCGCCCACCAGGTCGGCGGAGGAGGACGCCGCGGCGCAGGGCGTGCGGGTGCCCAGGCGGCAGTGGCTCACGCCGGGGTTCGTGGCGCTGCTCGGCACGGTCGCCGCCGCCACGTTCGTGCTGACCGCGTCCGAGCTGTCGCTGGTCGCCACCATCAACGAGGCGGGCCAGACCGCGTGGGTGGGCCTCGCGGTGGCCGTCTGGAGCGGCGCCTCGCTGGTCGGCGGCTTCGTCTACGGCGGGCTGTCGCGGGGGTTCTCGCCGCTGGTGCTGATCGGCGGCATGGGGCTGCTCACCGTGCCGGTCGGGCTGGTCGGCGGCGGGTGGCACTGGGTGGTCCTGGCGCTGCTGCCGGCGGGGCTGCTGTGCGCGCCGTCGTTGTCGTCCACGGTCGACGCGCTCAGCGGGTGGGTGCCGAGCGCGGCCAGGGGTGAGGCGATGGGCCTGCACGGCACGGCGCTGCTGATCGGCGGCGCGGTCTCGGCGCCGATCGCGGGCGCCGTCATCGACGGAGTGGGCCCGTCGTGGGCCTTCGCGGTGGCCGGGCTGGTCGGCGTGGTGATGGTGCTCATCGCCCTGCCCTTCTGGCGCCGCCACCCGTCGGAGCCCACCGTGCTGACCGTTCCCACTGTGGAGAAGGTCGTGGAGAAGGTCGTGGAGAAGGTCGTGGAGAAGGTGGTGGAGAAGGCTGAGGAGGAGGCCGAGAAGGCCGAGGAGAAGGTCGTGGCCACCGAGCCGGATCGGGTGTGAGTGTTCTCACGTTCGCTGTCGCGGCCGGGGTTCACGGAACCCGGGCCGCGCTCTTTCCCGGAGCTGTGACCTGCGGCTTCACCTCGCGAGTCGCCGGAACGAGGGCCGCCGTTCACCCGCCAGTTACGAAACGGGACCGTTGCGTATCGGAAATAGCTCGCGATACGGTGGCGTTGCGAAACTCTGTCGTATCGAAATTAAGGACATCTCCATGGACCCGATGACGGGACATCCACGCCGATGGGGCATCCTCGGCGTGCTGGTGTTCAGCCTGCTGGCGGTCGTGCTGGACAACACGATCCTGAACGTCGCGATGAAGACCATCGCCGACGAGACCGTGGGGCTGGGCGCCACCCAGAGTGAGCTCGAATGGGCGATCAACTCCTACACCCTGGTGTTCGCCGGACTGTTGTTCACCTTCGGCGTGATCGGTGACAGGACCGGTCGCAAGCGCATGTTGTTCATCGGCATGGCGCTGTTCGGCCTGGCCTCACTCGCCAGCGCCTACGCCCAGGACCCGATGCAGCTGATCCTGGCCAGGGCGGCGATGGGCATCGGCGGCGCGGCCATCATGCCGGCCACCTTGGCGATCATCTCCAACGTGTTCCCGCCCGGCGAGCGCGGCAAGGCGATCGGGGTGTGGGCCGGCGGCGTGGGCCTCGCCGTCGCGATCGGGCCCATCACCGGCGGCCTGCTCATCGAGCACTTCTGGTGGGGCTCGGTCTTCCTCATCAACGTGCCGATCGTGATCGTCAGCATGATCCTCATCGCGACCCTCGTGCCGGAGTCGCGCGACCCCAAGCCGTCCAGGCTCGACCCCGTCGGCGTGGTGCTGTCGATCATCGGGCTCGTGGCCATCGTGTACGGCATCATCCGCGGCGGCGAGCTGGCCACCGTCGCCAGCGCCGAGGTGCTGGTCCCGACCCTGTTCGGCGTGGCGGTGCTGGCCGTCTTCGTCTGGTGGGAGCGGCGCATCGACCACCCCGTCTTCGACGTGCGCAGCTTCACCAACGTCCGGTTCAGCTCGGCCATCGGCATGATGGGCATCGTCTTCTTCGCGATGATGGGCGGGATGTTCTTCCTGACGTTCTACCTGCAGATCGTGCTGGGCTTCACGCCGGTGCAGGCGGGCGCGCTGATGATCCCCTTCGCGGCGGCGCAGCTCATCTTCGCGCCGCTCAGCCAGCGGGTCACCGAGCGGCTGGGCGCCAAGCTGTCGGCCACGCTGAGCATGATCGTGGTGACGTTCGCGCTCGGCAGCTACGCGTTCATGGACCAGAACACCTCGATCGTGCTCATCGAGGTCATCTTCTTCGTGCAGGGCGCCGCGATGGCCAACATCATGCCGCCGGCGACCACCGCCATCATGGAGTCGCTGCCCCGCGAGAAGGCCGGCGTCGGCTCGGCCATGAGCAACACCGTCCGTCAGGTGGCCGGCGCGCTCGGCGTGGCCGTGCTCGGCTCGGTGCTGTCGTCCAGCTACCGCAGCGAGATCGCGCCCGCCCTGGCCGTGCTGCCCGAAGGCGCGCGGCACGCCGCGGGCGAGTCCATCATGGCGACCATGGGCGTCGTGCAGGAGCTCGGCGAGCGCGGGCAGGCGCTGGTGCAGCCGGCGTTCACCGCCTTCGTCGACGGCATGCACGTGACCGCGCTGGTCTCGGCGGCGATCGGGCTGCTCGGCATCGTCGTGGTGGCCCTGTGGATGCCGGGAAAGCCGCGGCCCGCCGAGCACGCTGAGAACAGGGAGCCGGTGCTGTCGTCCTCGGGAGGATGACGGACATGTCGGTGGGAACGTACCGTTTATCACGGGAAGGAGCAGGAGGAGGCTTTTGTGCCTCCTCCTGTCCCCGAGAGCGGCGCGGTGCTGATGGCGCCCGCGCCGGAGATGTATGGTGAGGCCGCGATGTCGATCCAGCAAACCGGGACCGCCCGCCCCGCGGGCCGTCCGCGCAGCGAGAAGGCCGAGAAGGCGATCATCGAGGCGACCCTCGACATGATCGCCGAGGGCCTGGGCGTGTCCGAGCTGACCATCGAGGCGATCGCCGCGCGGGCGGGAGTCGGCAAGACCACCATCTACCGCCGCTGGGCTAACAAAGAGGACCTCGTCGCCGACGCCCTGTCCACGCTCAAGACGCCGGTGCCGCCGCTGCCCGGCACGTCCGTGCGCGACGACCTGATCGCGCTGGTCGACAGCATGAGCAGAGACGGCAGCGACGCACGCAACCGGTGCGTGCTCAACATCGCGATGAGCGAGGCCGACCGCTACCCGCGCCTGATGGAGCGCTTCGTCAAGCGGGCCGTCGAGCCGCGGCGGGCGGCCATCCGCGCCGTCATCGAGCGCGGCATCGCCACCGGCGAGCTGCGCCGCGACCTCGACGTGCACATGGCGCTCGCCATCATCTCCGGCACGATGATGTACCAGACGAAGCGCAGCCCGGCCGAAGGGCTGCCGCCCGACCTCGGGCAGCGCGTCGTCGACACCGTGCTGGCCGGCCTCGCGCCCTAGCGGCCGGCCGTCCTGCGGCGGAACAACACGGCCGCCACCGGCAGCGCCGCCGCCACCGCGCCCGCCAGCCACGCCGCCGCCACCGCGCCCGACCCGCCCATGGGCTGGTCGAGCAGCAGCGCCCGCAGAGCCGTGATGATCGGCGTGAGCGGCTGGGCGAGCGCGAAGTCGCGCAGCACCCCGGGCATCGTCTCGGCGGGCACGATGCCGTCCGACAAGTACGGCAGGAACAACACCACGAAGCTGAACGCCCCCGCCGCCTGCGACGACCTGACCAGCAGCCCCCACACGGCGGCCAGCGCCGACAGGGCCAGCACGTAACCCGTCACCAGGGCCAGCACGAGCGCCCAGTCGGCCGGGGAGGCGTCCGGGCGGAAGCCCAGCAGCAGCGCCGCGGCCAGCGCGATGGCCGACGCGGCCACGTTGCGGATCACCGAGGCCACCACGTGACCCGCCGGGACCACCCAGCCGCCGATCGGCAGGGTGCGGAAGCGGTCGATCATGCCGGCCGTCATGTCCTCGCAGATCGTCACCGCCGCGAGCGCGGCACCGTAGCCGCCGGACATCAGCAGCACGGCCGGCACGACGAAGTCGACGTACTCCAGGCCGCTGGAGCCGGTCGTGATGGCGCCGCCGAAGACGTACACGAAGAGAATCATGATCATCACGGGCAGGGCCGTGCTGATGATGAGGCCGTCGAGCACGCGAAGGTCGCGGCGCAGGTCGCGGACCACCAGGCGGCGCAGGTCGCCCGCCGCGTCGATCACCGGGGTGCTCATGCGGCCTCCGTCAGTTCCAGGAAGACGTCGTCGAGGGTGGGGGTGCGCAGGCGTACGCGCTCGACGGCGACGCCGGCCCGATGCAGCGCGTCCAGGGTGCGCCGCAGATGGTCGGGGTCCTGGAGGGCCAGCGTCAGCTCGCCCGCCGCGTCGGGGTGCGCGCCGGGCAGCGCGGCGCACGCGCGGCCCAGGTCAGCGGGGTTCGCGGGACGCAGCGCCAGCCGTTCGGCACCGACCTGACGCTTGAGCGCGGCGGGGGAGCCGTCGGCCACCACGCGCCCGCCGTTGAGCAGCACGACGCGCTCGGCGAGCTGGTCGGCCTCCTCCAGGTACTGCGTGGTGAGCAGGATGGTGGTGCCCTGGGCGAGCAGCTCCCTGATCACCGTCCACAGCTCGGCCCTGCTGCGCGGGTCGAGGCCGGTCGTGGGCTCGTCCAGGAACAGGATCGGCGGTGCCGACACCATCCCGGCGGCGAGGTCGAGGCGGCGGCGCATGCCTCCCGAGTACGTCCCCACCCGCCGGTCCGCCGCCTCCACCAGGCCGAAGCGCTCCAGCAGCTCTGCCGTCCGCTCGCGTGCCCTTCGCCTGCCCAGGTGGTGCAGGCCGGCGAACAGCTCCAGGTTCTCCCTTCCCGTCAGCAGGTCGTCCACGGTGGCCTGCTGCGCGGTCAGCCCGATCGCGCGGCGCACCGCCACCCCGTCGGTGCGCACGTCATGGCCCGCCACCGTGGCCGTGCCCGCGTCGGGGGCGAGCAGCGTGGTCAGGATGCGTACGGTCGTCGTCTTGCCGGAGCCGTTCGGGCCGAGCAACGCCACTAACGAGCCCGCCGGCACCGTCAGGTCGACGCCGTCCAGCACCCTCCTGCCTGCTCCGAAGGTCTTGACGAGCCCCCTCGCGTTAATTGTGTATGACGTACTGTGTATGGCGTTCATAGTTTTGAGAGTAATGCAGAATCCTAGGGAGGCGTCAAGGAGGAGGGCCGGATGGCGGAGGAGCGGTCGTTGCCGCCGATGCTGCGACGCATGTGGGGGCGCGAGCCGGTGCCGCGACGGGGGCCGCGTCCCCGGCTCGACCTGGCCACGATCACCGCCGCCGCCATCGAGATCGCCGACGCCGAGGGCCTGGCCGGCGTCTCCATGGCCGCCGTCGCCTCGCGGGTCGGGGTGGCGACCACGGCGCTCTACCGCTACGTCGACAGCAAGGAGGACCTGCTCACCTGCATGGCCGACGGCGTGGCCCCCGAGCCGCCCGACCCGGCGGGGCTTCCCTGGCGCGACTACCTCGCCCTGTGGACCCGTGCCCAGCGCGACATCCTGCTGCGCCACACGTGGCTGCTGTCGATCACCCAGTACGCGCCGCCGCTCGGCCCCAGGCGGCTGCTCTGGCTCGACCGGGCGCTGGCCGCGCTGGCCGGCACCGGGCTCGACGACGGCGAGAAGATGAACGTGGCCAGCACCCTGACCGGCTACGCGCTGACCGACGCGGCCCTCGCCAGAGCCGCCGAGTCCGGGTTCCCCGAGCTCGACCAGAGCGGCGTCGAGGGCGCGGACGACTACGGTGAGCTGCTGGCCGAGATGCTCGACCCCGCCACTTATCCGGCGCTGTCGGCCGCGATGCGCGGCGGGGTCATGCGGGGGGCCGCCGGGTGGACCGACGACGCGGACTTCGCGTTCGGGCTGGGGCTGCTGCTCGATGGCGTGGAGCAGCTGATCGCCCGGCGAGCGGCCTCCTGAGACCGGTCAGGTGAGATCGGTGGGGAGGAGGTGTTCGGTGAGCAGGCGGCGTGTCCGCTCGGGGCCGGTCGCCCAGCGGCGCACCAGCTCCCAGCCGTGGAAATATCCGAATATGTACGGACTCATCGGCGAAGGCTGGAGGATGCCCAGCGCCCCCTTGGCCTCCTCCTCGGTGACGAGGGCCCAGCGCCGCAGATAGGCCGTCAGCTCCGCCTCGCCGCGTCCCTCCGCCGCCATGAACGCGACGTTCCCCCACACACCCCACAGCACGTTCTTGGCGTGGTGCACGGCGGCCAGGTCGCCGTCGATGGGCGGGAGCCCGGCCATGGGCAGGGCGATGGCGTTCAGCCAGTCGCGGGCCTCGTTCTCCGGGAACAGCAGCTCCTCGGCCGCCAGCCCCAGCCCCTCGCTGAGCACGAACGACGGCGACAGCATGAACCGCACCTTCTCGCCCTTGAGCATCGACTCGGCGATGTGCCCAGGATGGCCCTCGTGCGCGACCAGGTAGAGCAGGTCCGCCAGGTTGAACGGGATGTCCTTGTTGATGTGGATCGTGGACCTGTGCCCGCCCTCGTACGCCCCGGCCCCGTGAAAGGCCACCCCGCTCACCAGCCTGCACCGCACCACCTCGTCCGGCGGCAGCGGCACGATCCGGGCGTTCGTCCGCGCCCTGGTCTCGGCCACCGCCGGCTTCACCAGCCCGGGCAGGAGCTCGACCGGATCCAGCCGGTACGCCGCCTGCCAGGCCCGCCACCGCTCCGCCAGCGAGCCCCGCGTACCCGGCAGCGCCCGGTCCAGCTCGTCGTGCGCCCGCCCGAACACCTCCTCCGGCACCCACCGCGGCTCCAGGCCCAGGCACTCCCGCGCGTACGCGGCCAGCGGCGCCCGCTCCCCGCCCACGTACCGGGCGGCGGCGCGCATCGCCCGTACCTGGGCGGCCAGATAGGCGTCAGGCGCCGACTCCAGCAGCCGCTCCGCCTCCTCCTGGAGCGCGCCGGCGGACGCGGGCGGCTCTGCGGCGACCTGCTCGCGCCATGCCTCAGGGCCCTCGTAGATGAGCGCGGTGCCCGTCACGCCGCCGGTCAGGAGCCGGTTGAGCCGCAGCGCCAGCAGGGCGTGCTCTCGCCGCCAGTCCATGACGTCCCTTCCTTCCTGTCGGGATCTCACGAGGGCGGCCTACACTAGCCGTACGGTTTTCCGTACAGTGCACGGAAGGACGCTCCGATGCCGGAGAGCATCTGGTTCCGCGACGACGCCCGCCCGCGCCGGCCCCGCCTGTCCCGTGAGCGCATCGTGACCGCCGCCGCCGGGCTCCTCGACGCCGAGGGCGTGGCCGGCTTCTCGATGCGGGCCCTCGCCGCCCGCCTCGGGGCGGGGACGATGTCCCTGTACGAGTACGTCCGCAGCAAGGAGGACGTCCTCGACCTCGCCCTCGACGAGGCCATCGGCGAGATCGGCGAACCTCCCGCGGACGGCCCGTGGCGCGGCCTCCTGACCGATCACCTCGTCAGGAGCCGAGCCGTCATGCGCCGCCACCCGTGGATGCCCGCCCTCATCGCCACCCGCCCCCTGCTGGGCCCGAACGCGCTCGCCGGCTCCCGCGCGATCTACGGCGCCCTCGCCCGCGAGGGCCTGCACGGCCCCGAACTGACCGCCGCGATCGGCACGCTCTCCTCCTACCTGTACGGCTTCGTCGCCGCGGAGAACACCTGGTGGGCCACGGTCCGCACCCCGGCCGCCGACGCCGGGCTCCGCGCCCGCGTAGCCGACCACCTGCACCGCCACGAGGCCGAGCTGGGCCACCAGGCCCAGGTGGACGACGGCGACTTCGACACCCAGTTCCGCCTGGGCCTCAACCTGATCCTCGACGGCTTGTCCACCCGCCTCAAGGAAAACCCTCGTGAGTGATCGGGGCGCCGGCCGCTACGCTGACGAGATCATGTGCACCTACGCGATGGCCCACTACAAGGTCCACTACGTGTGCCTGCCATGCCGCCGCAGCTTCAAGCAGCCCTGGCGGCGTCAGGACCCCCGCTGCCCCTGCTGCAAAAGGCCGGTGCACTACGCCGGCCACGACTTCTCCGCACCCCGCCGTGGCGACGAGCGCCGCTGGCGAGCGGTGGAGGCGGTGCTGACGGCGGGCCTGCGCTACGAGGGCTTCGAGCCCTGCGGCTGCGGACGCCAACCCAAGCCCCGCCCCCGCACGAGCGCCGAGGTCCGCGCCCGCCGCCGTCTCGCCACCCGCACCACCCTCTCAGACGCCGAAGCCCTGTCCCTACGCCTGTAACCGCCGCCACCACCACCGCTGGAGCCCACCCACAGGCGCGTGAAGGGCCGTTGCCCGGAGGAGTCAGGAGGTCAGTTTCCAGAGGTGGCCGATCAGGCGGAGGCCGAGGCGTTCGGCGACTCGCTGGGAGGAGCGGTTGTCGGCGCTCGTGCTGTAGTAGAGCCGGACGTCCGGCAGCAGGCTCGCCCAGGCGGCGGTCGTGGCGGCGGCATGGCCTCGGCCCCGGTGGGCGGGGGAGGTCCACGTGCCGGCCTCAGCGCCTCCTGGGGTGTTGCGGGCGGTGTGGCAGATCGACACCACCTCGCCGTTCTCCAGGATCATCGCCCACGGGGCTCCTTCGCCGCCCGCGACCAGCTCGTCCCACTCGTCGGGCGCCCAATCGGCGGGACGCAGCGGACGGACGAGCCGGGCGTGCGCGTCCGACGCCGACGTGACCACCTCCGCGGGTACGCCGAACCGCACCGGCCCCTCCACCACATAGCTGAACCCCTCCGACAGGGTGACCCGGTCACCGCCGAGCATCGCTCTGCATGTGGCCAGCACCTCCGGGAAGCGCCCGCCTCCCGACGACACGACTTCGAGCAGGCGCTCGGCCAGCTCGTCGGGGAGGTGGCCCGCCACGGCGGCGGTCAGACCGCCCGCTTGGAGGTGCTCCGGCACGCCGGTGGTGGTCGGGCTGGTGGCGGGTACGCCGATCACCATGTCTTCGGGGCCCGGGAGGCGGCCGCGCTCGTCGAGGCGCCAGATGACGCCCAGCTCGATGCGCAGCAGGTCGGTGTCGGTCAGGCGGGGTGTCCGGGGAGCGTCGCCGGCCGAGCGTCTGTCGTCCGGGTCGCTGTCGTCTGCGTTCATGGCGTTCGAGCCTAGGCCGTCACGGGTGCGGGGGTCAGGGTGCGAGGGTCAGGGTGAAGGGGATGGTGGCGGCTACGCGGCCGTTGACGATGACGTCGAGCTCTCGGGCGCCCGGCGGCTCGTCGCGGGTGGTGACCGGACGGAACGAGTGGCTCTTGCGTACGGTGAACCGCGCTCCCGGTTCGTCGGCGTCGCGCTGGCCCAGGTGGAAGACGCGGCGCGAGCCCGCTCGCCTGATCGCGTATTTCAGCAGCACCGGGCCCGCCGCGCCCGCCGTCACCGTGACCGCGAAGGCCAGCTTGCCGCCCACCGCCACCGTGTCGGACTCCAGCACCAAGGTGTCCACCGAGCCGCTGCCCGGGGTGGCGCCCACCAGGGCGAGGGCCTCGGGGTGGCCGGCGCGGAGCAGGCCGCGTACGGCGTGACGCAGCACCCGCTCCACGTGCGAGCCGCCGTCGGAGCGCCAGCGGGCCAGCAGGCCGAGCGCGACCTCGGGGTGGTCTTTGGCCAGGTCGTTGACGTGGTTGGCGACCGAGCGGCGGACGTATTCGCTCGGGTCGTCGCGCAGCCGGTCGAGGAGCGGGAGCGTCGGCCCCGGTGTCATCAGCCAGGACACCCGCGTGGCCCACGGCAGTCTCGGGCGGGAGCCCTCGGAGGCCAGGCGGCGCAGGTGCTCGTCGGGGGAATCGGCCCACTCGTGCATGATCTTGAGGGCGTCGTCGCGGTGACGCTCAAGGAAGGGGCGTACGGCGAACTCGCCCGTCGCGTACGGCGTCAGCACGGCCAGCGTGCGCATCCCGTCGTCGAGGTGGCCGAGGCCCCGCTGGGCGGTGTGCTCGGTGGCGGGCCAGCCGCTCCACATGTCGAGCTTGACCCGGCCGGCCGCCTCGCGGACGATCTCCGCCGCCTGCGGGTAGGGCAACGGCAGCGCCTCGTCGAGCGCGGCGGCGACGTGGGTGACCCGGGCCTTCAGCTCCAGGTCGTCGAGCCCGTGGACCGCCCGCGCCGCGAACCGCTCGCGCGGGAACGCCGCCCATGCCGCGGACAGCCCGTCGGCCAGCACCGACACCGACCCGTGGTTGATCATTTCCTTCAGAGGTTGAGCCACGGGAAGACCTTGCCAGGCGCCACCGACATTTCCCGGAGGCGAGAACACGGCCCCGCCGGCAGCGGGGCCGTGCGGGCCGGATCAGGTGGTCTCGCGCCAGCGGTTGGTGATGGGCAGGCGACGGTCGCGGCCGAAGTTCTTCGGGGTGATCTTGGGGCCGGGCGGGTACTGCCGCCGCTTGTACTCCGCCAGGTCCACCAGCCGGATCACCCGCGTCACCAGTGCGGGATCGTGCCCGGCCGCGATGAGCTCCTGCGAGCCCATGTCCTTCTCCACGTAGTCGTCGAGCAGCCGGTCGAGCACCTCGTACGGCGGCAGCGAGTCGGTGTCGCGCTGGTCGGGACGGAGCTCGGCGCTGGGCTCCTTGGTGATGGAGTTCTCGGGGATGGGCCGCTCGGCGTCGAGCAGGAACCCGGGGAGCGTGTGGGCGTTGCGCCACCGGGACAGCTCCCACACCATCGTCTTCGGCACGTCCTTGATGGGCGCGAAGCCGCCGGCCGAGTCGCCGTAGAGGGTGGAGTAGCCGGTGGCCAGCTCGCTCTTGTTGCCGGTGGTCAGCACCAGGTGGCCGTGCTCGTTGGACAGCCCCATGAGCAGCATGCCGCGTACCCGCGCCTGGAGGTTCTCGGCGGCCAGGCCGGACAGGTCGATCTCCTTCTCGTACGCGTTGACGATCTCGGCGATCGGCACCACGCGGGAGTTGATGCCCTGCCTGCGCACCAGCTCCTCGGCGTCGGCCAGGGAGTGGTCGGAGGAGTAGCGGGACGGCATGAGGACGACGTTGACCCGCGAGGGACCGATGGCGTCGGAGGCGATGGTGGCGGTGAGGGCGGAGTCGATGCCGCCGGACAGGCCGAGGATGACGGACTGGAAGCCGTTCTTGGCGACGTAGTCGCGCACCGCGAGCACCAGCGCGGCGTAGACCTCGGCGTGGGGGTCGAGGCGAGGCGCCACGGTGGCGGGCTCGGGCGGGTAGGGGGCGAGGGGCTCGTCCGACAGCACCAGGCGCTCGACGGTGATGGTGGAGCCGTCGCCCGCGTCGTACGGGTACGTGCCCGGCTCGGCCTGCGACACCGGCAGCCCGTCGAGGTCGGCGATCAGCAGCTCCTCCTTGAACTGCCCGGCCCGCGCCACCAGCTCGCCCGCCTCGTCGACCACGATGGAGTCGCCGTCGAAGACCAGCTCGTCCTGCCCGCCGACCTGGTTGACGTAGACCAGCGCGCACCCGGCCTCGCGGGCGCGCCGCGCGCACAGCTCCAGCCGGACGTCGTCCTTCTCCTTCTCGTAGGGCGAGGCGTTCGGCGAGATCAGCAGCCCGGCGCCGGCCTGGCCGACGACGGACACGGGGCCGCCCTCCTGCCAGAGGTCCTCGCACACCGCGATGGCCACGTCGACGCCGTGCAGCCGGAAGATGGGCAGCCGGTCGCCGCGCACGAAGTAGCGGTATTCGTCGAACACGCCGTAGTTGGGCAGGTGGTGCTTGGCGGTCCTGGTGACCACCTCGCCCTTGTGCAGCAGGGCGGCGGCGTCGAGCGGGGCGCCCTTGGGCTGCCCGACCCGGGGCGCCAGGCCGGCGCGGTCGACGTAGCCGACCACGACCGGGAGGTCGCCGAGGCCCTCGCCGGCCAGCCTGCGCGCCACCTCTTCAAGCGTCCTGATGCCGGCGTCCACGAAGGACGTGCGCAGCACCAGGTCCTCCACCGGGTAGCCGGTGAGGAACATCTCGGTGAAGACGACGAGATGGGCCCCGCGTCCGGCCGCCTCGCGGGTCCACGCGATGAGCCGGTCGGCGTTGGCGCTCAGGTCGCCCACGGTCGGATTG
This sequence comes from Nonomuraea sp. NPDC004580, assembly GCF_040609855.1. NCBI lineage: Bacteria > Bacillati > Actinomycetota > Actinomycetes > Streptosporangiales > Streptosporangiaceae > Nonomuraea > Nonomuraea sp. NPDC004580. The sequence goes on along the minus strand of NZ_JBEXLH010000052.1, from coordinate 30,436 downwards.
GTCTGTGCCAGGGCAATGCGCAGTTGTGCCACGCGACCAGCCTAGTACGCCATGATTTTTATCGTCAAAGAGACGAAAAGTGGGTCATCTCACTCCTGGAGTGACCAGGCCCGACTCGTACGCGGCCATCACGAGCTGTGCCCGGTCCGTCAGCCCCAGGTGCTCCAGCAGCGATGCGACCACGAGCCCCACCTCCTCCTCGGGCAAGGAGAGCGTCCGCCCGATCTGCTGGTTGCTCAGCCCGCGGGCCACGAGCTTCAGCACGTCCAGCCGGTCGTCGGGCAGCCCGGCCAGCGCGGGAGGCGAGCCGGGGTCGCCGCGTCCCGCGAACGCCGAGATCAGCCGCATCGTCACCGCCGGGTCGATGAGCGCGTCACCGGCCGCCGCCGCCCTGATCGCGGCCACGAACTGCTCCGGCGCCGACGTCTTCAGCACGAAGCCGCTCACTCCCGCACGCAGCGCCGCATAAAGGTTCTCGTCGCTGCCGAACGTGGTCATCACCACGACCTTCGGCGGCTTCGGCGCGGCCAGGATCCGCCGGGCCGCGGCCAGGCCGTCGAGGTGCGGCATCTGGATGTCGAGCAGCACCACGTCGGGCCGCCTCTCCAGGACGGCGGCGATGGCCTCCTCGCCGTCGGCCGCCTCGCCCGCAGGGGTCAGCCCAGGCTCGGCCTCCAGCATCGCGCGCACGCCCGTCCGTACGAGCGCCTGGTCGTCGGCCACCAGCACCCGCAGCTCCCGCCCCGCCTCGCGCACCACCGGCGGCGGGTCGTCCAGGCGCTGCGCCAGCATGTCGGCCTCCAGCGCGGTGAGCGTGGCCGACAGGTCGAGGCCCAGCTCGTCCCGCCAGACGGCGCGCGCCCTGCGCAGCGCCGCCAGCGCGTCGCCCTGACGGCCCAGCCGGTAGAGCGCGAGTGCGAGCAGCCGCCACGCCTCCTCGCGCAGCGGGTACGCCGACGCGTGCGCTTCCAGGTCGGCGACCAGCGAGCGCGCCCGGCCCAAGGCCAGCCCGGCCTCGGCCCGCCGCTCGACCGCGATCAGCCGCAGCTCCTCCAGCCGGCTCGCCTCCGTGGCCGCCCAGCTCAGCTCGGCGAACTCGGCCAGCGCCGGCCCACGCCACAGCCCCAGCGCGCTGTCCATGTCGGCCCACACCTGCGCGGGCGGGCCGTCCGACTTCACCAGCGACTCGAACCGCCAGGCGTCCACCTGCTCGACGGCGGCGCGCAGCGCGTAGCCGGGCGGCGCGGACACCAGCACCGACGCCTCCTCGCGCGGCGCGCGGCCGGGTTCGAGCGCGCGGCGCAGGCGCGAGACGTACCCCTGGATGGTGGACAGGGCCTGCGGCGGCGGCGCGCCCGGCCACAGCTCGTCGATGAGGGTGGACACGGGGACGGCGCGGCCTGCGGCGACCAGCAGCCGGGCGAGCACCGCCCGCTGCCGCTGCCCGCCGAGGTCGATGGGGGAGCCGTCGGCCCATGCCTGGAACGGTCCGAGAGCGGTGAAGATCAGCATGTCAGGCGTAACTGTAGAGGGAGAGCGGCCGCCGGTATATGGCGAAACTTCACATCTCACTCGGTGCGCCGCAGGGCCGGAGGGGAAGCGGTCACCGGCGGCGGACGGCGGGGCCGAGGAGGAGCATGCCGGCCGCCGCCGTCGCGCCCACCCCGCCGATCGTGAACCACAGCGCCTTGGAACCCAGTTCGAGCAGCACCCCGCCGAGCGTCGGCGCCAGCACGGCCGCCAGCGACCAGGCGAACCCGAACAGCCCGGAGTACCGTCCGCGCAGGTGAGGCGGGGCGAGCCGGGCCACGATGGAGCCGGGGATGCCGGCCGTGATGATCTCGCCGGTCGTCCACACCACGATCGTCGCCACCAGCCCCCACGCGGTGGTGACGAACGCGGTCATCGCGAACCCGGCCGCCATCACCGCCAGCCCCAGGGCGAACGTCCGCGCCGGGTCCCGCCGTCCCAGCCACCCCGACACGAGCGGCTGGACGACGACGATGAGCACCCCGTTGAGCGCCATGGCCAGGCCGTACGTGCCGAGCGGGAGCTTGACCACCTTCGTCATGGCCACCGGCAGCATGGAGAGCGTCTGGGAGTAGACCACCGCGTTGCCCAGCACGACCAGCGTGAACCCGAGCATGACCCGGTCGCGCAGCACCACCCCGAACCCGCCGGTCGACTCGTGCCCCTGCGGCCTGGTCTCCGGCACGGCCCGCCACACCAGCACGGCGAAGATCAGGCAGGACACCGCGTCGATCCAGAACAGCCACAGGAAGCCGAGCTGCGCCAGCCACCCGCCCGCCGTCACGCCGATGGAGTAGCCGAGGTTGATCCCCCAGAACAGCAGCCCGTACGCCCGCGGCCGCTCCTCCGGCGAGACCAGGTCGGCGACCATGGCGTTCGAGGCCGGCCGGTAGATGTCCATGACCAGACCGAGGCAGAACATCGAGGTCAGGATCGCGGGCAGCGACGTGCTGTAGCCCAGCGCCAGCAGGAACACCGCCGTCGCCACCATGCCGCCCGTGAGAGTGACCCGCCGCCCGATGCGGTCGGTGAGCACCCCCGAGATGAACTGCGACAGCAGCGACCCCGCACCGAACACGCCCATCACCAGGCCCGCGGCGGCGAGCGACATCCCGCGGCTCTGGGTCAGGAAGACGCCGGTGAACGGCATGACCATGGTGCCCAGGCGGTTCACCACGGTGCCGCCCCACAGTGCCCAGAACGGGCGGGGCAGCCCGCCGACCATGGACCGGACGAAGGAGGGCCTCTCGGCAGTTGTGCTCGACACGCTGGACAGCGTGATGGGTCGGATGTCGCGGCGCGAACGATTTAGGGGAGACTAAAAGCATGTCCATCACCTGGCGGCTCAGCCCTGAGGACGTCGCGCGCCTGCGCTTCGCGTTCTCCCCGATGTGGGAGCTGGTGGCCAGCCTGCGCACCCTGCGCGCGCCCGCACGGCAATCGGTCCACCTGCCCTGGATCAAGGTCGTCCGGCCCCGCCTGGACGGGCTCGATCTGAGCGAGCTGTTCGCGCTGGTGCCGCCGGCCGGCTATCTCGCCGACTTCATCACCCCGCCGCCCGACACGCCGCTGCCCGACTTCGCCTCCGAGCTCGACCGGGTCAGGCGCAGCGACCCCGAGCGGGTCAGGCACGAGGCGGCGTGCCTGCGGGCCGGCGCGCCCGAGGTGATCGACCGGTTCGTGGCCGACCCCGAGGCGGGCATCGCGCGGGTGGCCGACACACTGGAGGCGTACTGGAAGCGGTGCTTCGCCGAGTTCTGGCCCCGCGTGTACGGGCTGCTCGAACGCGACGTGCTGCGCCGCTCGCGCGAGCTCGCCCAGGGCGGGGCCCACGCGCTGTTCGCCGGCCTCGGCCCCGAGGTGCGCTGGACGGGGGAGCACCTGCTCATCCAGCGGCCCTCGTGCGTGCTGGACGGGCCGCACGGCGACGGGCTCGTGCTCGTGCCGAGCGCCTTCTACTGGCCGTCCGTGGCCGTGATGTCGGCTCCCTACCAGCCGATGCTGGTCTATCCCGTGCAGGGCGTCGGCACCCTGTGGGCGGAGGGGCCGCCGCCCGCGCCCGACGCGCTCGCCGCGCTGATCGGCAGGAGCAGGGCGCGCATCCTGCTCGCGCTCGCCGAGCCCGCCACCACCTCCGCGCTGGCCGCCCGCATGGAGCTCACGCCAGGCGCGGTCAGCCAGCACCTGAGCGTGCTCAGCGGGGGCGGGCTCGCCGTGGGGATGCGCCTCGGCAAGCAGGTCGTCTACCGCCGTACGCCGGCCGGCGACATGCTCGCCGGCGCCCGCTGACCACGCGGGCCGGCGTCCGGCGGCTCAGGCGTAGCGCTTCGACTCCAGGAGCCAGTCCAGGTGGGCGCGGGGCGCCGCCAGGTACGCGCACGCCACCTTGCTGACGTCCCGCGCCGCGGCGGGCGCCAGGTCGTCCAAGGGGAGCCGCCTGGCCGCCTGGCGCATGTCCTGGCAGCGCGCCGCGATCCGGTCCAGAACCCAGGCCGTCGCCGCCCGCTCGCCCAGCCCGAGCTGCCGCATCGCCAGCACCACGAAGTTGTGCACGTCGCCGCGCTCCTTGGGCCGCGAGGCGACGTCGTTGCACCAGGCCGTCACGTCGCTGCAGGCGTCCACGAGCAGCCGCCACGGCTCCGACTCGTGCACCCAGGCCGGCACCTCGACCCGCAGGCACGGCTCGACCAGGTCGTACAGGTAGGGCCCCACCGTGCCCCTGCGCAGCTCCGGGTACTCCTCGATCGTCGGCATCCGCCCCGCCGCGCGGTTGTCGGCCTCGGTGCGGCAGGCGTCGTACTGGCGCTGCAGCCCCACCGCGAACCTGGCCCGCCACCGGTCGCTCATCCGCACGCTGGTCACCCGCCACAGGTCGGCGAAGGCCGCCTCCAGCGGATGGCGGGCGGTGCCCGCGAGCATGCCGTGGAAGACCTCCAGGGGCCCCGACCGCTCGTCCAGCTCGTCGTCCAGGTGGAACAGCCAGGTCAGCCACTGCGCGAACAGCGCCGCCGCGGCGGCGTCGAACTCGGCGAACGCGCGGCCCGCCATCCGGTGGTAGCCGACGCCGGGGTCGGCGGGCAGGCCCGTACGCCTGGCCCAGTCGATGACGGCGGCCTCGATCGCGTACACGGCCGGGTGCATCCGGCACGGCGCCGCCATGGCGGGCACCCGCTCGGTCAGCGGCAGCAGCGCCGTCGCGGGCGAGCCGCCCCTGCGCGGCAGCGGCAGCAGCGACGACAGCGCCGTGCGCAGCGCGGTCCGCACCGTGGACAGCACGGTGCCGGACGGGCCAGCGGACGGGACGGCGGGTGGGCCCGACGGCGCGTCGGCGGGCGCGGGCTCCCCGCTGTCCGAGGGACTGTTGACTGTGCTCTTCATGGGCTCTTCACCGTGTTCTCTGCGTTCTCCGCGTTCTGCGTCTCTTGCCGTACTCCTCACAGCACTTTTGACAGTGCTCTTCACAGAGGGCCGAAAAGCCAGTTTCCGGTCGCGTTGGGATCGTCGCTGCGGTAGTAGTCGGCGGCGGCGAGGACCAGCTCCTCCACCGTGAGCAGGCCCCTCGCCTCCCGGTCGAGCCGGTCGAACGCCTGGTCCACGTCGTCGTAGGCGACGCCGAACGCCGACAGCAGCGTCCGGAACTCGCCCATCGCGACCTCGCCGTCGCGGTCGCCGTCGCACAGCTCCGCCACCGCGACCGTGGCGGGACGGAACACCGGGTCGTAGTGCTCGCCGTTGACGAACGCCGCGGTCATCCCCTTGAGGAAGTCGGGGCGCGCGATGCCGGAGTCGCCGTCGCGTTCGAGCGCGTCGGACAGGGTGAACCAGATGCGGTCGAAGCTCTCGACGAGACGCGCCCCGGTGACCGAGGTGGGGGACTCGCCGAAGCCCACCAGGATGCGGGCGCCCAGCCCCAGCAGGTCCTCACGCTCGACGACGCCGTTGCCGTTCGCGTCGATGTGGTCGAACGCCCGATCGAGCTTGTGATTGAGCAGGTCGATGGCCACCCTTGCCTCCCCCGAGACTGACTGCGTTGATCACAGTAGGTCGGGGCGGGGCCTTTGTCAGCGAGGCTCGCACCGGCGACCCCCGTAACGTGTGCGAAACACGGACACGGCATGCTGGTAGGTGACCTGTGGTAATCGTCGAACGAGGGGATGCTGTGGACCGTCAGCAGGAGTTCGTGCTCCGCACGCTCGAGGAACGCGACATCCGGTTCATCCGGCTGTGGTTCACTGACGTGCTCGGCTTCCTCAAGTCCGTGGCCATCGCGCCGGCCGAGCTCGAAGGCGCCTTCGCCGAGGGCATCGGGTTCGACGGCTCGGCGATCGAGGGCTTCGCCCGTGTCTACGAGTCCGACATGCTGGCCAAGCCCGACCCCGCGACGTTCCAGATCCTGCCCTGGCGCAGCGAGACGCCGGGCGCGGCGCGCATCTTCTGCGACATCCTCATGCCCGACGGCTCGCCGTCCCACGCCGACCCGCGCTGGGTGCTCAAGCGCACGCTCGCCAAGTGCGCCGACATGGGCTTCACCTTCTACACCCACCCCGAGATCGAGTTCTTCCTGCTCAAGAGCAGGCCGGAGCCGGGCGAGCGGCCCGAGCCCATCGACTCGGGCGGCTACTTCGACCACACCCCCCACAGCTCGGGCCACGACTTCCGCCGCCAGGCGATCATGATGCTGGAGTCGATGGGCATCTCCGTCGAGTTCAGCCACCACGAGGGCGCCCCCGGCCAGCAGGAGATCGACCTGCGCTACGCCGACGCGCTCACCACGGCCGACAACATCATGACCTTCCGCCTGGTCATGAAGGAGGTCGCGCTGGAGCAGGGCATCTGGGCCTCGTTCATGCCCAAGCCGTTCACCGAGCACCCCGGCTCCGGCATGCACACCCACATGTCGCTGTTCGAGGGCGACAGGAACGCCTTCTACGAGGCGGGCTCCGAATACCGGCTGTCCAAGGTCGGCCGCTCGTTCATCGCGGGCCTGCTCAGGCACGCCGCCGAGATCACCGCCATCACCAACCAGTGGGTCAACTCCTACAAGCGGCTGTGGGGCGGCGCCGAGGCCATCGCGGGGCAGGGCGGCGAGGCCCCCTCCTACGTGTGCTGGGGCCACAACAACCGCTCGGCGCTGGTCCGGGTGCCGATGTACAAGCCGCACAAGGGCGGCTCGACCCGCATCGAGTTCCGCTCGCTCGACTCCGCCTGCAACCCCTATCTCGCCTTCGCGCTCATCCTCGCGGCCGGCCTGAAGGGCATCGAAGAGGGCTACGAGCTGCCCGCCGCCGCCGAGGACAACGTCTGGACCCTCACCAGCGCCGAGCGCCGCGCCCTGGGCATCCAGCCGCTGCCCGGGTCGCTCAACGACGCCATCGAGGTCATGGAGCGCAGTGAGCTGGTGGCCGAGACGCTGGGCGAGCACGTCTTCGACTTCTTCCTGCGCAACAAGCGCAGCGAGTGGCGCGAATACCGCCGCCACGTCACCGAGTTCGAGCTCGGCCGCTACCTGCCGATCCTCTGAGGTGATCCGGGCGCGCTACCCGCCGATCCGCTCGGCGCGTGGCGGGCGCCGCCGTGCCGGGCGGGCGGGCTCATCCGGGAGCGCGTCGAACACGATGGCCTTCAGCAGGCCGGCCTGTGCCCGGTCCACGATGCGGGCGCCGGTCGCGGGGGCCGGGTCGCCGCTCTTGACGCGGGCCAGCAGGCGTTCCACCCGCCGCCGGTGGCGGGCGAACGTCCGCGGCGGCACCACCCGGCCCCGCGCGCGCTGCCCGGCCAGCGCCTCCTCCGCGGGCGCGTCCAGCAGCAGCAGGTGGAAGCCCGCGCCGTGCCTGCGGGCCAGCCAGGCGAAACCGCGCAGCACGTACGGGCCGCAGCCTCGGTTGTGCGCCACCACAGGCGCACCCCGCGCCAGCGCCCGGCTGATGCGGCTCACATGGGTGACGAACACCACGGCCCGCCGCACCGGGTAGGGCGCCCAGGTGAGCCTGCGGTCCCAGTGCCGCCGCGACTGCGCGGAGTCGATCACCACGACCGTCCCCGCGGTCACGGGCCGGCTCTCGGCGCCGTGCAGGCCGTACAGGCGGCGCAGCAGCGTGGTCTTGCCCGCCCCCGGCAGCCCCGTCAGGATGACCAGGGACCCGGGCGGGTACCGCAGCATCGCCTCGGGCACGCTCCCCACCCCCGCCCCGTCTCGTCCCGCCGATCATGTACGCCGCGCCAGCATAGGCCCGTCGCATTCAAGACTCTGCGACTACGGCCGAACTCGCGCACCTCATCGAGCGCCGAAAGGTCCGCCAGGGCGCTGACCTGCGGAGATCGGATCAAGCTCGGCATGCTTTGACGGGCTCCCCGCCGGATTCGGCGGATTGGTACGCGGCAACCGGGAAACCCCGTTAAGGTACTCCCGACGCCTTGATCGGCCTCACTCCCGGAGCGGTTCGGAGTGAGGCCGATTTTCGTTGCTTCTGACGCCCGGGACACGTCCCCGCGATGCGCGGCCTCTACCGTCGTGTACCCCCGGGCGCGGGGAAGTTTCGGGCCGGTTCGAGGCGTTATGGAGAAGCACTGAGCAACCGCCAGGACCCCCGTCCCCAGATAAACCGGGCGTCCGATAAAATCGGCCTGCTCTTTATGATATTTCCGGACTTTTCGCCGAGTGGGGCGATGTAGGAGGGTGTGGCATGACGACGGCTGCCTTGCAGACCGTGTTGACCGTTCCCAAGCGCTTCCGCGGTCCCGTGGGCGTCGCCAACGGCGGCTGGATCGCGGGCACCATGGAGGAGGCGCTGAACGGTGGCCGATCAGGCAGCCGATCAGCCGTCGAGGTCACCCTCCATGCCCCCACGCCGCTGGAGACCGAGCTGCGCCTCGACCACGTGGCCAACTCCGTCTCCCTCTCCCACGGCGACAAGCTGCTGGTCGAGGCCATCCCGGTGGCCGAGGACCTCGAGGGGCCCGGTTTCGTGCCGTTCAACGACGCGGCCCGCGCCGAGGCCGGGTTCGCGGGGCTGCGCAAGCACCCGTTCGCCGAGTGCTTCGCCTGCGGCCTGCGCGAGCCCGGCGACGGGCTGCGGATCTTCCCCGGCCCGGTGGAAGGCACCGACCTGGTGGCGGCCGGTTGGCGGGTGCCGCACACGGTGAGCGGCGAGGACGGCGTGCCCGCCTCCATCGTGGGCGCGGTGCTCGACTGCATCACCGGCTGGGCCCACTTCGGCCCGGGTGAGAGCGCGCTGCTCGGCCGGCTGGCCGTGCAGATCCACGGCTCGATCCTGCCGGGTGGCCGCTACTCCGTGGTGGCCCGCCCGACCGGCCGCGACGGCCGCAAGCTCTACGGCCAGAGCGCCATCTACGAGATGGACGGCACGCTGGTGGCGGCGGCCCGCGCCACCTGGATCGCTCCACGCTGAACCGCTGGTGAAAGGGGCCTTCGAGATCCTCTCGGAGGCCCCTTCGCAGGTCCGGGCGTCAGGACGCGCCCGGGGCGTGAGCCGCCCGGAGGTGGGGCCGTGAGCCGCTCGGGTGTCAGGACGTGAGGCGGGCCGCCACGATGTCCGCGCAGCGCTCGTCGAACAGGATCGTGTGGTGGTTGCAGCCGGGCACCAGCTCGTCGCGCAGGCCGGGCAGCCGCTCGATCCAGGGCTTCGCGAGGTCGTCGGGCAGCAGGCCGACCGGCTGGTCGAGCAGCCCGCGCGGCGCTCTCAGCAGCACCAGCGGCGCGGTGATCCGTTCCAGCGCGGCCCCGATGCGGTCGCGCTCCACGCGCATCCACCGGCCGTCCGCCAGCACCGCCTCCCCGGCCGCCCGTGACGTCAGCGCGCCGTCGGGCCCGGTCAGGTCATACCGCACGTACGCCTCCACGTCGGAGGTCCAGTTGCCGGCGAAGGCGGGGTGCGCCTTGAAGAAGTCCACGTACGCCTCCGGCGAGGCGAACGTCTGCCGCAACCGCTCCAGCGCCGGACCCAGCGTGGCCTGGGTGGCCGCGTCCGGGTCCACGCCGTCGGGCAGTGGGGGCAGCGGCAGGCCGCCGTCCACCAGCACGACCTTGGCGAACGCCCGCTGCTCGGCGGCCAGCGCGGCCACGTACGCGCCCATGGAGTGGCCGGTCAGCACCGCGTCGGGGCCTGCGCCGACGTGCTCGGCCACCCGCAGCACGTCCTCGGCGTGCCTGGGCAGCCCGTACGGGCCCGGCAGGGACGCGCTGTGCCCGCGCCCGCGCAGGTCCATGGCCACCAGCGACCAGCCGTCGGGCAGCCGCCTCCCGACCGTGGCCCACGCCATCAGCGAGGCCGTGATGCCGTGCACCGCGACGATCTTGCGCGGGCCCGTGCCGAACGTGGCGATCCGCTGCCCGTCCACCTCATCGAATTCGACTGTCATGAGGGGAGCATAGGGACCGGACATCTCACGACAAGCCGGATAATTGACGACATGCGGATCACGGTCATCGAACACGAGGCCGAAGCCGGTCTCGGGTACCTCTCCGGCTGGCTCGGCGTCCCCTGCGACGTCGTGCGCCCGTACCTCGGGGAGGAGGTGCCCGTACGCGCAGCGGACGGGCTCATCGTGCTCGGCGGCGCGGCGGCGGCCTGGGAGGACGAGCGCAGCCCCTGGCAGCCCGCCACCCGCGACCTGCTGCGGCGCGCCGTGGACGAGGGCACGCCCACGCTCGCGATCTGCCTGGGCGCGCAGCTGCTCACCATGGCCTGCGGCGGCACCGTCGAGCGCGGCGCCGCCGGGCTGGAGGTCGGCGCCTGCGAGGTGACCACGCTGCCCGCCGCCGCCTCCGACCGCCTGTTCGGGGAAGTGGGCGAGCGGGCGGTGGCCGTCCAGTACCACCAGGACGCTATGACCCGCCTGCCCGACGGCGCGGTGCCGTTGCTCACCGGCGCCCGCTACCCGCACCAGGGCTACCGCCTCGGAGAGGCGGCCTGGGCGGTCCAGTTCCACCCGGAGGCCACTCCCGAGATCTTCGCCGCCTGGACGGCCCAGCCGGAAGGCGACGACCCCGCCGGCGGCCTGAGCGCCCAGGGCTATGGCGCCGAGGACCTGAACGCCGAGGTGAAGGCCGCAGAACCCGCCCTGGTGAGAACGTGGCGCCCGGTGGCGGAGGCCTTCGGCGACGTGGTCAGGAGCTCCTGAGCCGAGGGCTCGGGGCCGGTCGGCTCGGGCGGCGGTGTCGGCGGCGCCGGCGGCTCGTCAGGGCGTGGGCCAGGGCGTGCACGCCGGCCAGCACCAGGGGGAGCGCCAGGAGGCCGCTCGGCTTCGACGTCGCCGGTACCCCGGCGGCCCTGAGCCGCCGCCAGGCCCACACCGCGTACGGGAGCACCACCAGGGGAGCGGTCACCACGCCCGGCGTGTAGCCCCTGAACAGCGCCGCCTGCGCCAGATGCACCGCCCCGTGCACCCCGAACCCGGCGAGCGCGGCCTGAAAGGAGGGGCTGTGCCCGCCCGTGCGCGCCCCCATCGCCGCCGCGCCCGCCACGACCGCGCCCATGAGCCCGATGGCCGTGGCGGCGTGCGCCTGCGACACCTCCAGCCGCTCCCACGGCACCCCGGGGAAGCGGGACTCCAGCAGGGGCCGCGCCTCCCGCGTCCACCGCGCCATCGTGACCAGCTCCTCGGCGTCGTGCACCACCCAGGCCCCCAGCAGCCCCCAGGCCACCCCTGCGGGCACGCGCCCGGAATCCCCGCTCATGACACCCTCCCGAAAAAGCGAAACGCAACGCAACGTTGCGTTCGCATGCTACGGCCGATCAAGCGGGAGCTGTCAAGATGGAAGGGTGCCCAGGATCGAATCCACCGCGGCCCGGCTCGCCAAACTCGGTTTCGCCGACGGCGCCAGGGCCGCCCAGCTGATCCGTCAGTCCCCTGCCGACCTCGACGACATCCTGGAGGCCCTGGTCGCCGTCGCCGACCCCGACCAGGCGCTGGTCTCGCTCATCCGGCTGATCGAGCGCGAGCCCGCGATCCTCGGCACCCTGCGCCACGACGAGCGGCTGAGCAGCCGCCTGCTGGCGGTGCTGGGCGTCAGCGCGGCGCTCGGCGACCACTTCGTCCGCCACCCCTCCCACGTCGCGATGCTGGCGGAGGACCGCCTCGGCGACCCCAGGGCCGAGCTGCTGCGCGCCGTCGGCGCGGAGCCGGGCGAGAGCGAGCCGCGTGCGGAGAGCGGCGGCCACGACGCGCTCACGGCTCTGCGGGTGGCCTACCGCGGCCGGCTCGCCCACCTCGCCGCCCGCGACCTCACCGGCCGGCTCGGGCTGCAGGACGTCACCTCCGAGCTGTCCGAGCTCGCGGGCGCCGCGCTGGAAGCGGCGCTGGCGGTCGCGCGTACGGAGGCCGGCGCGCAAGACGTCCGCCTCGCGGTCATCGGCATGGGCAAGTGCGGCGCGAGAGAGCTCAACTACATCAGCGACGTCGATGTGATCTTCGTGGCCGAGCCCAGAGAGGGCGCCGACGAGGCCAAGGCGCTGCGCACGGCCACCCGCCTGGCCCAGGCCATGATGCGCGGCTGCACCACCACCACGTCCGAGGGCTCGCTGTGGGAGGTCGACGCGGGGCTGCGGCCCGAGGGCCGCTCAGGGCCGCTGGTCCGCACGCTGGAGAGCCACCTGGCCTACTACCGCCGCTGGGCCAAGACCTGGGAGTTCCAGGCGCTGCTCAAGGCCAGGCCGGTGGCGGGCGACCTGGAGCTGGGCGCCGCCTACGTCGCGGCCGTCAACGACATGGTCTGGTCGGCGGCCACCCGCGAGCACTTCGTGGAGGACGTCCAGGCCATGCGCCGCAGGGTCGAGGCCCACGTGCGCGCCGAGGGCGACCGGGAGCTCAAGCTCGGTCCCGGGGGGCTGCGCGACATAGAGTTCGCGGTGCAGCTGCTCCAGCTCGTCCACGGCAGGCTCGACCCGCTGCTGCGCCGCAGGGCCACGCTGCCCGCGCTGGCGGCGCTCTCCCGCGGCGGCTACGTCGGCCGCGAGGACTCACGCTCGCTCGCCGAGGCGTACACGTTCCTGCGCCAGGTCGAGCACCTGCTGCAGCTGCACCGGATGCGCCGCACCCACGTCGTGCCCACCGACGAGGCCGACCTGCGCCGCCTGGGGCGGGCGCTCGGCATGCAGGCCGACCCGGTGGGGGAGTTCACCACCCGCTGGCGCCGCCACGCGATGGAGGCCAGGCGGCTGCACGAGAAGCTGTTCTACCGGCCGCTGCTCGAGGCCGTGGCGCGGCTGCCCGAGTCGGAGGCGCGGCTGTCCGCCTCGGCCGCCGCGGCCCGGCTCGAGGCGCTCGGCTACGTCGATCCCACCGGCGCGCTGCGCCACATCGCCGCGCTGTCCACCGGGGTCTCGCGGCGGGCCGCGATCCAGCGCACGCTGCTGCCGGTGATGCTCGGCTGGTTCGCCGACACGCCCGACCCCGACGCGGCGCTGCTCGGGTTCCGGCAGGTCAGCGACAAGCTGGGCACCACGCCGTGGTACCTGCGGCTGCTGCGCGACGAGACCGCGGTGGCGGCCAGGATGGCGCGGGTGCTCGGCACCAGCCGGTACGCCACCGGCCTGCTCATGCACGCCCCCGACGCGGTCGCCATGCTGGGCTCCGACGGCGAGCTGACCCCGCGCCCGCCCGACTCGCTGCTCGGCGAGGCGTCGGCCGCCGTCTCCCGGCACGCCGGCGACCCCGAGACCGCCGTCACCGCGGTGCGCGCGCTGCGGCGCAAAGAGCTGTTCCGCACGGCCGTGGCCGACATCTCCGGCCTCATCGACATCGAGACCGTCGGCACCGCGCTGTCGCGGCTCAACGACGTGACCCTCCAGGCGGCGCTCGACGCGGCGCTCGGCAAGGCGCGTGAGGTCACCTCGTTCACGATCATCGCGATGGGCCGCCTCGGCGGCATGGAGTGCTCCTACGCCAGCGACGCCGACGTGATGTTCGTGCACTCGCCGCTGCCCGGCGTCGACGAGCGCACGGCCACCGACGCCGCGTTCGCCGCGGCCAACGAGGTGCGCAGGCTGCTGTCGCTGCCCGCGCCGGACCCGCCCCTGCTCATCGACCCCGACCTGCGCCCTGAGGGCCGGCAGGGCCCGCTGGTGCGCACGCTCGCCTCCTACCGCGCCTACTACGCGCGCTGGTCGTCGCCGTGGGAGGCGCAGGCGCTGCTGCGGGCCAGGTTCTCGGCGGGCGACGCGGAGCTGGGCGCGGCGTTCACCGCCATGATCGACGAGCTGCGCTACCCGCGCGACGGGCTGAGCGGCGACGCGGTCAGGGAGATCAGGCGGCTGAAGGCGCGCATGGAGGCCGAGCGGCTGCCGCGCGGCGCCGACCCCGCCCTGCACACCAAGCTCGGCCCCGGTGGGCTGTCCGACGTGGAGTGGGTGGCGCAGCTCCTGCAGCTCCAGCACGCCGGCCGGCTGCCGCCGCTGCGCACCACGCGCACGCTGGAGGCGCTGCGCGCGGCCGTGGCGGAGGACCTGCTCGCGCCGGAGGACGAGGAGGTGCTGGCCGAGGCATGGCGCTTCGCCTCCCGCGTCCGCGACGCGATGATGCTGGTCAAGGGCCGGCCCGGCGACAGCGTTCCGAAGGACACCGCCGAGCGCAGGCAGGTCGCCCGCACACTCGGCTACCCGCCCGACGGCTCCGAGGACTTCCTCGACGACTACCGCCGGGTCACCCGCCGCGCCCGCAAGGTGGTGGATCGCGTCTTCTACGGCGGTTGATCAGCATTTCACGTAACCTGTGATGCGCTGCGTCATTGCGCTGTCACGCCCAGGGGTGTTTCATGGCGGCCGTGTTATCCGTTTACGTGGACCTCGCCCTCGGCCTGGTCGTGGCGTTCCTGCTGCTGTCGCTGCTGGTGAGCGGGCTCAACGAGGCCGCCGTGCGGGTGCTGTCCATCCGCAGCAAGTTCCTGTGGGCCTACCTCAGAGACACCATGGACGGCGCCGGCCCCAAGGGCTCGTGGCTGCCCGCCAAGGTGCTCGACGTGTTCAGGGCGATGCCGTTCGCCCGTGACCCGCGGCCCGTCCACAGCGACAGGCCCGCGCCCGCCAGCGCCGGCGAGCTCCCCGAGACGGGCACCGGCGCCTCCATGATCAACCTGTTGTACGAGCGGGTCAGGGAGATCGACCACGCCAAGCGGGGCAGGACGAGCATCGCCGAGATCCCGCCCGCCAGGTTCGCGGTGGCCGTCATGGAGCTGATGGCCGAGAACGGCGACGTCGAAGGCTTCCTGGCCCGGCTCAGGCAGATGAACAGCCCCCTCTACGGCCACCTCAAGGGCGTCTGGGAGGCCGCGCAGGGCGACCTCGACCGGTTCAGGCGCGGCGTCGAGACCTGGTTCGACGGCGAGATGCAGCGCCTGTCGATGCTCTACAGGCGCTACGTCAAGTGGGTCGTGGCCGCGCTGGGCGTCGCGGTGACGCTGCTGTTCAGCATGGACGGGCTGGAGTACGCCAAGACGCTGCTGCGCGACAACGCCTACCGCGCCTCGGTGAGCGCCGTGGCGGGGACGGGGCAGGGCGCGTACGACGAGCTCAAGCAGCTGTGCACCGGCGGCGACCCGGTGCCGTGCGTGACCGAGACGCTCAGCCGGCCGGCGCTGGTCAAGCTGATGGGCCACGCGCTGGTCAGCGTCTCGATCCCGGCCGAGGGCGAGCCCGACGTGCGCTGGAACGGCGCCGCCTGGTGGGAGCGGGTCAGCGCGCCCAGCCACTGGCCCGGCTTCCTGCTGACGTACGTGGCGCTGCTGTTCGGCGCGCCGTTCTGGTGGGACGTGCTGCGCCGCATCACCGGCATCAGGTCGCGGCGCTGACCCCGCGCCCGGCGGCCAGCGCGACGACGTCGGCCAGCTCGGCCAGCTCCGCCGGGTCGTCGGTGAGCCGGGCCGTCGCCAGGCGCAGGTGGGGCCGGGCGGTCTGGTCGATCACGTACCGGCTGCCCGGGGCGACCGAGATGCCGTGCGCGGCCAGCGTGACCAGGGCGGCGGGCTCGTCGCGTACCGGCACCCAGAGCACCAGCCCGTCGCCGCCGCCGGTGCGCACGCCGCGCGCCGCCAGCTCCGCGGCCAGCCGCGCGCGCCGCCCCGCGTAGACCTCGCGGGCGTGCGCCACGCGCGCTTCCACGTCCGGGTCGCCGAGCAGGTGGGCCAGCGCGTCCTGGAGGATCCTGCTGGTCCAGCCGGTGCCGAAGCTGCGCAGCACCCGGACCCGCTCGACCGCGTCGGCCGCGCCGCCGATGACCGCGATGCGCAGGTCGGGGCCGTGCGACTTAGAGTACGACCGGACCAGCACCGTACGGCCGGGGAAGCGCGTCCCCATGCTGACCATCGGCGACACCGACAGCTCGCCGATGCCGTCGTCCTCCACGATGAGCGTCTTGGCGGGCTCCAGCAGCGCCGCCAGCTCCGCCGAGCGCTCCGGCGTGACCGCGTGCCCGCACGGCGACTGCCCGCGCGGCTGGTAGACGAACGCCACCGGCCGCGCCTTCAGCGCCTTGGCCAGCGCGCCGGGCAAAGGCCCCTCCTCGTCGCAGGCGACCGGGACGATCTGGACGCCGATCGTCTCCAGGATGTCCAGCAGCCGCGCCCCGGTCGGCTCCTCGATGGCGATGCGGTCGCCGGGCAGCGCCGCCGTCTGGCAGAGCAGCTGCACGGCCTCGTACCCGCCGCCGACCGCGAGCCAGCTCTGCGCCTCGAACGGCCAGGTGGGCTCCACGGCGGCGCGCAGGCGCGGGGTGATCGTCGCGCGGGCGTAGTCGTTGAGCCCGTCGGCGCGGGCGGCGGCGGCCAGCGCGGCCTCCAGCGGCGGCAGCAGCGCCGTGTCGGGGGAGGCGATGGTCAGGTCGATGGCCAGGCGGTCGCCCCAGTGACCGAGGCGCTCGTACCGGATGGGGCGCGGCACGTCGGGCGGGCCCAGCACCACCGTGCCGCGCCGCCGGTCGGTCCTGATCATGCCGTGCCTGCGCAGCTCGGACCAGGCCTCCGCGACCGTGCCCGAGCTGACGCCCAGCTCCCTGGCCAGGCCGCGGACCGTGGGCAGGCGCGTCTGCGCCGTCACCGTCCCCTCCCTGATGAGGTCGGTCAGGGCGGCGGCGATGCCCCGTGCGCTCGGGTCCCCGATGCGCTGCGCCAGCCATGAGGCGTCCACTTTGTCCCCCTGTAAATCTTTGTTCAGCAACAAAGATCTTCTTGTGCAGTTTGCTCCGCTGAACATATGGTCTGTGGCTATTAACGGCAAGTACGTACTGTTTGGGGGATTTGTGGCGACCATTCGCCTTGCTCTGCGAGATTGGGACCATCTCGTGCCGATCGTCACCGGCGCCGTCCGGGCCGAGGGGTTCGAGCTGGACCTCGACTCCAGGGCCGTCACGCCGGACGTGCTCAGCGAGCCCGATCTCGACGGCGGCGAGACCTCCTTCAGCCGGTACGTGCTCGGCCGCGCCGCGGGCGACGACCGGCTCGTGGGCCTGCCCGTGTTCGTGATGCGCGGGTTCCGCCACCGCTGCGTGCTCGTCCGCCGCGGCAGCGACCTGACCGCGCTCGGGCAGCTGAAGGGCGCCCGCATCGGGCTCACCGGCTGGCCCGACTCCGGCAACACCTGGACCCGCGCTCTGCTGCGCGCCGAGGGCGTGGACCTGGCCGGCGTCACCTGGACGGTCGGCCCGCTCGTCGCGGGGGAGACCGGCAAGGACCGCGTCGGCCCCGTGCCGTTCCCCTGCAACGTCTCGCTCACCGACGACGGCCTGGCCGAAGGGCTCGCCGAGGGCCGCTACGACGCCATCATGACCCCGTTCATGCCGGAGGAGTTCTTCACCCCGGAAAGCCGCTTCCGCCACCTGCTGCCCGACCACCGCGCCGCCGAGCTGGCCTACTACCGGCGGACCGGCTTCGTGCCCGGCATCCACCTGGTGACGCTCAAGCGCGAGAGCGTCGAGCGGAACCCGTGGCTGCCGCAGGCCGTGACGGAGCTGTTCGAGCGCTCCAAGCGGCACTGGCTGGCCCGCCGCCGCCTGCTCGCCGACACCACGCCGTGGCTGCTCGCCGACCTCACCGGCACGGCCGCCACCTTCGGCGCCGACTGGATGCCGTACGGCGCCGCCCCCAACGCCGCCATGGTCGCCGCGTTCTGCGCCGAACTGCACGCCCAGGGCATCGCGAACCGCCGCATCGAAGCCGAGGAGGTCTTCGCCGCATGACCGGCCTGAGAATCGCCGTGGGCCAGTTCGCCTCGGCCGAGGACTGGACCGCCAACCTCAAGACCTGCAAGGAGCTGATCGACGGCGCCGTGGCCGGCGGGGCGGACCTGCTCGTGCTGCCCGAGGGCGCGCTCGCGCTCTTCGTGGACGAGCCGGTACGCATCCGCGAGGCCGCCCAGCCCCTGGACGGCCCGTTCGTCACCGGCCTGGTCGAGCACACCCGCGGCTCGTCCACCACCGTGATCGCGGGCGTGCACGTGCCCGCCCCCGACGGCCGCGTCTCCAACGTGCTCGTCGCCGCCAGGGACGGCGAGATCGCCGGCACGTACGTCAAGCTCCACCTGTACGACGCCTTCGGCCGCCGCGAGTCCGACAACGTCGTCCCCGGCGTGAACGCGCCCGTCGTCATCGACGTCGCCGGCTGGAAGGTCGGCCTGATGACCTGCTACGACGTGCGCTTCCCCGAGATGGCGAGGCTGCTCGCCGACCAGGGCGCCCAGGTGCTCGCACTGCCTGCCGCCTGGGTGCGCGGCCCGGCCAAGGAATGGCACTGGGAGGTCATGGTGACCGCCCGAGCCCTGGAGAACACCTGCTACGTCGCCGCGTCCGGCGAGTGCGGCCGCCGCAACATCGGCGCCAGCATGATCGTCGACCCGCTCGGCATCACCAGGGCCCGCCTCGGCGACGCGCCAGGACTGCTGTGGTCCGACGCCTCCGCCGCCGAGCTGGAAGCCGCCCGCACGACGCTGCCCGTCCTCGAGAACCGGCGCTTCGCCGTGGACCCGCGATTGGAGCCGCATGTCTAAGCACGCGACCGCGCTGCTCGCCACCGCCGCACTCCTGCTGGCCGGCTGCGGCGCCAACCCCCCGGAGGCCGAGGGCGTGCTGGAGCCCGCAGGACAGAGCTCCGCCGCCGCCCAGACCAAGGACCAGGCCCTGCACGACCGGCTGCCCGACAAGGTGAAGCAGGCCGGCAAGCTGGTCTCGGTCAACAACGGCTCGTTCCCGCCGTACGAGATCGCCGGCCCCGACGGCAGGTCGCTGACCGGCGCCGCCGCCGACATGGCCGACGCGCTCGGCCAGGTGCTCGGCGTCAAGATCGAGCACGTCACCGTGGACGGCCTGCCCAGCTCGCTGACCGGCATCGCCTCCGGCCGCTACGACTTCGCCATCGGCCCCGTCGGCGACTTCCCCGACCGGCAGAAGGCCAACGACTTCATCGACTGGGTGAAGGAGTACGTCGTCTTCGCCGTGCCCAAGGGCAACCCCGACGGCATCGGCTCGGTCGCCGACACGTGCGGGCTGAAGATCTCCGTCATGGCCGGCGGCTCCGCCGAGGCGGTGATCAAGGGGCAGTCGGCGGCCTGCGTCAAGGAGGGCAAGCCGAAGATCACCGTGCAGTCGTACAAGGACCAGCCGACCTCCGTGCTGGCCGTCAGCTCGGGCCGCGCGGACGCGTTCTTCTCCTCCCAGGCGCCGCTCACGTACTTCGTCGACCAGGCCGGCGGCAAGCTGGAGCTGGCCGGCAAGGGCCGGCCCAACGGCTTCGACGACCTCTACCAGGGCGCCGTCGTGGCCAAGGGCTCGCCGCTGCGCGACGTGCTCAAGGACGCCTTCCAGCAGCTCATGGACAACGGCACCTACGACAGGATCATGGCCAAGTGGAAGACCAGCGACAACAAGCTGGACCAGGCCGGCGTCAACCTGGCGAAATCATGACCCAACTCCCCGAGATCGACGTCGCGGGCGCCGCGCGCACCCGCCATCCGCTGCGCTGGGTCGCCTCGGTCGTCCTGCTCGTCCTCGCCGCCCAGCTCGTCAGCCTGCTGGTCACCAACCCCAACTTCCAGTGGGACGTCGTCGGCAGCTACGTCAACGCGCAGATCATCGGCCAGGGCATCTTCACCACGCTGCTGCTCACCGTCATCGCCATGACGGTCGGCGTGGCGCTGGGCGTGCTGCTGGCCGTCGGCCGCCTGTCGGAGAACCCCGTCGCCCGCGCCGCCTGCGGGCTCTACGTCTGGTTCTTCCGCGGCACGCCGGTGCTCGTGCAGCTCGTGCTCTGGTACAACCTGTCGTACCTGCTGCCGGAGATCTCCTTCGGCATCCCGTTCGGGCCCGAGTTCGTCACCGCCGACACCAACGTGCTCATCACGCCCCTCCTGGCCGCCATCCTGGGGCTCGGGCTGAACGAGGGCGCGTACATGGCGGAGATCATCCGCGGCGGCCTCATGTCCGTCGACCCCGGCCAGAGCGAGGCCGCCGCCGCGCTCGGCATGAGCAACGGCCGCACCTTCCGCCGCATCGTGCTGCCCCAGGCCATGCGCTTCATCATCCCGCCCACCGGCAGCCAGGTCATCAGTATGCTCAAGGCGACCTCGCTGGTGAGCGTCATCGCGCTGGCCGACCTGCTCTACACCGTGCAGTCCATCTACAACCGCACCTTCCAGACCATCCCGCTGCTGATCGTCGCGTGCGTCTGGTACCTGATCATCACCTCGATCCTGTACGTCGGCCAGTCGTTCATCGAGCGCCACTACGCGCGCGGCGCCACCAGGAACGCGCCGCAGAGCTTCTGGGCCTTCGCGACCTTCCGCCGCCGCCGTCCCACGGAGGTGTCCTCATGAGCATGCCCATGGTGCACGCCCGCGCCGTACGCAAGCACTTCGGCCACCTGGAGGTGCTCAAGGGCATCGACCTCGACGTCCAGGCCGGCGAGGTCGTGGTCGTCCTCGGGCCGTCCGGCTCCGGCAAGTCCACGTTCCTGCGCTGCGTCAACCACCTGGAGACCATCGACGGCGGCGCCATCCACGTGGACGGTGAGCTGATCGGCTTCGAGGCGCGCGGCGGCAAGGTCCGCCACCTGCGCAAGCGCGACATCACCCGGCAGCGCAGGGAGATCGGCATGGTCTTCCAGCAGTTCAACCTCTTCCCGCACATGACCGTGCTGCAGAACGTCATGGAGGCCCCCGTCGGCGTCCGCAGCGAGCCGCGCGAGCAGGCCAGGGAACGCGCGCACGCGCTGCTGCGCCGCGTCGGCCTGGAGGACAAGGCGGGCAGCTACCCCCGCCAGCTCTCCGGCGGTCAGCAGCAGCGCGTCGCGATCGCCAGGGCGCTCGCCATGCGGCCCAAGCTCATGCTGTTCGACGAGCCCACCAGCGCCCTCGACCCCGAGCTGGTCGGCGAGGTGCTGGCCACCATGAAGGGCCTGGCCGAGGACGGGCTCACCATGATCGTGGTGACCCACGAGATCGGCTTCGCCCGCGAGGTGGCCGACCGGGTGGTGTTCATGGACGGGGGAGTGGTCGTCGAGTCCGGCACCCCCGCCGAGGTGCTGGACAACCCCGGCAGCGAGCGGACCAAGGCGTTCCTCAGCCGCGTACTGTAGATCAAATGGAGACAGAACGGCTGATCATGCGCCGATGGCGCGAGGAGGACAAAGAACCCTTCGCCGCCATGAACGCCGACCCCGAGGTCATGGAGCACTTCCCCGCCCTGATGACCCGCGAGGAGAGCGACGCCTTCGTGGATCGGATCGAGCGGCAGTTCGACGAGCGCGGCTACTCCCTCTGGGCGCTCGAACTGCGTGACAGCGGCCGGTTCATCGGGTTCACCGGGCTGGCGCTGCAGACCTTCGACGCGCCCTTCCTGCCCGCCGTCGAGATCGGCTGGCGGCTGGCCCGCTCCGCCTGGGGACACGGCTACGCCATCGAGGCCGCCAGGCGTGCCAGCCGCTACGCCTTCGAGGAGGCCGGTCTGGACGACATCATCTCGATGACGGCCGTCCAGAACCGGCGCTCGCGCTCGGTCATGGAACGCCTCGGCATGACCCGCGACCCGGCCGAGGACTTCGACCACCCCAGCCTCCCGAAGGACAGCCCCATCCTCCGCCACGTCCTGTACCGCCTGCACCGATGACGGCGCGGCCCGCTATAGGCTGCCGGGAAACGACCCCGGCAGCCTTCCAGCGGAGTGAGGATCGATGCGCTTCCAGCATTCAGCCGCCATCTGGACCGACTTCCCGGCCCTCGTCCCCATGGCCCTGTACGCCGAAGGCATCACGCCGGACGTCTCCGTCAAGGACCGTGTGGCCGTCCACGCCGAACGCGCCGCAGCCAGGCTCGCCACCGCCTCCGAGAGCGACCTGCCGGAGATCCGGGCATGGCGCCGCGCCTTCTCCCGCATGGGGCTCAAGCCCACGCAGTACAGGTGCGCGTCGGAGTCGCTGCTGCGCCGCTACAGGAAGGAGGGCGCGCTCCCGTCCCTCCACCCCCTGATCGACCTGTGCAACGCCCTGTCGATCGCGTACGCCGTCCCGATCGCGGTCTTCGACGTCTCGAAGATCGCCGGCTCCATCGAGGTCCGCTACGCCAAGGGCGACGAGACGTACCTCACCTTCGCCGGCGAGACGGAGCACCCGCCCGCGGGCGAGGTCGTCTTCGCCGACGCCGAGGGCCGCGCCCACGCCCGCCGCTGGACCAACCGCCAGAGCGGCCTCTCGGCCGTCCGCGACGAGACCTCGACCGTCCTGATCATCGCCGAAGCCCTGCACGAAACGGCCGAAGCCGACCTGACGCATCTGCTGTCCACGCTGACGACCGAGCTCACCACCCTCTGGCCCGTCACCCCGAAGTCGGCCCTCCTCACGCCGACCTCCCCGGCCTTCACCGCCTAACGGGCGGCGTCCTCGGGCCGTCTGAGCTTGTAGACCCCGTACAGCGTCTCCAGGCCGCCGAGGACCATCAGGACGACGCCGATCTTGGACGGGGTGAAGATGACGATCTCCTCGTCGAGCCCGAACAACCAGAGCGCCAGCCCTGCCACGAAGGTGAGCGAACCGGTGAACAGTGTCTTCCGGGCAGAAGTCATGGGCAGTCCTTGCATCGCGTACGGATCTTGGCGAAAAGCCTAGTCAGGCACCGTCCGGGCGACCTCCTGCCGCTGTGGGAGATCGCCCTACATCTTTCGGCTGACCCGCGCGGCTAGGACATGCAGGCGCCGGCCTGGGTGATGTCGCGCTGCTCCACCCAGAAGCGCGTGCCGCCCACCACCGTCGTCGTCTTCACGACGACGAGCCCGTCGGCGATCTTGCGGGTCTCGCCCTGGTAGATCCTGACCGTGCTGCCCTTCCTGAAGAAGTTGCTCCAGTCCCACCCGGTCCTCGTCGGGAAGTGGCGCCGGGTGCTCCTGACGACCTCCATCGGGCAGATGACCGCCGCGGCCTGCTTCGCCGTCGTCGCGGATGAGCTCGCCGCGGACGAGCTCGTCGTGGATGAGCTCGTCGCGGCGAGGGAGGTCGCCGGCGTGACGAGGGTGAGAGTGGCGACGGCGGCGACGGCGGTGACGGCGGCCGACCTGGTGAATGCCATGTGATTCCCTTTCCTGCCTGTTCGGACGTTCCACAGGACAGGAAAAGGGACGGCCTGTTTCCTCGGCGTTTCCGTGACACGAGAACGGCCCGGCATCGGAAGGCGATGCCGGGCCGTTCTGAAGGAGCCGCGTGTCTACACGTCGTAGTAGAGCTCGAACTCGTGCGGGTGCGGGCGGAGGCGGATCGGGTCGACCTCGTTCTCCCGCTTGTACGACACCCACGTCTCGATCAGGTCAGGCGTGAACACGCCGCCCTCGAGCAGGTAGTCGTGGTCGGCCTCCAGGGCGGCGAGCACCTCGGGCAGCGAGCCGGGCACCTGCGGCACCTGGCGCGCCTCCTCCGGCGGCAGCTCGTAGAGGTCCTTGTCGACCGGCTCCGGCGGCTCGATCTTGTTGCGGATGCCGTCGATGCCGGCCATCAGCATGGCCGAGAACGCGAAGTACGGGTTGCACGACGGGTCGGGCACCCGGAACTCGATGCGCTTGGCCTTCGGGTTGGAGCCCGTGATCGGGATGCGGACGCAGGCCGACCGGTTGCGCTGGGAGTAGACCAGGTTGACCGGAGCCTCGTAGCCCGGCACCAGACGGTGGTAGGAGTTGACCGTCGGGTTGGTGAACGCCAGCAGCGACGCGGCGTGCTTGAGCAGGCCGCCGATGTAGTAGCGGGCGGTGTCGGACAGGCCCGCGTAGCCGACCTCGTCGTAGAAGAGCGGCGAGCCGTCCTTCCACAGCGACTGGTGGCAGTGCATGCCGGAGCCGTTGTCACCGAAGATGGGCTTCGGCATGAACGTCACCGTGTGCCCGTATTCGAGCGCCGTGCTCTTGATGACGTACTTGTAGAGCATGAGGTTGTCGGCCGTCTTGAGCAGCGTGCCGAACTTGAAGTCGATCTCCGCCTGCCCGGCCGTGCCGACCTCGTGGTGCTGCATCTCGACCTCGATGCCGGCCTCGATGAGGTTGCGGACCATCTCGGAGCGCAGGTCGGTGAAGTGGTCCATCGGCGGCACCGGGAAGTAGCCGCCCTTGTAGCGCGGCTTGTAGCCGAGGTTGCCGCCCTCGGTGGCCTTGCCGGTGTTCCAGGCGCCCTCGATGGAGTCGATGTAGTAGTAGCCGGCGTTCTGCTTCGTCTCGAAGCGCACGTCGTCGAAGATGTAGAACTCGGCCTCGGGGCCGAAGTAGACCGTGTCGGCGATGCCCGTGCCCTTGAGGTATTCCTCCGCCTTGCGTGCGACGTTGCGCGGGTCGCGGCTGTAGGCCTCGCCCGTCAGCGGGTCGTGCACGAAGAAGTTGAGGTTGAGCGTCTTGTGCTGACGGAACGGGTCGAGCACGGCGCTGGACGGGTCGGGCAGAAGGAGCATGTCGGACTCGTGGATCTGCTGGAAGCCGCGGATCGACGAGCCGTCGAACATGAGTCCGTCGGTGAAGACACTCGCACTGAAGTTCTCGACCGGGAAGGTGAAGTGGTGCGTCGTCCCCGGCAGGTCGGTGAACCTGACATCGACGAACTGCACCCCTTCGTCACTGATGAACTTCAGGACGTCGTCGGCGGAGTTGAACACTCTCGAACCTCCCTGAGGACTGGCCATCATGGCGACGCTAGGGCGTGGCCGTTTCCGTACGGTGTCCCGATTGTTTCGCACGTGTTACGCGCGGTCTGCCTGATCACAGGGCCTGCGGGGGGCCGCTCACGTCCCCTCGACGGTCTGGCACTCCCCGTCGTCCGGCGTGTCGTCCAGCGCGTACGGATCGTCGACCTTGCCGTCCGGCACCGTCAGATCCGCCGGAGAGTCGGCGTACATGGGGTGGATGTAGTCGTCGTCCACGTCGCACCGGGCCGGCGCGAAGCCCGCGCCCCACTCGTCGGCCCAGACCACCAGCTCGCCGTCCTGGCGGTAGACCGTCACCGCGCCCTCGTGCTCGGCGACCAGCCGGATGGCCGAACCGGGCTGGCCAGGCCGCTGGATCGCGTACGCGATGAGGTATTTCGTGCTGAGCTTGGCGCCGGTCCGCCCGTCCTCCTTGTACTCCGAGATCGTCGTCCGGCCCTTCACCTTGATCACCGTGGACGCGAACTCGGCGGTCTTCGGCGCGAAGATCGGCAACCAGGTGGCCGCGCCGTCCTTGCGGAAGTTCGCCCGCTGCTCGGGGTGCAGCTGCCGCGTGAACGCCGTGGGCCGGCCGCCCACCATCATCTTCCTGTCGAGGTACGCCCCGGCCAGCAGCTTGCGCGTCCGCGCCAGGCCCCTGGCGACGTCCTGCTTCGACAGCCCGCCGATCGCCTCGGCGGGCGGCATGACGAACCCGGCGGCGCCGGTCGGCCACTTCTCGGCCGGCGAGCCCTTGAACGGCTCGGCGGAGTCGCTCACGGCCGCATCGGACGCGCCGTTCTCCTTCACCGGGCCCCGGACGGCCGTGGTCTCCTCGGGCACCACGCCCGTGAAGGGGACCAGGTCGGGGCGGAACTCCACGACGACCCAGCCCACCAGGATCACCACCGACAGCACGGCGCCCGCCCACCACGCCGCGCTCGCCCTGCGCCGTGGCGGCTCCGGCTCGTCCCAGCCGGGCTCGCGGCGTAAGGGCTCGGGCTCGGGGTTCATGGCGTGCCGTGACGCCCTGGCGCCCCTCTTCGCCGCCGCGCTCATCTCGCGCTGCTGCTCGGGGCCGATCTGTCCGACGACGTCGGTGAAGCGCTGATCAAGGTCATCTCCATGTGGCATGAGGACTATCTTGGCCGATCTCGCGACGTGCTCGGGTCACAATTCGGACCGGCCCCGCGTGCGGCTACCGTGGAGTGCATGAGCAGCAAGGAGCCTCGGTGGACGCAGACCTGGCTGGGCGGCGTCCGCGCCGCGGGGGTCGATCTCGGCTACCCGGGAGAGCGTCTGGGGCTGCCCCAGGAGGGCAGCGGGTCGGTGGCCGGATGGGGGCGCAGGATCGGCGCGCTCGTCATCGACTGGATGATCTGCACGTGGGTGGTCGTCCAGCTGCTGCTCAGGATGAACCCGGCCGAGTCGCCGTGGGCGCCCGCGCTGGTGTTCGCCGTTCAATATCTGCTGCTCGTCGGCTTCATGGGGCAGACGTTCGGCCACCGGCTCATGGGCGTCAGGATCGCCGCGATGGACGGCCGCGACCCGCGCTGGCTGCCCGTCCTCGTGCGGACGGTGCTGCTCTCCCTGGCCGTGCCCGCCGTCATCTGGGACCGCGACCACCGCGGCGTGCACGACCGCGTGTCCAACACGGTCGTCGTCCGCATGTGACGCCTCCTCGGTGAAAAACCGTACCGGGTGTGCATTCTTACCCGGGACGGTTCCCGCCGGCCCCTCCCGCACGTGTGCCCGATGCGGGCACTGCGCGAAGGAGAACCGCCTCACCCAGGCCGCGTTCGCGCGCAGCTGAAGATGGCGGTGCCGGGCAGGTGCCGGCCGCGCAGCGGGCTCCAGCCGCCCCACACCCGCTCGTGCCCCTCGGGCCACTCGGGCTCGACCAGCCCGGTGATGGTCAGACCTGACGCGGCCAGCAGGTTGACCCAGTCGGCCATCGTGCGGTGGTGCTCGACGTAGGTGAGCGTGCCGCGCTCGTCGCGCTCCTCGTAAGGGGAGCGGTCGAAGTAGGAGCGGTCGGAGGTCAGCCCCCGCGGCCCTGGATCGTCGGGGAAGGCCCACCTGATCGGGTGGCTCACCGAGAACACGAACCTTCCGCCCGGCCGCAGTACCCTGCGCACCTCGCGGAAGACCGCCAGCGGATCGGCCACGAACGGCAGCGCGCCGTACGCCGAGCAGGCCACGTCGAACGCCTCCCCGGCGAACGGCAGCAGCTCGGCGTCGGCCTGCACCACCGGGACGCGGACGCCGCTGTCGAGGTCGATGCGCTGGGAGTGGCGGAGCTGGCGGTGCGAGATGTCGAACGCCGCCACCCGCGCCCCGCGCGTCACCAGCCACCGCGCGCACTGGGCGGCGCCGCAGCCGATCTCCAGCACCCGCCGCCCGCGCACGTCGCCGAGCAGGCCCGCGTCGGCCTCGTCGAGCCCCTCAGGGCCCCACACGAAGCCGCTGTCACGCAGGAACCCGCCGTGCTCGACCTGGTAGTCGTCGGCGTTGCCGTCCCACCAGCCGCGGCTGGCCCGCGACGAAGGCGACAGCACTAGCGCATCTTGGGGCCGCGCGGGATGCGGGCGCCCTTCGGCATCGGGCCCTTCGGCATCGGCATGTTGCGCGGCAGCGAGCGCAGGCGGTCCTTCACCTCGTTGACCGACGGCTTCTTCAGGTTGCGCGGCAGCTTCATCAGGTGGCGCTGCAGCTTGCCGAGCGGCACCTGGCCCTCGCCGTCGCCGCACTGCACGTCGTAGATCTCGACGCCCAGCACCACCCGCGAGATGCGCTGCTTCTCCGCCTTGAGCATCTTCGCCACCCGGTTGCCCGGCCCCTCGGACACCAGCACCACGCCGGGATAGCCGACCACGAGGTGCACGATGTCCTGGTCACGGTTGACCGCGATGGCCGGGGTGACCTGCCAGTTGCCGCGCATGCCCTGCAGCACGGCCGCGGCCGCGCCGGTCTGGCCGTGCAGGATCGAATATTGGGCCTTCTGGGCGAGCTGCCCGAAGACCACCAGGCCGACGGTGAACGCGGCCAGGATGCCGAGGAACACCGAATACCACAAGTAGTCCGTGACCAGGCCGATCACGACGACCACCGCCAGCGTGCCCACCGCCGAAAGGAAGACGATCGGCATACCCTTGGGGTTGGCCTGCTGAATGATCTTCGCGATCATGCGGAGCTGCTTGATGCGCCCCGGCTTCTCTGGGTCCTCGGACTTTGCCATGCTCAGAAGGATACAAACCAACTGGTGCGGGAGGGAAAACGCGACCCCCGCCGTTCTTCCCTTGTGACCTAGATTTTCATGGTTACCGCGAGGGGGAGGCGGCGGGGTCAGGCCGCCACGAAGAACTCCAGGAGTTCGGGGACCAGCGCCTCCGGTGCCACGTTGTGCGCCTGGCCCTGTAGTACGCGCCGTACCGCCCCCGGCACCGCGGCCGCCACCGCCGCGCCCGCGTTCGCCATCAGGCCGGGCTCTCGCCTCCGTTGAGCACGAGCGTCGGTTGAGTGAGCCCGGCGAGCCGGGCGGCCGGCAGGGCGTTGCCCGGCCCGAGCACCGCCGCCTCGTACACCAGCGTGTGCGCCACCGCCTCCATGGCGGCCCAGGACGGATGCCCGCGCATCGCGTCCAGCATGGAGAGCGGCACCTCGGCCGCCTCCACCATGAACCGCTCCACGACCTCGCCCCGCCGCCCGGCCGCGACGAGCGCGCCGAGCTGTCCCGCGAAGTCGCCGGGCAGCGGGGGAGCGGAGTCGTCCACGTGGTACGGCGGCTCCCACACCGCCAGATGCGTGACGGCGGACGTGACCGCGGCGGCCTCCAGCGCCAGCGCCGCCCCCGAAGAGCCGCCGAACACCATGGCCGTCCCGCCCGCCGCCCCGATCACCGCGGCCAGGTCCTCGACCTCCCGCTCGACCGCGTACGGCGCGGTGTCGCCGCTGTCACCCCGCCCCCGCCGGTCGTAGGCGTACACCGTGAACCACCGGGACAGCCCGGCCGCGATCGCCGCCATCACCGGGTCGCTCCGGTCCGCGAAGGCGCCCTGGACCAGCAGGTAGCGCACGGATATGTGGCAGGCGGCGGCGATGGCCGCCGGGTCGAGCCCGGGGTCGCCGAGCCGTTCCTCGATGAAGGCGTGCGCCTGTTGCAGCAGCGTGCGCCGCCGCGCCTCCTCGGGTAACGCGTCCGTACGGCCGGCGCGCTCGGCCACGGCGGTGCCGATGAGGTCCATCGCCACCGTGGCCAGGCGCGCGGCGCTGTCGGGACGGTAGGTCGCGTGGTCGTCGGCCACCCGCCGCAGCAGCGGCGCGGCCAGCGCGCCCGTGCCCAGAGCGTGTCGCACACGATGGACCGCCACGCCTCGTGGCGATCCTTGGCCGGCAGATCGCTCGTGCGGATCAGGATGGCCATGCGGGTCGTCCCCTCCGTCGGCTGCGCTGACATGCTAACCACGCCGCGCCCGCCCCGCATTCGGGCATGAAGGAAGCCCCGGGACACCGTCCCGGGGCTCACGTCACAGGGCTCACGTCACAGGGCTCACGGGGTCAAGCGGTCTGCCTGGCCTCGATGGCCTGCTGGTAGAGCCGGCCCGCGCGGTACGACGAACGCACCAGCGGCCCCGACATCACGCCGGCGAACCCGATGGCCTCGGCCTCGGCCTGCAGCTCCACGAACTCCTCCGGCTTGACCCAGCGCTCCACCGGGTGGTGGCGCGGCGTCGGCCGCAGGTATTGGGTGATCGTCAGCAGGTCGGTGCCGGCCTCGTGGAGGTGGCGCATGGCCTCGACGATCTCTTCGCGCGTCTCGCCCATGCCCAGGATCAGGTTGGACTTGGTGACGAGCCCGGCCTCGCGGGCCGCGCTGAGCACGCCGAGCGAGCGCTCGTAGCGGAAGGCCGGCCTGATGCGCTTGAAGATGCGCGGCACGGTCTCGACGTTGTGGGCGAACACCTCGGGCTTGCTGGAGAAGACCTCCTCCAGCTGCTCGCGGTTGCCGTTGAAGTCGGGCACCAGCAGCTCGACGCCGCAGCCGGGCAGCAGCGCGTGGATCTGCCTGGCGGTCTCGGCGTAGAGCCAGGCGCCGCCGTCGGGCAGGTCGTCGCGGGCCACGCCGGTCACGGTGGCGTACCTGAGACCCATCTGCTGGACCGACTCGGCCACCCTGCGCGGCTCGTCGCGGTCGTATTCCTGGGGCTTGCCGGTGTCGATCAGGCAGAAGTCGCAGCGGCGGGTGCACTGGTCGCCGCCGATCAGGAAGGTCGCCTCGCGGTCTTCCCAGCACTCGTAGATATTGGGACAGCCCGCCTCTTCACAGACCGTGTGCAGGCCCTCCCGGCGCACGAGCGATTTCAGCTCGGTGTATTCGGGGCCCGTCCTCATCTTGGTCTTGATCCACGGGGGCTTGCGCTCGATAGGGGTTTCGGCGTTACGCACCTCCAGGCGGAGGAGCTTTCGGCCTTCAGGAGCAACGGTCACGTTCTCAGCTTACGTCTCCCGGCGAAGCGCCCGGTTCCAGGGTCAGGAGATGAGCCCGAACCCGCGCACGGCCCGCGCGTAGTGGCCGGCCAGCTCCTCGTCGATCCGCTCCGACTCCTCGACCCCGAGCAGCTCCGACGGGGGCGCCGACGGCAGCACGCCGTCGGCGGTGAGCTGGAACTTGGTCAGCGCCGCGGCCCTGATCGCCGCGACGCTCTCGCCGCGCAGCGCCGCCGCCTGCATCGGCGCCAGGTAGCGCCCGCCGGCCGCCTGCTCGT
>NZ_JBEXLH010000051.1:0-65775 GCF_040609855.1 Nonomuraea sp. NPDC004580 | reverse complement strand
CGCGCTCCGGCCTCGACGCGCCGCGTGCCGCCGTACAGGCCGCCAAGGCCGGCGTGGGCACCGCCCGCGCCGCCGACCAGGAGGCGCAGCGCGCGGTGGCGGCGCTGGCGGCCCGCCGCGACGCGCTGGAGATGAGCCTGGCCAGGGGCGACGGCGGGGCCGCGCTGCTCGACGCCGACCTCGGCGGGGTGCTGGGGCCGCTGGCGGCCTCGATGCAGGTGACGCCGGGAGCCGAGCAGGCGGTCGCCGCCGTGCTCGGGCCGGTCGCCGAGGCCGTCGCGGTCAAGTCGCTGGACACGGCCGTGGAGGCCCTTGAGCTGCTGCGCACCCAGGGCGCCGGCCAGGCGACGCTCCTGGTGGCGCTCGCGAACGGCCACGGAGGAGACCCGCGTGGCGCGGCGCCGGGCGGTGGCCGGTGGGTGGCCGACCTGGTGACGGTGCCCGAGCACCTGCGGCCCGCGCTCGACCACGTGCTGGCGGGCGTCGTGCTCACCGACGACCTCGACGGCGCGCGGGCGCTGGTCGAGCGGCATCCCGAGCTGCGGGCGGTCACCAAGGACGGCGATCTCGTCGGCGCCCACCTGGCGACGGGCGGGTCCACCGGCGGCACCTCCGTGCTGCAGGTACGGGCCGCGCTCGACGAGGCCGTCGCCGACCTGGAGGCGGCCGAGGCCAGGGCCGAGGAGAGCGCCGTGGCGCTGGACGAGGCGGTCGCCGCGGAGCAGGCCGCCCAGTCCGCGCTGGAAGCCGCCCAGGCCCGCGTCAACGAGGCGCAGACGGCCGTCACCACCGCCCAGGCCGGGGTGAGCGCCGCGCAGGGCGCGCTCGACCAGATCAGGGGCCGCCAGCGCGAGGCCGACCAGGCCAACGCGGCGGCGGCCAGGCGGCTGGCCCAGATCGAGGCCGCGGCCAACGCCGCCCGCGACGAGGCCGAGCGGCTGACCGCGAGCGTGGCCAGGGCCGAGGAGGCCCGCACCGAGCGGCTTGACGAGCTGGCCGAGCTGGAGGTCCGGCTGGCCGAGGCCGAATACGCCCAGGAGCTGGAGTCCGAGCCCACCACCGACCTGCGCGACGAGCTGGCGAGCGCCTGCGAGGCGGCCAGGCAGCGCGAGATGGACACCCGCCTCCAGGTGCGCACCGCGGAAGAGCGCGTCAAGGGCATCGAGGGCCGTGCCGACGGCCTGCTGCGGGCAGCCCGGCGCGAGCGCGAGGAACGCGCCCAGGCGGCCGCTCAGCGGGCCAGGCGCAGGCGTCAGGCGGCGCTGGCCGAGGCCGTCAGCAAGGGCGCGAGGAAAGTGCTCGCGGCGCTGGCCCAGTCGATCGCGCTGGCCGAGCGCGAGCGCGACGAGGCCGAGCTGGCCAGGGTCGCGGTCGACGCCGAGCTCAAGCAGGTCAGGGTCCGCGTCCGCGAGCTGGGCCAGGAGCTCGACAAGCTGGTCAACCGGGTCCACGGCAACGAGATGGCCCGCACCGAGCAGCGGCTGCGCCTGGAGCAGATGGAGCAGCGGGCGCTGGAGGAGTTCGGCGTCGAGGCCGAGGCGCTGGTCGCCGAATACGGGCCGGACGCGCCGGTGTCGGGCGAGCCGCCGGTCCCCTACGTACGCGAGGAGCAGGAGAAGCGGGCGAAGGCGGCCGAGCGGCAGATGAACCAGCTCGGCAAGGTCAACCCGCTCGCGCTGGAGGAGTTCGCGGCCCTGGAGGAGCGCCACGCGTTCCTCAACTCCCAGCTCGAAGACCTCAAGAAGACCAGGCGCGACCTGCTGACCGTGGTCAAGGAGGTCGACGACCGGGTGGAGCAGATGTTCGCCTCGGCCTACGAGGACGTCGCCCGCGAGTTCGAGCAGATCTTCACCAGGGTCTTCCCCGGCGGCGAGGGCCGGCTGGTGCTGACCGAGCCGTCCGACATGCTGACCACGGGCATCGAGGTCGAGGCGCGGCCGCCGGGCAAGAAGGTCAAGCGGCTGTCGCTGCTGTCGGGTGGCGAGCGGTCGCTGACGGCGGTGGCGTTCCTCATCTCGATCTTCAAGGCGCGGCCGTCGCCGTTCTACGTCATGGACGAGGTCGAGGCCGCCCTCGACGACACCAACACGCAGCGGCTGCTGACCCTGTTCGAGGAATTGCGGCAGAGCTCACAGCTCATCGTCATCACCCACAACAAGCGCACGATGGAGATCGCCGACGCTCTCTACGGCGTGTCGATGCGCGGTGACGGCGTGACACAGGTGGTCAGCCAGCGGCTCAGGGAGCGAGAGTCCGCCTGATCGGTGGGGCCTTGTGCGTGACCATGCCGGACGATCTGGAAAACTGACATCTTGTGGATGGTTACCTCGGTGTGATCGTGATCGTGGCCGTCGTCGCCGTGCTGGCGGTCGGCGGTCTGTTCCTGCTGTTCAGGCCGGGCCGTAAGGCGGCCCCGCCGGTCAAGCCGCCGGAGACCCCGGTGCTGCCGGAGGAGGAGGCGAAGCGGCCCGCCGGCGCCGGTGAGGAGGCCGAGGGCGCGACCACCACGCTGCCGCCGCCCGAGGTCAAGCCGGCCGAGCCGCTCGTCAAGGAGCCCGAGGTCGAGACGCCGCCGCCGTCGGCGGGCCGCATGGTGCGGCTGCGCTCGCGGCTGGCCCGCTCGCAGAACGCGCTCGGCCGTGGCCTGCTGGAGCTGCTCTCGCGCGACCGCCTCGACGACGAGGTGTGGGACGAGATCGAGGAGAGCCTGATCAGCGCCGACGTGGGCGTCGCGCCGACCCAGGTCATGGTGGAGGAGCTGCGCACCCGGGTGAAGGTGCTCGGCAGCCGCAGCCAGGAGGAGGTGCGCGGCCTGCTGCGCGAGCAGTTGCTCGCCCAGGTCAACCCCGACCTCGACCGTACGCTGCGGGTGCAGAAGCACGGTGAGCGGCCGGCGGTCGTGCTGGTCGTGGGCGTCAACGGCACCGGCAAGACCACCACCACCGGCAAGCTGGCCCGGTCGCTCATCGGCGACGGAAAGAAGGTCGTGCTGGGCGCGGCCGACACGTTCCGCGCCGCCGCCGCCGACCAGCTCCAGACGTGGGGCGAGCGGGTGGGCGCCGAGACCGTGCGCGGGCCCGAGGGCGGCGACCCGGCGTCGGTGGCGTTCGACGCGGTGGCCAAGGGCATCGAGGAGAAGGTCGACACGGTCATCGTCGACACCGCGGGCCGCCTGCACACCAAGACCGGCCTCATGGACGAGCTGGGCAAGGTCAAGCGGGTCATCGAGAAGAAGGCCACGGTCGACGAGGTGCTGCTCGTCCTCGACGCCACCACCGGCCAGAACGGCATGCGCCAGGCGCAGGTGTTCGCCGAGGTGGTCAACATCACCGGCATCGCGCTGACCAAGCTCGACGGCACCGCGAAGGGCGGCATCGTGATCTCCGTGCAGCGGGAGCTGGGCGTGCCGGTGAAGCTCGTGGGGCTGGGCGAGGGGCCCGACGATCTGGCGCCTTTCGACCCCGAGGTATTCGTGGACGCGATTCTGGGGGAGTGAGTTACGGTTACGCCGTAATTCAAGGTGAAGGAGCCCTTACCAGATAAGCCTTGATCGACCGCTTTTTCTTGTGTTGACATATATCGTCATCAAAGATCGTTCGGTCCCATTGGAACGTGAAAGGCCGCTCATGAAGAAGATCGTCGTTCACCGGCCAGGAACTGTGAAGCCGACCGCCGCGGCGGCTCCGAGACACAGCGCCTGAGCCGCGCGAGCCGGCGTCTCCGTGGGGGCGCCGGCCGAAGCGGAACCACCCCTGTGGAGACGATCCTCATCGACGCGGACCGCCGGATCGGCGGCCCGTACACGCTGGCCTCGGCCCTGCTCGCGCGGCTCGTTCCCGCCGCGCTGGAGAGCGCGCCTGAGCTGGTCGCCGCGCACGACATCGAGATCAGGGCCGCCGCGCCCGCATTGCGGGACGTCGTGCCCGCACGCAGGCGCTCGCTGGCCGATGACCTGCCGAGGGCGCAGCGCGTCCTGGTGCCGGGCGCGCGGCGCAGCCTGCGGATGGCCAACGGGCTGGCGGAGTTCGTCCGCGATCACCTGACCCGCACCCGTCGGCTCACCGGGCCGCTCACGCTGCGCGTGACGAACCTGGGCGAGGCCGACCACACCGACGCCGAGCTGGTGGCCGTGCTGCGGCGCCGGCTCGACCCCGCCCTGCTGCGCGTCGAGGAGGGGTCGTCGGCGCCGGGCTCGGGGCCGCTGCTGGCCGACTTCGACCGCTACCGCGACGAGGGCTTCCACCACGCCATGGCCGAGTCGGGCCTTGAAGTGCTGCGCGGGCTGGCGTACGAGGACGATCCGGAGCGCTGGCAGGTGCTCGTGCAGCGGGTCGCCGCCGCGCTGGAGGCGATCGAGCGCGAGGACGAGGCCCGCGACCTGTACGACCGGGCCAGGCGGCTGAGCACCGACCCCAAGCACCGCGCGACGATCGCGTACGCGACGGCCATGATCCTCGTCCGCCACCACGACCCGGCGGCCCGCGACCCTGAACAGGCGCTGGCCTGGATCAACGAGGCCGTCACCATCACCTCGCTGCTGCCCGACCCCCGCGAGCGCGCCTTCCACCTCGGCTTCGACCTCAACGGCAAGGCCCTGGTCGAGCTGCGCAGGGGCCGCCGCGAGTCGGCCATGGACCTGGTGGCGCAGGCGATCGAGCTGGCCGAGACGCACCTGCGCGACGAGCACCCGGTCCACCGGCTCATCCTGTACGCCAACAGGGCCCAGCTCCTGGCACTCGGCGGGCGCAGGGAGGAGGCGCTGACCGACTACGACCGGGCGATCGCCGCCGACCCCGGCTACCCCGACTATTACCTCGACCGGGGCAACCTGCTGCACGCCATGGGCCGCTCGGCCGAGGCGCTGGCCGACTACGAGAGCGTGATGCGGCTCAGCCCGCCCTTCCCCGAGGCGTACTACAACCGCTCCGAGGTCCGCTACGCGGCCGGCGACCTGGCGGGCGCGCTCGCCGACCTCGACCACACGCTGGAGCTCGACCCCGACTTCGGCCCCGCGTACGTCAACCGCTGCGGCCTGCGCGTCGCCGCCGGAGACCACGCTCGGGCGAGGCAGGACGTCGAGCGCGGGCTGTCGCTGGCCCCGCATGACCCCTACCTGCTGTGCGTGCTGGGGCAGGTCGAGCTGGCCGAGGAGCGCTACCCGGAGTCGCGGCTGGCCTTCGACCGGGCGCTGGAGCTCGATCCCGAGCTGGTGGCGGCCTGGGCGGGGCGGGCGGAGCTGGCGTACGAGCGGGGCGACAACGAGCTGGCGGTGGCCGACCTGACGCGGGCGCTGAAGCTGGGGGAGACGGCGGAGCTGCTCTTCAACAGGTCGC
Source organism: Nonomuraea sp. NPDC004580 (assembly GCF_040609855.1). Taxonomy (NCBI): domain Bacteria; kingdom Bacillati; phylum Actinomycetota; class Actinomycetes; order Streptosporangiales; family Streptosporangiaceae; genus Nonomuraea; species Nonomuraea sp. NPDC004580. Next base: position 60,442 of record NZ_JBEXLH010000051.1, on the reverse strand, counting down.
TGGCGTACCGCGCGGCGGGACTGACCGGGCAGGCCCGCCAGGACCTGCTCAGGGCCGCGGAGCTGGCCCCTGACGACGAGGACGTCCGGGCCGCCCTGGCCGAGCCGGCCGACGGCTGAATCAGAGCGGGCGGATCGGGACGACCAGCGGGGTGCCGGCCACCGGGTCGGAGATGACCTTGGCGTCCAGCTCGAACACCTCGCGCAGCAGCTCCTCGGTGAGCACCTCGTGCGGGTCGCCCGAGGCGATGACCCGGCCGGCCCGCATGGCGACCAGGCGGTCGGCGTAGCGGGCGGCGAGGTTGAGGTCGTGCAGGACCATGACGACCGTGCGCCCGCCCTCCTTGTGCAGGTGCCGGACCAGCTCCAGCACCTCCACCTGGTGCGCCAGGTCGAGGAACGTGGTCGGCTCGTCGAGCAGCAGCAGGTCGGTGCCCTGGGCGAGGGCCATGGAGATCCACGCCCGCTGCCGCTGCCCGCCGGACAGCTCGTCGAGCGGCCGTTCCGCGAGGTCGGCCAGGCCGGTCATGTCGAGGGCCGCCGCGACGGCGCCCTCGTCGTCGGACGACCACTGGCGGTACCACGTCTGGTGCGGGTGACGTCCCCTGGCGACCAGGTCGGCGACGGTCAGCCCTTCGGGGGCGGTGGGCGACTGGGGGAGCACGCCGAGAATCTTGGCCACCTCGCGGGTGGGGATCTTGTCGATGCGCTTGCCGTCCAGCAGCACCTCGCCGCCCTGCGGCTTGAGCAGCCGGCCGAGCGCGCGCAGCAGCGTCGACTTGCCGCAGCCGTTCGGGCCGATGATGGTGGTCACCGTGCCCGCCTCGATGCCGAGGTCGAGCCCGTCCACGATGAGGCGGTCGCCATACCCGAGCTTGACGTCGGCGGCCTGCAGTCTCACTTTCGCGACCTCCAGATCAGGTGGATCAGGTAGGGGGCGCCCAGCACGGCGGTGACGATGCCGACGGGCAGCTCGATGGGGGAGAACAGGGACCTGGCGAGCAGGTCGGCGCCCGTGGTGAGCACCCCGCCGACGACCGCCGAGCACAGCAGCGGCGGTTGCCCGGCGCGGACCAGGCGCAGCGCGATCTGCGGCGAGGCCAGCGCCACGAACGCGATCGGACCGGCCGACGCGGTCGCCACGGCGGCCAGCAGCACGGCGGCCAGGATCATCAGGGCCCTGGCCAGGTTCGTCCGGATGCCGAGCGCGGTGATGGTGTCGTCGCCGAAGCGCAGGGCGTCGAGCGAGCGGGTGCCGAGCAGGGTGAGCGGCACCAGCACGACCAGAGCCAGCGCGGTCGGGACGACGTGCTCCCAGCCGCGGCCGTTGAGCGAGCCGCTGATCCACACCATGGCGCGGCCGGTGTCGTTGACGTCGCCGACGGTCAGCAGCCAGAACTTGACGTTGGTGAAGACCGCGGCCACGCCGATGCCGACCAGCACCAGGCGGTAGCCGTCGAGGCCGCGCCGCCAGGCCAGGCCGTACACGATGGCCGCGCCGATCAGGCCGCCCAGCAGCGCGAGCGCCGGGATGCCGAGGCCGGCCAGCAGGCCGCTGACGCCGCCGTACACGCTGCCGCTGAAGACCACGCCGGCCACCACGGTGACCGAGGCGCCGGTGGTGACGCCGAGGATCTCGGGGCTGGCGAGCGGGTTGCGGGCGATGGACTGGATGAGGGCGCCGGACAGCGCGAGCGCGGCGCCGACGAGGGCGCCGGTGAGCGCGCGCGGCAGGCGCAGCTCCATGATGACGAAATGGGCGGGGCTGCTCACGTCGAACGTGCCGGAGAGCACCTCGGGCAGCGTCATGTCGATGTCGCCGATGCGCATGTTCAGGGCCATGAGCAGGGCGAGCAGCACGGCGCCCGTGACGGTGACGGCGACGCCGCGCAGCCGCAGCCGCCAGGACAGGCCGCCGAGTCGCAGGGGGAGGGTGGTCATCACAGGCGTACGGGCTTTCTGCGGCGTACCAGGGCGACGAAGAAGGGCGCGCCGAGCAGCGCGAGCACGACGCCCACCTCCAGCTCGCCGGGCGGCGCGACGACGCGGCCGATGACGTCGGCGACCAGCAGCAGGGCGGCGCCGATCAGCCCCGAGTACGGCAGCAGCCACCGGTGGTCGGTGCCGGACAGCGGCCTGGCCAGGTGGGGCACGATGAGCCCGACGAAGGCGAGCGAGCCGCAGGCGGCCACCGCCGCGCCCGACAGCAGGGTGACGGCGGCGACGCCGACCGTGCGGGTCATGGCGATGTTCTGGCCGAGGCTGCGGGCGACGTCCTCGCCGAGGGAGAGCGCGTTCAGGCCGGGCGCGTTGACCATCGCCAGCACTAACCCGGCCAGGATGAAGGGCAGCACCTGCCAGGCCACGTCGGCGCCCCTGGCGGCGATGGAGCCGGCCTGCCAGAAGCGGAAGACGTCCATCGCCTGCTCGTCGAGGAGCACGATGGCCGAGGTCAGCGCGTAGAGCAGGGCGCTGACGGCGGTGCCGGCGAGGGCCAGCGTGACCGGCGTGGGCCCGCCCCTGCCGCCCACCATGCCGAGCGCGAAGACCGCGACGCTGGCCACGAGCGCGCCCGCGAGGCCGAACCAGATGTAGGCGAGCAGGCTCGACGTGCCGAGCAGGATGATCGAGGACACCATGGCGAACGCGGCGCCCTGTGTGACGCCGAGCAGGCCGGGGTCGGCGAGCGGGTTGCGGGTGTGGCCCTGCATGAGGGCGCCCGCCACGCCGAGCGCGACGCCGGCCATGACGCCGAGCGCGGTCCTGGGCAGCCGCAGGGAGCGGATGACGATGTCGTTCTCGGTGCCGGTCGGGGTGGTGATCGCGTGCCAGGCGTCGGCGAGCGGCACGGACTTGGACCCGATCGTGATGCTCAGCAGCACGCCCATCGCGACGGCCGCGAGCAGGACGGTGAGCAGGCCGAACCGGCGCCGCTGGATGCCGTGGAGGCGCGGGGCGACGGCGGTTGCGCTCACCCGATGTCCTCCTGACGTTTGCCCGATCCCGCTGAAGTATGCCAGCTTAGGCAGGGCTAACCTAATTTAGGCTTGCCTTACTTCGGGGAAAGGGATCCGATGAGACCGTTGCGCGTGCTGGTCGGCGCCGTCTTGCTGGTGGGACTGGCCGCCTGCGGTGGTTCGGCGGACCCTGGTCCCGCCCCCGCGCAGAGCGCGGCGCCGTTCAGGACCGTGCGGCACGCGATGGGGGAGACGGTCATCCCCGCCCAGCCCAAGCGGGTGGTCGCGCTCGACCAGAGCTTCGTGGACGCGGTGCTGACGCTGGAGACGCCGGTCGTGGGGTACACGACGTACCGGTCGATCGACACGAAGCTGCCCGACTACCTCGGCCCGGTCGTCCAGAGCCATGGGCAGGAGGCCACCGCGGTCGGAACGCTGGAGCAGCCGAGCCTGGAGAAGATCATCGCGCTCAAGCCCGACCTGATCGTCTCGGCGAAGGTCAGGCACGAGGCCCTGTACGACCGGCTCTCGAAGATCGCCCCCACCGTGTTCAGCGAGACGACCGGGGCCATCTGGAAGGACAACCTCCGGCTCATGGGCCAGGCCCTGGGCAAGGAGGACCTCGCCGAGACGCGGATCAAGGCGTACGAGAAACGCGCCGCCACGATCGGCGAGGAGATCAAGGAGAAGGAGGGCGAGCTGCCCACCATCTCGATCGTGCGCTTCGCCGGCGAGCCCACGACCCGCCTGTACGTCGAGAACTCCTACTCGGGCCTGGTCATGAAGGACGTCGGTTTCCCGCGCCCCGAGGGCCAGCCCACCGCCCAGGACGCCATCGCGGTCAACGTCAGCCAGGAACGCATCAGCGACCTCGACGCCGACCACATCTTCGTGGCGACCTACCCCGACCCGGCCTCCGACGGGCCGAAGGAGAAGTTCACGAGCAACCCGCTGTGGGCCAAGCTCAAAGGCAAGAAGCACGAGGTCAGCGACCTCACCTGGATGACCGCGGTGGGCATCCAGGGGGCGCAGGCGATGCTGGACGACGTGGCCGAGCTGTTCGGCGTCGGCCCTAGCCGTTGATGAACCGGCGCAGCTCCTCAAGGTGCGGCTCGATGTCCAGGCCCTGGGCGGCCAGCCAGCCAGGGTTGCCGTAGGTGCCCTTGTAGCGGTCGCCGCTGTCGCACACCAGCGTCACGATGCTGCCCTGCTCGCCGGCCGCCCGCATCTCCTCGATGAGCTGCACGCAGGCCGCCATGTTGGTGCCGGTGGAGCCGCCGACGTCGAGCCCGGTCACCTCGCGGGTCCAGTGCATGGCGGCGATCGAGCGGGAGTCCGGCACCGCGATCATCCGGTCGATGACCGAGGGCAGGAACGACGGCTCCACCCGGGGCCGTCCGATGCCCTCGATGCGCGAGCCGGAGGCCGTGACCGTGGTGTCGCCGGAGACCCAGCTCGGGTAGAACGCCGAGCCCTCGGGATCGACGACGGCCAGGCGGGTGGGGTGGCGGCGGTAGCGGATGTAGCGGCCGATGGTCGAGGAGGTGCCGCCGGTGCCGGCGCCCACCACGATCCAGGACGGCTCGGGGTGGGGCTCCATGGACATCTGTGAATAGATCGATTCAGCGATGTTGTTGTTGCCCCGCCAGTCGGTGGCCCGCTCGGCGTAGGTGAACTGATCCATGAAGTGGCCGCCGGTCTCGGCGGCCAGACGGTGAGATTCGTCATAGATCGCGCCCGGGTCGTCAACCAAATGACATTTCCCGCCGTAGAACTCTATGAGATGACACTTCTCCGGCGACGTGGAGGCGGGCATGACCGCGATGAACGGAAGACCGAGCAACCGGGCGAAGTACGCCTCGCTGACGGCGGTGGACCCGCTCGACGCCTCGACGATCGTGGTGGTGGGGCCGATCCAGCCGTTGGCCAGGCCGTACAGGAAGAGGGAGCGGGCCAGCCGGTGCTTCAGTGAACCGGTAGGGTGCACCGACTCGTCTTTCAGATAAAGGTTTACGCCCCACTGCGGGGGCAGCGGAAAGACGTGCAGATGTGTGTCGCAACTACGGTTGGCGTCGGCCTCGACCTTGCGTATGGCCTCAGCCACCCAGTGGCGTGTACCCGTCTCGTGCCGGTCCACGAATCTCATGGCCATACGCTATCTCATGTGACACTCGCCACTATTCCTGTGGAAAAGGGCGAGTAGTGTTATGATAATGAGACTTGTCCGGCCGTGGACGTGACCACGCACGCCGCGAGCAGATGGACGTAACCCCCACTGACCACAGGCGGACCTCGCTAACGCGCCCCTTACCAAGGGCTTGCGATGATGGAACCGCCGTCAGGCGGCTTGTGCCGAAACGGGGGATAGCGCAAGGGGGAATGAATTGATCACCATGACCGATGAGCAGCGACAGGATTGGTTCGAGCGGGACGTCGTGCCCGTGACGTCGCAGCTGTTCGCCTCCGCCATGCGCCTGACCCGCAACACCGCGGACGCGGAGGACCTGGTGCAGGAGACGGTGGCGAAGGCGTACACGTCGTACCACCAGTTTCGCGAAGGCACCAACCTCAAGGCCTGGCTGCACCGCATCCTCACCAACAACTTCATCAACGACTACCGCAAGAAGCAGCGCTCGCCCAAGCTGTCCGCCGCCGAGGACATCGAGGACTGGCAGTTGCACGCCGCCGAGTCGCACAGCTCCACCGGTCTGCGGTCGGCCGAGACCGAGGCGCTCGACCGGCTGCCCGACAATGTCGTCATGAACGCCCTGCGCTCCCTCCCCGAGGACTTCCGCGTGGCCGTCTACCTGGCCGACGTCGAGGGGTTCGCGTACAAGGAGATCGCCGAGCGCATGGGCACGCCCATCGGCACCGTGATGTCGCGGCTGCACCGCGGCCGCCGCCAGCTTCGGGGGATGCTGGAGGAGTACGCCCGCGAGGAGGGCGCCGTACGCCTGCCCGCGCAGCGGGCCGCCTGACTCACGTCTCCGTCCTCAGATGGAGGCGGACCCCTAACAGGCCGTCCTCCGAGCGCAGATCCACCAAGTCGCACAACTGCCTGCTGATCCAGAGCCCGTATCCCCGAGGGGATTCGGGCTCCGGTGGTATGTAGCCGGGCAGCGGGTCGTCCAGCGCGCCTCCCGGGTCGGCGATCTCGCAGATCAGCTCGCCCTCACGCGGCCCTCCAGGCCGGCTCGCCGAAACGACCCACCATCGGAACGTGCCCGGTCAGGGCGTACGGGCGCAACGTAACAAGGCTAGGGGTGCTGTGCAACGGCTATGAGAGCCACCGCGGCAAGCGCGCAGACGACGCCGGTGATCTGGACGGTACGCAACCGCTCGCCGAGCACCCGGTTGGCGAGCAGCAGCGTGCTGGCGGGATAGAGCGAGACGAGCACCGCGACCAGGCTGAGCAGGCCGTCGCGCTGGGCGAGCAGGTAGAGCACGTTGGCCGCCATGTCGAGCACGCCGGCCGCCGCGATGACGCCCAGCGAGCCCGGCACCGGCCTGAGCCCGCGCCTGGTCAGCAGGGCCAGCAGGGCGACGACCGACACCGACGACAGGCGGGCGCCGACCAGCGGCCACATGCCGGCGTCGTCGGGCGCCATGGCGAGCAGGATGAAGAAGCCGCCGAAGCCCGCGCCGGCGGCCAGCGAGATCAGCACCGAGCGCGGCGTGACCTTCCCGCCTCCCGAGCCGTCCTGGCTGACCAGCAGCACCGCGCCGAGCGCGAGCACCACCCCGACCAGTGCCCACGGGCCGGGACGGTCACCGGTGGCCAGGCCGAACACGACCGGCAGCGCGGCCGAGGTGACCGCGGTCGTGGGGGCCACCACGGACATCACGCCGGTGGCCAGCGCCCGGTAGAACAGCACCAGCCCCGCCGCTCCCGCGAGGCCGGAGGCGAGGCCCCAGGAGAGCGCCTGGGCGCTGTACGTGCCGGGCAGCAGCGGCAGCAGGGCGAGGACCAGCGCCAGACCCGCCGTCTGGGAGAGCACGACGACGGAGAGCACCTGCGAGCGCCGGGTGGCCAGGCCGCCGAAGAAGTCGGCGGTGCCGTAGACGATGGCGCAGGCGGTTGCCAGGATGACGGTCACCAGGGGGAGTCCTCTCTGTTGCACTAATAGTGCAACATACAGAGTACAGTGCGCTGCACGAGACATTCACTACACTGCACTGACATGTTGCGTCCTGGACGGCCAAGCAGTCGCCGGAGCGGCGTTTCCATGCCCTGTATGACCGTGTCCACAGAGGTCGTGTCCACAGAGGTCGTGTCCACAGAGGTCGTGTCCACAGAGGTGACGTGCTGTGGGAGGCGTGGGAGCGGGTCCGGGCCAATAAGGGTGCCGCCGGAGTCGATCGGGTGACTGCGCGTAACCATGTCAAGAAGATCATCGGTAAGCCGTATGCGGGAGAACCGCACGTACGGAATTGAAAGGGGGATGGGGAACCGGGCCTTCACGGCACCGCGCCCCTGACTACCAATGGAAGACCCCGAGCTGATCACCCAGGCCATCGCCAACAACGTGCGCGCCCAGCGGGCCCACCGCGGGCTCACCCTCGACTCGCTGGCCGCCAGGTCGGGCGTGAGCCGGGGCATGCTCGTCCAGGTCGAGCAGGGCCGCACCAATCCCAGCGTGTCCACCCTCACCCGCATCGCCTCCGCGCTCGGCGTCACCGTGGCCCGGCTGGTGGAGGTCGCCGACGTGCCCATGGTGCGGGTCGTCCAGAAGAGCGACGTGGTCACCTTCGAGCAGGGCGACGTCCAGGCGCGGCTGCTGGTCGGCGCCGACATGCCGCTGATCCTGGAACTGTGGGACTGGCGTCTCGCCCCCGGCGAGCACCACGACGGCGACGCCCACCCGCCCGGCACCCGCGAGATGCTCACCGTCCTGCAAGGCGAGCTGACGCTGATCGTGGCCGGCAAGAGCCACGCGGTCGGCGAGGACGCCGCCGTGCTCTTCACCGCCGACCGGCCTCACCGCTACGCCAACCACGGCGATGCGGACCTCAGGTTCGTCATGGCCGTGGCCGAGCCGCGCGCCGCGAACGACGCCTGAGACTCCGCCACCGCGTGCCTGATCAATAAGCGCGAAACCCCTCCGGATGACCCGGCGGAGTTTCATGATTACTCCATGCTTTGGACGGCTGAGGCCCGTGGCTGGGTACATCCCCAGTGTGCGCCGGCCGCGCTCCGCGGCCCGGGGTGCGCGACGTCGGCAGGGGGTGACGTGTGAGTGAGGCTCGAGCGGCGACGGAGAAGCTCCAGGCGGAGCTTCATGGCCTGGGCGTCACCAGCGCTTACGAGGTGGGAGACGGCGAGACCATCTCGGTGTGGATAGGGCTGGTCGTACGTTATAGAGATGGTTTTTACCGTTGGCAGGAAGGACCGGTGAAACGTCGGCATCTGGGTACGGATCCGCTTGGTTGTGCCATGCGCGTGGCGCGCCGCTTCCAGGAATTGCAGGCCGATATCCCACTCTGGTGGGACGACCTGGCCAGGGAACTGCGGGGGGTGCCGGTCCAGGACTATCCATAGGCCCCCGCATGCGGCGTTCCGGGGGGAAGCATGCGCGTATGGGCCTTGCCGCTGGCCCTGCTCGCGCTGGCCGTCTGCGTCACCCACGCGGTGCCGCGGCGTCAGCACCAGCACATGAAGGTCACACCCATCAAGCCCGCCACCATCGATCCCGTGACGCTCGCCAAACGGCTGGTGTCGATGCAGGCGGGCTGGCCGCGCAGCCGGAACTTCGACTGCTCCAAGATCAAGTGCGTGGCACTCACCTTCGACGACGGGCCGGGCGAGCACACCTGGCGGCTGCTCGACCTGCTGCGCAGCCGTGACGTCAGAGCCACCTTCTTCGTCATCGGCCAGATGGTGGCGGCCGACAAGGGCGGCCACACCGTACGCCGCATCGTGGACGACGGTCACGAGATCGGCAACCACTCCTGGAGCCATCCGCCGCTCGCCGAGCTGCCGCCGCACCGGGTCAAGCAGGAGCTGCGGCACACCGAGCACATCGTGCGGCAGCTCACCGGGGTGCGGATGCGGGTGATGCGGCCGCCGTACGGGTCGACCGACGAGCAGGTCGCGGCCGTGACCAGACGCGAGGGCCTGGCCCAGATCCTGTGGAACCTCGACACCCTCGACTGGCGTGACCGTGTCACCGAGACCGTCGCCAGACGGGCGTCGCACGCCGAGCCCGGTTCGATCGTGCTGCTGCACGACATCCACCGCACCACGGTGGACGCCATGCCGAAGGTGCTCGACGTCCTCGCGAGGAGGGGCTTCACCTTCGTCACCGTCTCGGAGCTGTACGGCAGGACACCGTCACCGGGGAAGATGTACACCGAACGCTGAGTTGTCGGTGGCTCGTGGCACCCTTGCCTCATGGGATTCACCGGCTTTCCCGACGAGGCGTTCCTGTTCTACGAGGGGCTCGAGGCTGACAACTCCAAGACCTACTTCGCCCAGCACAAGCAGCTCTACGAGGAGGCCGTGCGGGCGCCCATGCTGGCGCTGGCCGACGAGCTGGGCCCGGAGTTCGGTGAGGTCCACCTGTTCCGGCCCTACCGCGACGTGCGCTTCGCCAAGGACAAGTCGCCCTACAAGACCCACCAGGGGGCCTTCGTCGGCCTGATGCCCGGCATCGGCTACTACGTCGAGCTGAGCGCGGCCGGCGTCTTCGCCGCGGGCGGCGTCTACACCGGCGCGTCCGACCAGGTGGCCCGCTATCGCGCCGCGGTCGACGAAGACGTCTCGGGCAAGCCGCTGGCGGCGCTCACCGAGCGGCTGGTGACCGCGGGCTACGAGCTGATGGGCGACCGCCTCAAGACCAGGCCCAGGGGCTTCGACGACGATCATCCGCGCATCGGCCTGCTGCGCCACCGCTCGATCTACGCCGGGGTGCGGTGGGAGCCCGAGCCGTGGGTGCACACGCCCGAGGTGCGCGCGCGGGTCGAGCGCTCGTGGCGGGCCTTCGGGCCGCTGGTCGAGTGGCTGTGCACGCACGTACGCGGGAGCGAGCTGCCCCGCCGCTGAAGGGCAGCGGGGAGCAGTTGTGCACGCTCGTGTGCGGGAGTGAGCTGCCTCGCCGCTGAGGGGCGGCGGGGAGCAGTTTGTGCGCGGGAGTGAGCTGCCCGAACCCGCGCTTCGTCGGCAAAAGGCAAACGAAACGCGGCTCTCGGCGGAACGTGCGTCAGGCGCGCTTGGCGCGGGCCGCTGCCCGGCCGCGCGTGGCGGCGTCGAGCACGACCTTGCGGATGCGTACGTGGTCGGGCGTGATCTCCACGCACTCGTCCTCGCGGATGAACTCCAGCGCCTGCTCCAGCGACATCACCCGCGGCGGGATCACCTTCTCCGTCTCCTCGCTCGTGGAGGAGCGCATGTTGGTGAGCTTCTTCTCCTTGGTGATGTTGACGTCCATGTCGTCGGAGCGGGAGTTCTCGCCGATGATCATGCCCTCGTAGACCTCGGTGCCGGGCGAGACGAACAGCGTGCCGCGCTCCTGGAGGTTGAGCATCGCGAACGCGGTGACCGGGCCCGACCTGTCGGCGACCAGCGAGCCGTTGTTGCGGGTGCGCAGCTCGCCGAACCACGGCTCGTAGGAGTCGAACACGTGGTGCACCAGGCCCGTGCCGCGGGTCTCGGTGAGGAACTCGGTGCGGAAGCCGATCAGCCCGCGCGCCGGCACCACGAACTCCATGCGGATCCAGCCGGTGCCGTGGTTGGTCATGTGCTCCATGCGGCCCTTGCGCACGGCCAGCAGCTGGGTGACCGCGCCCAGGTAGTCCTCGGGGCAGTCGACCGTCAGCCGCTCGACCGGCTCGTGCACCTTGCCGTCGATGACCTTGGTGACCACCTGCGGCTTGCCGACCGTCAGCTCGTAGCCCTCGCGGCGCATCTGCTCGACCAGGATGGCCAGCGCCAGCTCGCCGCGGCCCTGCACCTCCCAGGCGTCGGGGCGGTCGGTGGGCAGCACGCGCAGCGAGACGTTGCCGACCAGCTCCTTCTCCAGCCGGTCCTTCACCATGCGGGCGGTCACCTTCGAGCCCTTGACCTTGCCGACCAGCGGCGAGGTGTTGGTGCCGATGGTCATCGAGATGGCCGGCTCGTCGACGGTGATCAGCGGCAGCGGGCGCGGGTCGTCGGGGTCGGCCAGCGTCTCACCGATCATGATCTCGGGGATGCCGGCGATCGCGATGATGTCGCCGGGGCCCGCCTCCTCGGCCGGCTTGCGCTCAAGCGCCTGCGTCATCAGCAGCTCGGTGATCTTCACCCGCTGGATCGACCCGTCAGTACGGCACCACGCCACCTGCTGGCCCTTGCGCATGACCCCCTGGTGGATGCGGCACAGCGCGATGCGGCCGAGATAGGAGGAGGCGTCGAGGTTGGTGACGTGGGCCTGAAGCGGCGCGCTCGGGTCGTAGGTGGGCGCCGGGATCGTCGACTTGATGATGTCGAACAGCGGCTCGAGGTCCTCGGAGTCGGGCATGCCGCCGTCGTCGGGACGCTCCAGCGAGGCCCGGCCCGCCTTGGCCGAGGCGTAGACGATCGGGAAGTCGATCTGCTCCTCGGTGGCGTCGAGGTCCATGAACAGCTCGTAGACCTCGTCGACGACCTCTTTGATGCGGGCGTCCGGCCGGTCGACCTTGTTGATGCACAGGATGACCGGCATCTTCGCGGCCAGCGCCTTACGCAGCACGAACCGCGTCTGCGGCAGCGGCCCCTCGGACGCGTCGACCAGCAGCACCACCCCGTCGACCATCGACAGCCCGCGCTCGACCTCGCCGCCGAAGTCGGCGTGGCCCGGCGTGTCGATGATGTTGATGGTCATGCCGCCGTGCTGGACGGCGGTGTTCTTCGCGAGAATGGTGATGCCCTTCTCGCGCTCGAGGTCGTTGGAGTCCATGACGCGGTCGTCGACGTCCTGGTTGGCGCGGAAGGCCCCGGACTGCCAGAGCATGGCGTCGACCAGTGTGGTCTTGCCATGGTCGACGTGCGCGATGATCGCGATGTTCCGCAGGTCGTCGCGGCTGTTCAAAGGCATGATGACGTCTCGCTCTGTGTCGTGGGGGCGGCCGCGCGAAGTCGCGACCTCATAAGTCTAGTTGATCCCCTCGGCTGGCAGGCGCGAGCCGGGAACCTCAGCGACGGCCCCCGCGATGGTCCGCGACGGTCCGCGACTACATAGCGGCCTGCACAATCCTGCGCATGGCAAGTGCGGCCCGGATCCCTAGATTGGCGGCATGACCTGGACAGAGCTCGTGATGGCGGCGGCACCGATGCAGGGCGATCAGCCGGCGGTGAGCGACGTCAGGACCGGCGAGGTGCTGTCCTACGCGGCCTTCGCCAGACGGGTGACCAGAGCGGCGGCCGGGCTGCAGGCGCAGGGGCTGCGTTACGGCGAGCGGGTGCTCGTCGACGTCCCGCTGGGCGCGGCCCTGCCGGTGGCGGTGCACGCGGTGGCCTGGGCAGGGGGCATCGCCGTGCTCGGCAGCCATGGCGAGTCGCGCATCTCGATCACCTACGACCGCTACGACCCGGCCGCGGTCAAGGCCGACCTCGTCTTCTCCTTCCGTCCCGTCGCGGGGGCGAGGCCGTTCAACGAGCTGGTGGGGCCGGCGGCGGTCGAGTTCGGCCCGCTGGCCGGGCCCGCGCTCACGCTCGACGGCACCCGGCTGCTCGACAACGCCGAGCTGGCGACCGACCTGCGCAGGCTCGCCACCCGCCTGGTCGTCGGCAAGGACGACGTGCTGATCAGCGCGGTCAGCGAGCCGTTCCGCGGCCTGCGCACGATCGATTTAGCGATGACGGCGGGCGCCCACGTCGTGGTCGCCCACGAGCCGAGCCTGGTGGGCTGCCGGGTGCTGGCGCAGGAGCGGCGGGCCACGGTGGTCGTCGCCCCCTACGACCTGGCCAGGAGGCTGCTGGGCGACCCCACCCTGCGGGTCGTCGACGAAAGGGCGGTCGTCAGCTCGCTTGGCCTGTGAGAAGTGCGACACTGTGGGAGAGTGTGATCCTTCCGCGACGCAGGGTGAGCACATGCCAGATTCCCCCCGGCACAACCTGCCGGTCGAGCCCAACCGGTTCGTCGGGCGCGAGCGTGACGTCGACGACCTGCGCGAGCTGATCGGCGAGACGCGCGTGGTGACGCTGTGCGGGGTGGGCGGCATCGGCAAGACCCGGCTGGCCCTGCGGGTCGCCGCCGGGCTCGTGCCGTCCTTCCCCGGTGGCGTCTGGCTGGTCGAGCTGGCCAGGATCGCCAGGCCCGAGCTGGTCGAGCGGGAGGTCGCCCAGGTGCTCGGCGTGGCGGAGGAGCAGGGCGCCCCGCTGCTCGACACCGTCACGGCCCGGCTGCGCGACCAGCGCTGCCTGCTGCTGCTCGACAACTGCGAGCACCTCGTCGACAGGTCGGCACAGGTGGCGGCGGCGCTGGTGTCGGCCTGCCCGTCGCTGCGCGTGCTGGCCACCAGCAGAGAGCCGCTGCGCATCGCCAGCGAGCTGATCTGGCGGGTGCCGCCGCTCGACGTGCCGGAGGAGGCCACGGCCGACGCCGAGTCGGTGCGGCTGTTCCTCGACCGGGCGGCGGCGGCCGGCACCCGGCTGGGGCCGGAGAGCCTGCCCGACGTGGTGCGCCTGTGCCGGGCGCTCGACGGGCTGCCGCTGGCGATCGAGCTGGCCGCGGCCCGTACGACCGTGCTGAGCCCCGCCCGCATCGCGGGCCGGCTCGACGACCGCTTCTCGCTGCTGACCACCGGCGGGCGCACGGCCCCCGCCCGGCAGCGCACGCTGCTCGCGACCGTCGAGTGGAGCTACGACCTGCTCTCGCCCCGGGAGCAGGTGCTGCTGCGGCGGCTGTCGGTGTTCGCCGGCGACTTCGACCTGGAGCTGGCCGAGCGGGTGTGCGCGGCGCCGCCCGTCGCGGCCGACGAGATCCTCGACCTGCTCGGCGGCCTGGTGGACAAGTCGCTGGTGCTCTGCGACGGCGCCCGCGGCCGCTACTGGATGCTGGAGACCATCAAGCGGTACGCGCTCGAGCGCCTCGACCGGGCGGGCGAGCGCGGCGCGCTGCGCGAGCGGCACCTGCACGTGCTCTGCGACCTGATGGAGCGCCACTTCGCCGTCGAGATGGTGGAGCCCAGGCAGCCGTGGTCGCGCCGGCTGGCGGCGGCCAGGGCGAGCCGCGGCCTGCTGGACGACCAGCGGCTGGCGCTCGACTGGGCCGCCGAGTCCGGCAACGTGGTCATGGGGCTGCGGCTGTGCCGGACGAGCACGGGCCTGCTGCCGCTGGGCGGCAACGTGACGGAGATCGTCGGCTGGGTCGAGCGGCTGCTCTCGCTCGACACCGGTGACGTGCCGGCCGAGGAGGTCGCCCACTCACAGGCGTACCTCGCCTATGGGCTCGAAGCGCGCGACGAGCTGAGCAGGTCGCTGGAGATGGCCGGGCGCAGCCTGGCCGGGCTGCCTCCCGGCCAGGTGTTCCCGCGCTGCGTCATGCACAGCCTCATGGTCGTGGTGCTGCTGCGCATGGGCCGCGCAGAGGAGGCGCTGCACCACGCCGAGGAGGGCCTGGCGCTGGCCATCGGCTCGGGCGACACCTGGAACCAGGCGGCGGGCCTCGCGGGGCTGTCGGCGGTGGCGCTGGTGCGCGGCCGGCTGCGCGAGGCGCAGCGGCTCGGCGAGGACGCGCTGGCGCGGGCGCGCGAGCACGGCCACCGCTGGATCATGGCCAGGACGGCCGCCCAGCTCGGCTCCGTGGCCGAGGCCAGGGGTGACCAGGTGACCGCCAAGAAGCAGTACGAGCGGGCCGTGCCGTGGCTGCGCGAGCTGGGCGGCGACCTTGAGCTGGCGCGCTGCCTGGCCAGGATCGGCCGGGTGGCGGCGCTGCTGCACGAGTTCGGCGTGGCCCGCGAGCGGCTGGCCGCCGGCCTCGCGCTGGACCTGGCGACCGGGCAGCGCCAGGGGGTGGCGCGCTGCCTGGTGGGCCTGTCGGTGCTGGCCGAGTGCGAGGGCGACCTCGAGGGCGCGGTGCCGGCGGCAGCGGCGGCGGCAGTCCTGCGCGAGTCGATCGGCCAGCACGCGGCCACCAGGAGGATCGAAGAGCTGCTCGGCCGGGCCAGGACGAAGCTGGGCGAGGGCCGCACCACCGCGTTGTGGTCGCGGGGGAGGGCGATACGCCCGTACGACGCGGCCCGCCACGTGCTGGAGGGCGCGCGGCCGCCGGCGGCGGCGCCCGCGCCGGCCGAGCCGGTCAGGCGCTCGCTGCTGACCGCCCGCGAACTGGAGATCGCCGGCCTGCTCACCCGTGGCCTGTCCAACCGGGCGATCGCCGAGGAGCTGGTGATCAGCCCGGCCACGGTGGCCCGCCACATCGCCAACATCATGGAGAAACTGGGCTACACCTCGCGGGCGCAGATCGCGGTGTGGGCGGCGGAACAGCCCAGGTCCGCCCCGTAGGGGGCGGCCGCTTCTGCATACGGATCTGCATATTCCGCCCCATGTGTGCACAGGTCACCCTCCTTACGGTGTTCCCCATGGATGAGCGCATCGTGATGGTGGATTCCGGCACCGGCCTGAAGCTCACCGAGGAGCAGCTCGACGAGCGGTCCGCGGTCGCGGCCGTCCAGCTGCGGCGCAGCGGGGTGCGCGCGGGTGACACCGTGCTCATCTGCCTGCCGGTCGGGCCCGACCTGCTGGTGGCGACCGATGCGGTGATCGCCGCGGGCGGCGTGGTGTGGCCGCTGCCCGCCCATCTCGACGCGGCCGAGCTGCGCCGGCGCATCCTGGACAGCGGCGCACGGGTGATGATCTCCAACGTCCGCGAGGCGCTCGACGCGGCCGAGGAGTCGCGGGTGCGGATCGTGGTGAGCATGGCCGATCTGGTGCCGCGGCACCCCTGAGCTGGAGGGTCGCGCGAGGACCGGGCGACGGCGAATCTAAGCTCATGTCATGCCGTTCGCGCCCAGCTTCCCCGTCATGCTCAGAACCGAGGACGGCGTCCGCATCGACGCCGCGCACACCCCTTCTACCAGCACCGATCTCGGCATCGTCGTGGCGCACGGCTTCACCGGCTCGTGGCGCGAGCGCAGCGCCCGCCGCATCGTCCACGTGCTGAGCCGCTACGGCGGCGTGGTGGCCTTCGACTTCAGGGGCCACGGCCGCTCGGGCGGCGAGACCACGGTCGGCGACCTGGAGATCCTCGACGTGGAGGCGGCGGTCAGGCACGCCAGGGTGATCGGCTACCGGCGGGTCGCGGTGGTGGGCTTCTCCATGGGCGCGGCGGTGGCCGTGCGGCACGCGGGGCTGCGCGGCGGCGTGGACGCGGTGGTCGCGGTGAGCGGCCCGGCCCGCTGGTACTACCGGGGCACCCGGCCGATGCGGCAGGTGCACTGGGCGATCGAGCAGCCGGTCGGCCGGTGGGCGGCCAGGGTGGCCAAGCGCACCCGCATCGCGCGCGGGCAGTGGGACCCGATCCCGATGCCGCCGCACGAGGCGGCCGGGCTCATCTCGCCGGTGCCGCTGCTGATCGTGCACGGCGACGCCGACCACTTCTTCCCGCTGGATCACGCCCAGCAGCTGTACGCGGGCGCCAAGGAGCCGAAGGAGCTGTGGGTGGAGCCCGGCTTCGGGCACGCGGAGTCGGCGGCGACCCCCGATCTCGTCCGCCGGATCGGCAAGTGGCTGACAACTCACCCTTCCTGAGTAATACCCGTCATCCTGCGGCGTACGGATGGAAACCGCCGGGAGAAAGTCTCCGGGGGAGCAAAGTGTCGTTGTGCTTGCCGTGGGACATACTGCTGTGGTCGGTCTGTAGCGGTCGCGTCACGCATGGTGCTCCGCCGCCGGCGGGACCTAGCGTCGCGGGGGCGCGCTAGGTCCGCCCGAGAGGGGCCTCCGGGGGGGAGGCCCCTCTCACGCACGGCTCAGCCCAGGCGGGCGATCGTCTTGTACTCCAGGTAGCCGTTGAGCCCCTCGGGGCCCAGCTCGCGGCCGATGCCGCTGGCCTTGTAGCCGCCGAAGGGGGCGTTGGTCTCCAGCATGAAGCAGTTCACCCCGTACGTCCCCGTACGCACCTGGCGGGCCACCTCCATGCCGTGCTCGGAGTCGGCCGTCCACACCGTGCCGGCCAGGCCGTAGTCGCTGTCGTTGGCGATGCGTACGGCGTCGGCCTCGTCCTCGTACGGGATGACCGCGAGCACCGGCCCGAAGATCTCCTCCCTGGCGATGCGCATGTCGTTGGAGACGCCCGCGAAGACGGTGGGGGAGACGTACCAGCCCTTGTCACGCGGCCGGTCGAGCCCGCCGACGACGACCTTGGCGCCCTCCTCCATGCCGATCCTGATGTAGCCCTCGACGCGGTCCTGCTGCCGCTTGGCGACGAGCGGGCCGATGCCGGTGGCGGGGTCGGCCGGGTCGCCGACGGGCTGCGAGGTGACCATGCCGGCGATGGCGTCCACGACCTCGTCGTAGCGCTGCCGGGAGGCGAGGATGCGGGTCTGGGCCACGCACGCCTGCCCGTTGTTCATCAGCGAGGCCATCGACAGGAAGCCCATGCTGGCGTTCAGGTCGGCGTCGTCGAGGATGATCGCGGCGGACTTGCCGCCCAGCTCCAGGCTGACCCGCTTGAGCTGCTCGCCGCAGATGGCGGCGATGCGCCGGCCGGCGGCGGTGGAGCCGGTGAAGGCGACCTTGTCCACGCCGGGGTGCGAGACGAGGTGCTCGCCGGCCTCGCGGCCGGCCGCCACGATGTTGAGCACGCCGGCCGGCACTCCGGCCTCGGCCGCCCACTCGGCCAGCAGGTACGCGTCGAGCGGCGTCTCAGGCGCGGGCTTGAGCACGATCGTGCACCCGGCGAGCAGCGCGGGCGCGACCTTGGTCATGGTGACGAACTGGGGCACGTTCCACGGCACCACGGCCGCCACGACGCCGACGGGCTCCCTGCGCACGGTGATCGGCCCGAAGATGCCGGGCCGCTGCTCCTCCTGCTCGAACGTCTTGCCCAGCTCGGCGTAGAACTGCAGCATGCCGAGCGGCTGCGGCGCCTGGGCGAGGTTGGAGAAGGTGATCGGCGAGCCCATCTCCTCGGTGATGAGCTGGGCCATCTCGCCCTGCCGCTCGTTGTAGATCGCGGCCAGCCGGCCGATCACCTCGGCCCGCTCGGCGAACGTCATGCGCGGCCACGGCCCGTGGTCGAACGCCTCGCGGGCGGCGGCGACGGCGCGGTCCATGTCCTGGGCGGTGCCGTCGGGCACCCGGCCGACGACCTCCTCGGTGTGGGGGGAGATGACGTCGATCGTCCCGGTGCCCGCTGGGGCCACCCATTCGCCCCCGATGAACAGCGTGTCGTGCTGGCGCATGACGTGGACCTCCTGCTTGACCGAATGCTTGCTTGCTACGGGTGTGCCTCAAGGTGACCGAACCATGTTCTGTCCGTGCATGCAAGAGGGGTGCGGCGCGGGGCCGCACCCCTCGGAGGGGCTCTAGCGCGAGGGTCCGAGCAGGTGCCGCATGGACCTCTTGAGCAGGTCCGCACGCGCCGCCTGATCGGTCACGCTCTCCACGCCGAAGCCGAGGTAGACGGTGTCCTCGGTGGTGATGCCGCCGCCCTCCTCGAAGACCTGGTCCGTACGGAACCAGTTGTTGATCGACGGCGAGGTGCCCTCGGGCGGCGCGCCCACCGCCCAGCCGCCGAGGTCGCTCTCGAACGAGGTCGTCCCGGCCGCCGCGCCGTCCAGGGAGACCGTGACGTCGTCGAGGAAGACGCCCGCGCCCTGGGTGCCCCAGTCGCTGATGTACGAGATCGACACCTCGACCTGCCTGCCCGCGTACGGGGTGAGGTCGACGCGCCACTGCTGCCAGCCCGCCGAGTTGCCCGACGCCGCGTGCCAGGCGCCGGAGCTGCCGGCCGGCTCGCAGTCCACGCCCTGGTAGCGCTGCGTGAACGGGTGGATCGTGCGCCAGCCGCCGCTGTTCTCGACCAGGCAGCTGTCACCGACCTCCTGGGTGGTGTGGCCGTTGGCGTCCGGCAGCGTGGTCCAGTCGTCGCCGCCCGCCGTCCTCGCCTCGACGGTCAGGAAGTCCCAGTGGAACTCGGTGTCGTACGAGGTCCAGAACGACAGCTCACCACTGGTCCTGCCGGTGAGGTCGATCGTCGTGGTCAGCCGCTTCCAGGAGACGTCCGCGATGCCGCTGTAGACGTCCCAGGAGCCGGTGTGCGGGTCGAACGGACCACCTGGCCTGCCCCACTTCACCGGGGCCGAACTGGCGAACCTGGGGAACCGCGCGGCGGGCAGCACCGCAGAGGTGGCCACGAACGAGTTGGTGTGAGTCTGCTCCAGCGTGGCGTTATAGCCGTCGAACGCGCCGCCCACCCCGCTCAGCGGGTACGGCTGCCCTGTCGCCTGGTCGGTGCCGGCGTCGTCGAAGAACACGTACGCGCCCAGCCAGTACTGCTGGAAGTCGTTGAACACCGGGATGCAGGGCGGGTCGTCCGGCACCGTGCACTCCGGGTTGCCCGGCTGGTCCGGCTCGTAGTAGTAGGAGCCGTTGAAGTTGGCCGCGTACGACGGGTACTTCCCGGCGTGCAGCAGCTTGCCGCCCTCGTTGAGGTAGTCGCGCACGGCCAGCTCGGTGTCCACGCCGGCCTTCGACGTGGTGCCCGGCGCCTGGCCCTGCGACCTCGGGATGATGTCGTCGCCGGTCTCCCAGACCACCGCCTTGTAGTGGCTGAGCACGCCGAGCGGGTGCGGGGCCTTGCGGCCCGTCTTGTCCATGTCGTACACGTCGGTGCTGTAGCCGGCGGCCTGGAGCGCGGCGGTGTAGACGCCGGCGTACTTGGCCTCGGTGCCCTCCTGCGCGGGGCTGGGGCCGGTGACGTCCTCGGCGGCGAGCACCAGCACCTTGCCGCCGATGTCGGAGGCGACCGTGTAGGTGAAGCCGCCGCTCTTCCTGCCGATCGAGGTGAACCAGACCTTCACCTCGTCGCCCGGTCTGGTGCCGGTGATCGTGCCGCGCAGGCGGTGGTAGTAGCGGTCGTAGCCCTTGCCGTACCGCTCGCCGCCCTTCCACTCCTTGGTCAGGGCGGTCTTCGTCCTGCCGCCTTTGACCTGGTAGTTGAGGAAGACGGGGCCGAGCTTGCGCTTGGCGTTGACCTGGACGACCTGGTTCCTGCCGTGGCTGACCTCGAACGGGTCGAGCACGAAGTCGGGCGTCCTGTTGCCCAGGTGGCTGACCGGCTCGACCGGGTCGACCGCCGACTTCGCCACGTCGAGCGCGAACGGCAGGTTCTTCTCGAACTCGGCCTGCACCAGCGCCTCGTCGTCGGGGAAGACGAAGCCGCAGCCGTCGCAGCCCTCGTTCAGCTCGGGCGTCCACGACAGCGTCCCGTACGTGGAGTGGGCGTGGTCGTTGGTGTCGCCGTTGGTGGTGTAGAGCTCGGCGCCCAGGTCGGGGTCGAAGCCGGGGACGGCGGGCCGGGTGTCGTCGCCGGTCAGCGCCTCGTAGATGGGGTTGTCCGCGGTCTCCGTGGCGATCTGGAAGCCGCTCGGGTAGAGCAGCAGCGGCCCGTAGGAGTGGTAGTTGAGCTGCGTCTCGAACCCGACCCGGCGCAGCAGGCCGTCCATGGCCCTGGTCTCGGGCTCGCTGGCCGGCCCGGTGCCGCGGTAGGTCTCGCTGCTCGGGATGCTCGACGAGCCCTCCTCGTCGTAGTGGAAGTTCGTCGGGAAGTTGCGGTTGGGGTCGACGCCGTCGCCCGTCGTGATCTGGCCGTCGCCGTTCACGTCGCGCAGGTTCTTGCGCCACAGGCGGTTGCCCTCGGTGAAGGTGAAGTCGTAGCCGTCGGGGTTGGCGACGGGGACGAACCACAGCTCGACCTTGTTGAGCAGGTCGCGCAGCTTCGACTTGTTCGCGACCACGTACTTGAGCAGCCGCATGTCGACCTCGGTCGCGATCCACTCGCGGGCGTGCTGGGTGGCCGAGTAGAGCGCCGAGGGCTTGAGGCCGTCGGGCAGCGATCGGGCTCCCGTGGTGACCTTGGCGGCGAGGATGTCCTGGCCGCGCAGGGTCTTCCCGATCGACTGGACCTTGACGACGTCCTTGTGGGCATGGGCGATGGCCCTGAGCTGGTCGGCGATGCCGCCGCGCTCGGAGTAGGAACGGAAGACGGCGTAGCCGCCGGCGGCCTGCGCCCGCGCGGCCTCCAGCTGGGTCTGGCCCTGAGCGTTGCGCACCGGCGCCGGGCGGTGGCCGAGCTTGGCCAGGGCGTCCAGGTCCGTACGGTCGGCGGTCAGCTCGATGTGCTCCTTGCCGTCCGCGTGCTCCTGCTGGACGACGTCGAAGCCCTTCTCCCTGAGCAGTTGGGCGGTGCCCGGCGGGCTGTCGAGCTCGTACAGCTCGATGCGGTCGCGGGGCGGCAGGGGGGCCACGGCCGCGTGCGCGGGCGGCGTGACCACCACGACGGACGTGCCCAGGCCGAGGGTGACGGCCGCGGTGAGCTTCAGTAATCGAGACACGGTCTGCCCCTTCGCAGAGACGGGAATCGATCGCCATCTCAGACCTTTGGAGCGCTCCCGGGAAGGCCCAACTTTTAGGTCGGGCTTAAGTCGGACAAAAGCCAGAAAAACCCATCAAAGGTGCAGCAGTTCGGTCGTTCGGATGACAGGAATCAAGATCATCTTCTATAGTTTCGGTCCGTCTATGAGGGGAGGGGACGGGTGTGAGGATCTGGCGGCTCGCCGTTCTCGTCGCCGTGCTCGCCGGGCTGCTCGGACTCCCCACCCCGCCTTCCGCCGCAGCCGATCCCTCGCCCGCTGAGCTGCGCAGGCTCACCAAGCAGGCGGCCCAGCTCGAAAAGCTCTACCGCGGCCAGCTCCAGAGCCTGGAGGACATCAAGCTCCAGGTGAGGCGCGCCAGCGCCACGTCCGGCACCCTGCAGGCCCAGCTCAAGGCCGCCCAGGAGGAGGTCAGCCGGATCGCCCAGACCTCCTACATGGTCGGGCCCATCGACGGCATCCAGCTCCTCACGCCGTCCGGCGACCCGTACAAGGTGCTCGGGCAGGCGGCGAACATGGCGTACATGGCCAACGAGCGCGCCAGGCGCGTCGAGAGCATCAAGAAGCTCATCGAGAAGTCCAAGCAGGCCAAGCTCAACGCCAACAAGAAGGTCGAGAAGCTGGCCAAGGAGATCAAGCGGCTCCAGGCCAAGCGCACCGACATCGAGAAACTGCTCGCCAAGTACGGCTTCCAGCAGCCCGGCGGCGCCGAGGGCCTGACCCAGCGCATGATCCAGGTACGCGCGGAGATCATGGCCAACTTCCCCATGAAGTACGGCGTCGGCTGCCTGCGCCCCGGCGACCCCGGCGAACACGGCAAGGGCCGGGCCTGCGACTTCATGATGTCCAGAGGCGGCACCATGGCCGCCGGCTCCGACGCGGCCAACGGCGACGCGCTGGCCGCCTGGCTGATCAGGAACGGCGCCCGCATCGGCGTCATGTACATCATCTGGAAGCAGCGCTACTACGACATCCGCTCAGGCGGCGGCTGGGACCCGATGTCCGACCGTGGCGGCGTGACGGCCAACCACTACGACCACGTTCACGTGTCGGTGTTCTGAGCCTTCAGGAAATCCCGGTACCAGTGGTACGAGCGCTTCGGCGTGCGCCGCTGCGTCGCGTAGTCCACGTGCACGAGGCCGAAGCGCTGGTGGTAGCCCTCGGCCCACTCGAAGTTGTCGAGCAGCGACCAGACGAAGTAGCCGCGCACGTCCACGCCCTCGTCCATGGCCCGGCGCAGCGCGGCGATGTGACCGTCGAGGAAGGCGATCCGGCCGGCGTCGTCGATCGTGCCGTCCGCGCCGGGGACGTCGGGCTGCGAGCAGCCGTTCTCGGTGACGAGGATCGGCGGGAGCGCGGCGCCGTAGCGTGACTTCAGGCCGGTGAGCAGCTCCCGCAGGCCGTCGGGGACGACCGGCCAGCCGAAGGCGGTCGTGGGGTGGCCGGTGATGCCGGCGTCGGTGAACGGCAGGCCCGCGTCCGTGGGGGCGGCGATGCGGGTGGGGTTGTAGTAGTTGATGCCCAGCGCGTCGATGGGGGGCCGAGACGGCCTCCAGGTCGCCGTCCCTGACGAAGCCGAGGTCGCCTGTGTAGGCCGACAGGTCGGGGTAGGCGCCGGTCAGCACCGGGTCGGTGAACAGGCGGTTGTGCAGGATGTCGTACGCCTCGGCGGCCCGTACGTCCTGCTCCCGCGACGAGGCGGGCCAGACCGGGGTGCAGTTGTTGGTCAGCGCCACCTGGCACGCGCCGGCCGCCCTGAGCGCCGCCACCGCGCGGCCGTGGGCCAGCAACTGGTGGTGTGCGGCGGGCAGGGCGCCGGTCATCAGGGCGTGGCCGGGGGCGTGCAGGCCCATGGCGTACCCGAAGGCCATGTGCACGAACGGCTCGTTGAGCGTGATCCACAGCGGCACCCGGTCGGCGAGGCGGGCGGCGGCGACGCCGGCGTAGTCGGCGAACAGCTCCGCGACGTCGCGGTTCAGCCAGCCGCCCCGGTCCTCAAGTGCCTGCGGCAGGTCCCAGTGGAACAGCGTCGGCACCGGCTGCACGCCCGCCGCCAGCAGCGCGTCCACCAGGCGGTCGTAGAAGTCGAGGCCGCGCCCGTTGACCGCGCCCGCGCCGTCGGGCAGCACGCGCGGCCAGGCGATCGAGAAGCGGTAGGCGTTGACGCCGAGGTCCGCCATGAGCGCGACGTCCTCGCGCCAGCGGTGGTAGTGGTCGCAGGCCACGTCGCCGGTGTGCCCGTCGCGGGTGCGGCCCGGCTCGCGGGCGAAGGTGTCCCAGATGGAGGGGCCCCTGCCGTCCTCGCCGGTCGCGCCCTCGATCTGGTAGGCCGCCGTGGCCGTACCCCACAGAAACATCCTGGGCCTCCGCTGCTACCCGAGTGGGGCTCATGTTATCTGGGGCCGGAGACCCTGACTCGGCATCACCGAAATGCGTCAGGATGGAAACATGACCAGTACCTTGCGCCGCCGCCCCGCCCAGCGCCGGAGCGTCGAGCGCGTCGAACGCATGCTCGACGAGTGCGCGCTGCTGCTCGACGAGGTCGGCTACGACGCGCTGACCACCAAGGAGGTCGCCCGCCGCGCCGAGGTGCCGATCGGCACCTTCTACCAGTTCTTCCGCGACAAGCAGGGCCTGGTGCGTGCGCTCGCGCGGCGCAACCTGGAGGCGTTCCTCCAGCGCGTCGTCCAGCGCATCCAGGAGACCGGCCCAGGCCACTGGACCGACCTCGTCGACCTCGCCATCGACGTGTTCGTGGACATGAAGCGCACCACTCCCGGGTTCGGGGTCGTCGACTTCGGCGAGGTGCTGCTCACCCCGGGCGGGCCTGCCGTCGGGGGCAGCAAGCGGGCGCTCGACGAGACCCAGGAGAACGGCGTCGTGGTGGCCGAGCGCCTGCGCGACCTGATGCTCGGCCTCCTCCACGCCCCCGCGGGCCCGGGGCTCGACCGCGCCCTGCTCGTCGCCGTCGAGGCCACCGACGCGGTGCTCAAGCTGGCCTTCAGAGCCGACCCGGCCGGCGACCCCGGGCTGATCGCCGAGTGCAAGCAGCTCGTCCGCCGCTACCTCGCCGGCCACCTGCCCTCATGAGCCGGCAGGTGAGCTAGCAGATGGTGTCCAGGCGGGCGCGCAGCTCGGCGTCCAGCGTGAGGCGCGCCCCGCCGATCGCCTCCTCCAGTTGCTCCATCGTGGAGACCCCGACGATGGGCACCACGCCGCCGCCGATCAGCCAGGCCAGCACCACCTGGTTCGGGGTGGCGCCCAGCTCACCCGCCACCTCGCGCAGCGCGGCCAGCCGCCGCGTCGTGCCGGGGTGGTGGTAGATGTCGGGGATCGGCCGGTCCTGCCGCGTGTACGCCCCGAACATCAGCGTGTTGTACGCCCACAACGTGATCCCGGGCTCGGCCGCCAGGTAGTCGAGCGTGTCGTCGTTCACCAGCCGGTGACCGGACTCGGCCGGCCTGGTGCCCGGCCGCGGCCGCAGGTAGGTGTGGCGGAGCTGCAGATACGTGTACGGCGTCCAGCCGTGCCCCGCCGAGATGTTCCTGGCCCGCTCCAGCCGCCAGGCGGCCATGTTGCCGGCCCCGATCGCCCGCGCCTTCCCGGCCCGTACGACCGCGTCGAACGCCCCCAGGGTCTCCTCCAGCGGCGTGTCCCGGTCGTCCACGTGCGCCCAGTACACGTCGATCCGGTCCGTCCCGAGGCGCTGCAGGCTGTCCTCCACCCCCTTGGCGATCACCTCGGCCGACAGGCCCTCGGCCGAGTCGAGCGTCACGTCGCCCGGCACGGTCGGCCGCGCCCCCACCTTCGTGCTGATCACCATCTCGTCGCGGGTGCCGCGCGCGGCCAGCCACGCGCCGATGGCCAGCTCGCTCTCGTCGCCGGAGCAGCCCTCCACCCAGAACGGGTAGTTGTCGGCCGTGTCGATCCTGGTGCCGCCGGCCTCGTGGTAGCGGTCGAGGATGGCGAAGGTCTCGTCGATGCCGACGGATGTGCCGAACGGAATGGTGCCCAATGCGATGTCCATGGCCCATGACTGTGGAAGCTGGAGCGCACTCCATGTCAACAGCGCCCTTGTCCGGTTGACCTGGAGTGCACTCCAGGTGCGATCCTGATACCCGTGAGCGTGTACACCCCGGCGGAGGTCGTCGAAGAGACCGGCTTCACCATCGACACCCTCCGCTATTACGAGAAGATCGGCCTGCTCGAACGCGTCGATCGCAACGCGGCGGGCCAGCGCAGGTTCAGCGAAGAGGACATCGGCTGGCTCGGCATGCTCCGGTGCCTGCGCGACACCGGCATGCCCATCGCCACGATGCTGCGCTTCGCCGAGCTCGTCCGCGCCGGTGACCACACCATCCCCGAGCGCATCGAGCTGCTGGAGGAGCACGACCGCACGGTGCAGGCGCAGATCGGCAACCTCGTCGAGCGCCAGCACTACATCCACCACAAGATTTCCTACTACCGCAGCGTCCTCTAGCTCCCGCTTTGCGGGGCGGTTGGTACACCTCGAACCATGGCCGGTTCGAGGGCGAGGTGGATCAACGTGCCCCTGGCCCGCGTGGCCATGATGTGCGCGGTGATGCTGTTCGTGCTGCTCGCGCACATCACGCTGGTGCAGGCGTTCGGCTCGCGCGTGCTCGACGCCGACCCGAGGAACGAGCGCACGCTGATCCTCAGGTACGCCCACCCGCGCGGCGACATCCGCACCTACGACGGCACCACCATCGCCACCAGCCGCCCCACCACCGGCGGCCCCTACCGCTACCAGCGGGTCTACCCCTTCGGCGAGCGGTACGCGGCCGTCACGGGGCACGTCTCGCTGCGCCGGGCGACCGGCATCGAGCAGGCCCAGGAGGCCGTGCTGACCGGCGACGACCCCAGGGTCAAGGTGCGCTCGCTGGTCAGCGCGGGCAGCGGGGTGGGCGCCCACGTCCGGCTGACGATCAGGGACCGCGTGCAGCGGGCCGCCCACGACGGGCTCGCCGCCGCGGGGGTGCCCGGCGCGGCGGTCGCCATCCACCCGGCGACCGGCGCTGTGCTGGCGCTGGCCGGCCATCCGACGTACGACCCCAACGCGCTGGCCACCTTCGACCGGCTCAGGCTCGCGCTGACCTCGCGGCGGCTGCGCGAGTCGCCCGATCGGCCGCTGCTCAACCGGGCGCTCAACCGGCTCTATCCGCCCGGGGCCACGTTCAAGCTGGTGACGGCGGCGGCGGCGCTGGCGTCCGGCGAGTACACGCCGACGTCCCTGGTGGACGCGCCGCCGCGGCTGCGGCTGCCCGGCTCGTCCGCGTACGTCCGCGACACCGGCTGCGGCTCCGCCCACCCGACGCTCGTGTACGCCTTCCAGGCGCCCTGCGACACCGCCTTCGCAGGCATCGGGCTGCGGCTGGGGCACGACCTGCTGCGGGACCAGGCAGAGGCGTTCGGCTTCAACGCGGGCGTGCTGCGGATCCCGCTGGCCGCGACCGGCAGCCGCTACCCGGTCACCACCGACCGGTCGCAGACCGCGCTCGCCGCCATCGGACGGCACGAGAACCTGGCCACGCCGCTCATGGTGGCCATGCTGTCGGCGGCGGTGGCCAACGACGGGGTGCTGATGCGGCCGTACCTGGTGGAGGACGTTCGGCTCCCCGACCGGTCGGTGGTGAGCCGGGCGGCGCCCGCGCCGTACCGCACGGTGATGTCCCCGACGCTGGCCCGCTACCTCGCGGCCATGATGGCGACCACCCCCCGCCGCGGCGGCACCCGATCGGCGGCCCCGGGCGTCCGCGTGGCGATGACGAGCGTCCCCCTGACGGAGGACCACGCCCTGGTCACGGCCTTCGCCCCCGCCGGCGCCCCGGAGGTCGCGGTGGGCGTCGTCCTGGAACGCCCCGGCCCCCAGGCCACCGCCGTGACCACGATCGCCCGCTCGATCATCCAAGCCGCCCTCTCATGACCGCGGCGTCCGCTCTTGGGGTGGGCGGGGCCCTGGGCGCGAAACGTAGTTGGTGTCACACTCACAGTGATGCTGCGAACCGCCGACCCCAGCAACCTGCCGGCCGAGCCCAATCCTTTCGTGGGCCGGGAGTCCGATCTCGACGAGCTCGTCCATCTGCTCGGTGTCACCCGGTGCGTGACCCTGTGCGGGGCGGGTGGCATCGGGAAGACGCGGCTGGCGTTGCGGCTGGCCTCCCGCCTGGGCACCGCTCATCCGGCGACCAGGTCCGGCGGGGTCTGTCTGGTCGAGCTGGCCGATCTCGACAAGGGGGAGTTGCGCGGGCATGTGGCGGCGGCGCTCGGGATCGCCGGCGACCTCGCGGAGACGATCGGCGACCGCCGGCTGCTCCTGCTGCTCGACAACTGCGAGCCGGTGATCGGGGAGTGCGCGGAGCTGTGCAGGGACCTGCTGGGCGCCTGCAAGGGGCTGACCGTGCTGGCCACCAGCCGTGAGCCGCTGCGCGTCCCGGGCGAGACCGTGTGGCGGGTGCCGCCGCTGTCGGTCAGCAGGCCGGACGACGGTGAGAGCGAGGCGGTGCGGCTGTTCGTGACGAGGGCGACGGCGGCGCGGCCCGAGTTCGAGCTGACCGGCGAGACCAGGCCGCTGGCCGAGGAGCTGTGCCGGGCGCTCGACGGGCTGCCGCTGGCGATCGAACTGGCCGCCGCCATGGTCAGGGTCCTGTCCGTACGCCAGCTCGTGGAGCGCCTCGACGACCGGTTCACCCTGCTGGCGGGCGGTGCGCGCACGGCTCCTGCCCGCCACCGCACGCTCAGGGCGGCGGTCGACTGGAGCTACCGGCTGCTCAGCCCCCAGGAGCGCCTGCTGCTGCGCAGGACCGCCGTCTTCCGCTCGTCCTGGACCCTCGACCTGGCCGAGTGGGTCTGCGCGGGCCCGGGGCTGACCGAGGAGGAGGTGCTGCCCCGGCTGTGCGACCTGGTGGACAAGTCGCTGGTCGTCCTCGACGGCGAGATCGCCGGGCAGGCCCGCTACCGCCTGCTGGAGACCGTCCGCGAGTACGCACTGGAGCAGCTGGCCGAGTCGGGCGAGGAGGCCGGGCTGCGCGGGCGGCACCTGGCGGCGCTGGCGAGGCTGGGGGAGCGGTTCAAGCACGCGCTGGCTCCGGGCGTACGCACGTCGTGGCCGGTGGTCGAGCGCTTCATCAACCTGTTCGACGGCCTCAAGGCGGAGGTGGGGGCGGCCTGCGACTGGTCGATCGCCACCGGTGCGGCGCGGACGGCGCTCGCCCTGCTGGCCGACACCCGCTACCTGCTGATCGGCAGCGGCAGGAAGCTCGACATGGCCGAGCGGCTCGACCGGCTGCTCGCCCTCGACGACGCGCAGGTGCCGGAGGCGCTGCGCGGCCAGGCCACGATCCTGCGCGGCGAGCTGGCGCTGGCAGCGGGCGACGTCGAGCCGGCACTGCGGTACGTACGGGCGGGACACGAGCAGTGCACGGCGGCCGGCGACGAGTACGGCGAGACGATAGGGGCGATCGTGCTGTCCCAGCTCACCGGCGACCAGGCGCTGCTGGATCGCGCCCTTGAGCTGACCGGACGCTCGGGCGACCTGGCGCTGGAGTCGCTGGCCAAGGCCGTCAGAGCGCGGTCAGGGCTGCACCACGGCAGGCTGAAGGAGGCCAGGCGGGACTTCCGCGACGTGCTGAGCGTCCACGAGGAGCTGGACAACCACTACGGGCAGAGCCTGGCGCACATCGGCCTGGCCCAGGTGGCACGGCGCTCCGGCGACCTCGCGGCGGCCCGGCGGCACTACGACGCGGGGCTGCGCCTGCTGCGCCACATCGACGCCCGCCAGCACATCGTGAGCTGCCTGGCCGGCCTCGGCAGGGTGGCGCTGGACGAGGGCGACCTGACCGAGGCGCGGGCCAGGCTGACGGAGGCGCTGACGCTCAGCCGCGACGCCGGCCTGCGGGCGGGCATCGCGCGGCGGCTGGAGGCGTGGGCGGTGCTGGTGGCGGCGGAGGGCGACCACCGGCGGGCGGTGCTGCTGGCGGCGGCCGCGGTGACACTGGGCGGGCGGCAGCCGGACGCGCGTACCGAGGACGTGCTGCGACCGGTCCGCGACCGGCTGGGCGAGGCCGTGGTCGGCGTGCTGTGGGCCGAGGGCGCCGCCATGACGGCCGAGCAGGCGGTGGCCTGCGCGCTCGACGGTGAGCTGCCCGAGCCGCCGGCCCGTCCCGTCGTGCCGGTGAGCCGCGACAGCAGGCTCACGGCCAGGGAGCGGGAGATCGCCGAGCTGGTCGCGCGCGGGCTGAGCAACAGGGCGATCGCTGAGGAGCTGGTGATCAGTCCGGCGACCGTCGCCAGGCACGTCGCCAACATGCTCGCGAAGCTGGGCTTCTCCACACGTACACAGATCGCCGCATGGGTGATCGGCAGCCGGTGACGTCTCTACACATCCCGGCGCCCGTCGGCTTACATCGTCGAATGGCCATGTCAGCGCATGTGCGGGGGCATTGTGCACGCCTACCGTTCTTCGTGTGATCGGCCGTGCCGCGCGATCCCCGTCTCATCCCAACGGGGAGCCGCGCAGCCGTTCGGTCGATGACGTCACGCGCCCACACGGGGAGCGGCCTTCTCGGAGGGGTGGGGGCCGGGCCCCGGGCGCGTGACAGCGGGCCCGGGTCGCGCAGGGCTCGGGCCCGCCCACAGGTTCCTCCCGTCGCCGAATGCACACCCGCCTACATAGATCGGTGGATGCTCGCCCGCCTGAGCCCGCCGTACGTTGGCGGGCATGAGACCCACCGCCCCGGTCACCGGCACCGTGATCCACGAAGTGTTCCGCCGGGCCTACGAGCGTGGCGACCGGCCCGCGCTGGTCGATCTGCGGGGCGGTCACGTCTACGGCTACCGGCGCCTGGTGACCGAGGTGACCAGGGCGGCGTCCGGTCTCGTGCGCAGGGGCGCCCGGCGTGACCAGGTGGTGGGCGTGCATGTCTCCACGGCGGGGGCGCAGACGCTGGCGGTGCACACCGTGGTGGCCGCGGGCGGGGTGGCGGCGCCCGTCGAGGCGGGGGCGGGGGCGTACGAGCTGGCCGAGCGGCTGCGCGAGTGCGACGCCCGCGCCCTGATCACCACCCCCGACCTGGCCGAGTCGGCGATCCAGGCGGCCGAGCAGTCGCGGGTGCGCCAGGTCTACTCACTGGGCCGCGCGCTCGACACGATCGACTTCCGCTGCCTGCTCACGCTGGAGCCGACCGCGCTGCCCGCGCTCGACGCGGCGAGCCAGCCCGCGCTGCTGCTGGCCGACGGCCGCCGCCTGTCCCACGCGGAGCTGCTGGCCCGGATGGCGGAGCTTGATGCCCGCATCCGCCTGGCCGAGTCCGACGTGGTGCTGACCATGTGGCGGCCCGACGGCGGCTGCGATCTGCTCGCCCTGGTTGCGCTCGGCGTGTCGAAGGGCGCCCTGGTGGTGGCGGCGGGCGGCCGTGACCTGGCCGGCACCCGGCACGACTTCGGCGTCACCGTGCTGGCAGGCCCTGGCGGCACGCTGGAGCGCGTCGCCTGACGGCCCGAATATGCGGAGCTGTTACCCGGGTCGGAGTGGACGGTCACCCACCTGCTGGAGAGCGTGCTGCTCGGCACGCTCGGCGCCGACGCCTACAACGCGCTGTTCAAGCCGGGCGCCGACGTCATGAACGCCTCTCCTTACGCACCGACCAGATCAGGTACGGGATCACGAAGTTCAAGCCGCTCACCGAGGCCGATCCCGGGCAGGCGTGGAACCTGCCGCAGACGTGGACGACCGAGGCGTGGCGGGTGGCCTGGGAGAAGCTGGCCCCCGGCCTGTGGAACAGCGTGCTGCTCGCGGTGCCCGGGTCGCTGCTGTCGTGCGCGCTCGGCTCCATGAACGGCTACGTGCTGTCCAAATGGCGCTTCCCCGGTGCCGACGTGCTGTTCACGCTGTTCCTGTTCGGCATGTTCATCCCGTACCAGGGCGTGATGATCCCGCTCGTGCAGCTCCTCGTCGGGCTGAACGACCTCACCGGGCTCCAGGGCGTCTTCTACGGCGGCATCCCCGGCCTGGTGCTGGCGCACGTCGTGTACGGCATCCCGATCTGCACGCTGATCTTCCGCAACTACTACGTGACGATCCCCGACGAGCTGATCGAGGCGTCACGGGTGGACGGGGCCGGCATGCTGCGCGCGTACTGGTCGGTCATCCTGCCGGTGTCGGGGCCCGCCATCGCCGTGGTGATCATCTGGCAGTTCACCTCGATGTGGAACGACTTCCTGTTCGCGGTGTTCCTCACCGGGCCGACGAGCTGGCCCACGACCGTGATGCTGAACAACATCGCGGGCGCGCAGGCCACCCCGTACAGCCAGCAGATGGCCGCCGCCATCCTGGCGTCGATCCCGACGATGCTGATCTACGTGCTGCTCGGCCGGTTCTTCATGCGCGGGCTCATGGCGGGCGCACTCAAGGGTTAGCTCGGGTTGGCGAGGTGGGCGACGGGCTCGCCGCGTACGTAGCGGGCCACGTCGGCGGCCACGATGGTGGCCGCCTTCATCGCCGTCTCCTTGCTGGCCCCGGCCAGATGCGGGGTCATCACCAGGTTCGGCGTCGTGAGCAGGCGCGAGCCCGGCGGGATCGGCTCGTCGGGGAAGACGTCGCACGCGGCGCCGAACAGGTGGCCGGAGTCGAGCGCGTCGCACAGCGCGTCGTAGTCGAGCAGCGCGCCCCTCGCGCAGTTGACCAGCACCGAGCCGGCCGGCATGGCGGCGATCTCGGCCTTGCCGATCATCCCGGTGGTCTCGGGGGTGGCGCGGGCGTGCAGGGAGACGAACAGCGAGCGTTCGAGCAGCTCGGGCAGCGCGACGTTGCCGGGCACGTCCACGTAGGGGTCGTGGACGAGCACGGTCGCGCCGAACCCTTCGAGCATGCGGGCCACCCTGCTGCCGATCGCGCCGTAGCCGACCAGGCCGACCGTGTTGCCCTCCAGCTCGGGCCCCACCCGGTCGTAGGTGTAGTAGTCGCCCCGCCACACCCCGGCGGCCAGCTCCGCGTGGGTCTGCGGGATGCGCCGGGTGGCGGCGAGCAGCATGGCCAGCGTGTGCTCGGCGGTGGCCACCGCGTTGCGGCCCGGCGCGAACGTCACCTTCACCCCGGCCTCGGACGCCGCCTCAAGGTTGGCGTTGACCGGGCCGCCCCTGCTCACGCAGAACAACCGCAGCTCCGGCGAGGCGTCCAGGACCCGCTTGGTCAGCGGCGCCATCTGGGTGACGCACACCTCCACCCCGCGCAGCGCCTCGATCAGCTCGTCCTCCACGTCGGACGCCTCGTCCACCTCGCCCACCCGG
Organism: Nonomuraea sp. NPDC004580; assembly: GCF_040609855.1. Taxonomy (NCBI): domain Bacteria; kingdom Bacillati; phylum Actinomycetota; class Actinomycetes; order Streptosporangiales; family Streptosporangiaceae; genus Nonomuraea; species Nonomuraea sp. NPDC004580. The sequence goes on along the minus strand of NZ_JBEXLH010000051.1, from coordinate 27,630 downwards.
CCGAACGGCTCGACCGGCCAGGGCAGCGTCAGCTCGCGGACGTCCAGCTCACCGGGCACCGCGCTCCTCAGCGCGTCGATGAGCAGGCTGTTCCTGACGAAGTGGTCGCCTGCGGCAAGGACTTTGAGTGTCAACGAACGGCTCCAATCGGGGAGTTGTACTGCAGCATCGCCACCCGTCCCGTACGGGCGTCGCACAGGCGCAGCTCGGTCAGTGCGCAGTTGTCGAGGCGGGGGAACAGCCGCCGGTACTCGCCGAGCGGCACCCCCAGCAGCCCGCACAGGGCGAGCCTGATGGCGGTCGTGTGCGCGACCACCAGCACCCGGCCTCCGGAGTGCGCGGCGGCGATGTCGTCGAGCGCGGCGGTGAACCGGCCCGCGGCCTCGTACGGGTCCTCGCTCCCCGGCAGCGGGTTCCCGGCCGGGTCGGCCTCGAACGCGGCCCTGGCCTCGGGGAAGCGGGCCTTCATCTCGGCCGAGGTGAGCCCCTCACCCTGCCCGAAGTCCAGCTCGCGCAGCCGCTCGTCGGTCCGCACGGGAAGTCCCGCCCGGTCGGCGGCTGCCTGGGCGGTGATCCTGGCCCGGGTCAGCGTGGACGCCCACACGGCGGTCAGCCCCGCTCCTGCCGCCCAGGACGCCAGCTCCGCGGCCTGCTCGCGGCCGCGCTGCGTCAGCTCGACGTCGCTGATCCCGGCGTAGCGGTTCTCGGCGTGCCAGACGGTCTCGCCGTGGCGGACGAGAACGAGGTCGGTCATCGGGTGGTCCTCTCGCGGGCGTGTGCGGCGGCCCGGCCGTCGAGCCAGCCGCGTTGTTCGAGCTCGGCCACGAACCGCAGGTACGGCTCGCGCGCACCGGTGTCCGACGGCTCGACGACGGCGCTGGTCCTGATCATGGCGGCTGGGTCGCCGCCCGCCAGGACGGCCATGCCGAGGGCGGGCTCGGCGTTCTCGCGCAGCGTCACCGGGCGTTCCAGCACGTCGGCGCGGAGCCGCGTCCAGTACGCGCTCCTGGTGGCGCCGCCGGTCAGGATGATCTCCCCGTCCACGGGCGCGCCGAGCAGGTCGAGGTAGTCGAAGCAGAGCCGCTCGACGAAGGCCGCGCCGAGCAGGATGGCGGCGTAGCGCTCGACGTCGTCGGCCGGCTCCCCGAGCGTGAAGCCCTCGGCGGCGGGCGCCGCGAACGGGAACCGCTCGCCCCGCGACACCAGCGGATACGTGACGACCGGTGGCAGGCGGCGGCCGTACCGCTCGGCGGCCCGCCGGCTGAGCGCGTCGAGGTCGGCGCCGGGCAGGTCGCGGGAGAGCACGCCGGCGCCCGTGCTGGACGCGCCGCCGGGCAGCCAGGAGCCGTCGGGGGCGCGGTGGGAGTAGACCACGCCGAGCGGGTCGTGGATCAGCTCCTTGGTGACGCCCTTGAGCACCAGGGTCGTGCCGATCACGGAGTTCCAGCTCCCCGGCTGCCGGGCGCCCGCGCCGAGCTGGGCGGCGCAGCCGTCGGTGGTGCCGGCGATCACCGGGGTGCCTTCGGGCAGGCCGGTCTCCCCGGCCGCCGCCGCGCACACCGTGCCGAGGCGGGCGCCGGGGCGTACGACGGCGGGCAGCATGCCCTCAGGCACGCCCAGAGCCTCGAACACGTCGGAAGGCCAGCGCTCGTCGATCAGGTCCACGCCGGTCTTGAGCGCGTTGCTCAGGTCGGTGGCCACCTCGTGGCCGACCAGGCGGCGGTTGACGAAGTCGCTCTGGTGGGCGGCGCGGGCGCCTGGAGGGGCGTCGCGCAGCAGCCACAGCAGCTTCGGCAGCGCCCAGTTCGGCTGCATGCGGCGGTAGCCGAGCCGCTCCCACACCGCGGCGCCCGCCTCGTTCGCGCGGGTGGCGTCGGCGCGGCGGTCGTCGTACATGAGGGCGGGCGTCACGGCGCGGCCCTCGGCGTCGGTCAGCAGGATCGTTCCAGAGGTGGCGTCCACCGCGACGCCCTCGACCCGCTCACCGGCGGGCACGCCGCGCAGCGCCTCGCGGGTGGCCGCGGCCAGCTCCCGCCACCACTGCTCGGGGTCCTGCTCGTGCCGCGGCCCGTCGCGGTGGCTGGTCAGCGGGCGGCTGCCGGTGCCGAGCACCCGCCCGTCGCCCGCCACGGCCAGCGCGCGCACGCTCTGGGTCCCGAGGTCGATGCCGATCCACACGCTCATGTACGGTCCCTCAGCTCGGCCAGCAGCGGCCAGTTCCCGGCGGTGCCGCCGCGCAGGGTCAGGAAGGCGGCGAAGAGGTCGTCGTAGAGTGCCCGCCGGCCGGGGTCGGGCTCGACGGCCTGGCGCAGCCGTACGTGCCGGGCCGCCGCCTCGGCGACCGACGGCGCCCCGCCCGTGGCGGCCATCCCCACCAGCGCCGCCCCGCGCGCGCCCACCTCGGTGTCGGTGGAGCGGCGCACGGGCAGCCCGGTGACGTCGGCGATGAGCTGCAGCCAGACCGCGCTGTTCGCGCCGCCGCCGCAGACCCGCAGCTCGGTCGGCGCCGCCCCGGTCGCCTCCAGGCAGTCGCGGATCACCATGGTCAGCCCTTCGAGCACAGACCGCGCGACGTGGCCCCTGCCGTGCTCGAACGACATGCCGAGCAGCGCGCCCCTGGCCAGCGGGTCGGAGAACGGCGCCCGCTCACCGGCCGGCGACAGGTACGGCAGGAACGCCAGCCCGCCCGCGCCCGGCTCGCTCGTCATGGCCAGCTCGCCCAGCTCGTCGGGGGCCGACAGCCCCAGCAGGCGGCACGTCCACTGCACCACCTCGGTGCCCGCGAACGTGGGGAAGGCCCGCAGGTAGCCGCCGGGCAGCGCGATCGTGATGCCGGTCGGCGGGCCGTCGAGGTCGGGCGTGGCGGCGATGACCTCGGTGCACAGCGTGGTGCCGAGGATGCCGCACGCCTGCCCTGGGCGTACCGCGCCGGAGCCAAGTGCCGTGGCGGCGATGTCGTACGGCGCCATGACCACCGGCGTGCCCGCCGCGAGCCCCAGCGTCTCGGCGGCCCGCGCGGTGAGCCCGGCGACCGGCGTCGGCCTGATCGGCGGCAGCAGCCGCTCGGCCCACTCCAGGCCGAACAGGCGCAGCAGCTCGGGCGAGTACGCCCGCTCCCGCAGGTCCATGAACGGTGCGGAGGCGTCGGACTCGTCGGCCGCGATCTCCCCGGTCATCCGGGAGAAGATCCAGCCGCCGCAGGTCAGCATGGCGCTGGAGCGGCCGAGGCGATCGGGGTCGTGGGCGCGCAGCCAGGTGAGGATGGCGTGCGGCAGCCCGGAGGCGGCCGACGAGCCGTTGCGACGGAACGCCGTCCCGGCCAGGCCGTCGCGCGTCCAGGCGGCCACGGTGGCGGCGGCCCTGGCGTCGTTCCACAGGATGGCCGGGCCGGTGGGCTCGCCCGCGGCGTCGACCAGCCAGCAGCCGTCGCCCTGGGCGGTGACCGCGACGAACTCGGCGCCGCCGGTCCGCGCGGCGACCTCGCGCACGGTCTCGGCCACCGCGTCCCAGACGGCGTGCATGTCCTGCTCGGTGTGGCCGGGCGCGGGCCTGGTGACCACGGTCGCGCGGCGGGCCACGGCCGCCTCGGCGCCGGAGCCGGCGTACCCGACGGCCTTGATGACCGTGGTGCCGGCGTCCACGCAGATGATCGCCATCACGCCCTGCCGTGCGAGGTCCTGGACCGGCGTGAGACCGAGTCGACGATCACCGCGAGCAGCAGCACCGCGCCGGTCACCACGAACCGGATGGAGGAGTCGAGGTTGAGCAGCGTCAGGCCGCTGGAGATGGACTGGATGACGATGATGCCGAGCAGCGCGCCGAACGCGGTGCCGCGCCCGCCGAACAGGCTGGTGCCGCCGATCACCGCCGCGGCGATCGCGTTGAGGTTGACGTCGCCCGCGCCGCTGCTCTGGTTGGCCGCCGCCAGCCTGGCCGCGGCGAGGATGCCGCCGACCGCGGCGAACGTCGAGCAGAGCACGAACACCGAGGTGTAGACGGCCCGGACGTTGATGCCGGCCCGGCGGGCGGCCTCGACGTTGCCGCCGACGGCGTACACGGATCTGCCCCACTTCGTCCGCACCAGCAGGTAGTGCATGATCAGCACCAGCGCCACGAAGAAGACGAACATCCAGCCCACGCCGCGCGTCTGCCCGAGGTACCAGACCACGAACGCCAGCACCGCGAGCAGCGCCACGCTCCGCACGACCAGCGTCGTCGTGCTGCGGGCCGACAGCCCGGCCTCGCGCCGCTGCCTGGCGTGCAGGTAGCCGCCGGCGAACAACCAGCCGGCCGCGATCACCGCGAACGTGTACGACAACCACGCCGGCACGAAGTCGAGCTGCGCGAAGCTCACCAGGCCCGAGTCGAACGGCAGGTTGATCGACCCCTTGGTGCCCAGCACGTAGAGCTGGAAGCCGAGGAAGGCGAGCAGCCCGGCCAGCGTGATCACGAAGCTGGGCACCCCGAACCGGTTGAACAGCTGCCCGTACACCCAGCCGATGACCGCGCCCATCAGCACGGACGCGGCGATCGCCACCCACACGGGCAGGCCCTGGCCGACGAACAGCACCGCGAGCACCGCGCCCGACAGGCCGCTGACCGAGCCGACGGACAGGTCGATCTGGCCGACGAGCAGCACGCACACGATGCCGAGCGCGATGACGCCGACGGCGGCCGACTCCAGTGTGAGGTTCACCAGGTTCGCGCTGGACAGGAAGATCGGGTTGAGCGCCTGGAAGACCGACCAGATGACGATCAGGCCCACCACGACGGGGATGACGCCGAGGTCGCCGCCGCGGGCCCGCTCCACCACGTCGGAGAGCGCGCCCCGCAGGCCCTCGCTCTGCCGCAGCCGCTCGTCCTGGCGGTCGGTGGTCACGGCGGTCATGACACCTGTCCTTCCTGTCCCTGGCCGCCCTGTACTTGGCCGCCCTGTTCCTGGCCGCGCTGTGTCTGGTCGCGTTGGGCCCGACGGGACACCACGTTGTCGGTGGCGCCGGTGATGGCCGCGATGATGTCCTCGGTGGTGACCTCGTCCACGGCGAACACGCCGTTGTTGCGGCCGAGCCGCAGCACCGCGACGGTGTCGGCGACGGCCTTCACGTCGGCCATGTTGTGGCTGATCATGATGACGCCGAGGCCGTTCTCGCGCAGCCGCTCGACCAGGTTGAGCACCTCGGCGGTCTGGGCCACGCCGAGCGCGGCCGTGGGCTCGTCCAGGATGATCACCTTGGGGTCGCCGAGCAGCGACCGCGCGATGGCGACGGTCTGCCGCTGGCCGCCCGACAGGGCCGCGACCGGCACCCGCACGCTCGGGATCTTCGCCGAGAGCTGGCGCAGCAGCTCCCACGAGCGGGTCTCCATGGCCACGTCGTCGAGCCGCAGCGGGCGGATCTCCTGGCCGAGGAAGAGGTTCTGGATGACGTTGAGGTTCTCGCACAGCGCGAGGTCCTGGAAGACCGTGGCGATGCCGAGCCGGTGCGCGGCGGCAGGGGTGGGGATGTGCACCTCGCGGCCCTCGAACGTGATCGTGCCCGCGTCCGGGGGGTGCACCCCCGACAGGATCTTGACCAGCGTGGACTTGCCCGCGCCGTTGTCGCCGACGACCGCCACGACCTGGCCGGCGTCCACGTCGAGCTCGATGCCGGTGAGCGCGGCGACCGCGCCGAACGTCTTGCTGATCCCCCGGAGGGACAGAACGCTCATCACTTGATTCCGAGCTCGTCGCAGCCCTTGGCGTACTCGCCGGCGCACACCTCGGACGCCTTCATGATGCCGCTGTCGAACAGCACCTCCTTGACGTTGTCCCTGGTGACGACCGTGGGGACGAACAGCTCGGACGGCGTGTCGTACAGCGTGGTCTTGCCGGCCGGCTTCTTGCCCTGCATGAACTCCCAGGCCACGTTCGCCGACGCCTCGGCCACGATCTTGATGGGCTTGGAGATCGTGTTGTACTGGTCGCCGTTGATGATGCGCTGGGCGGCGGCGATCTCGGCGTCGTTGCCGGTGACCGGCGGCACCTTCACGCCGGCGGCCTTGAACGCGGCGATCGCGCCGCCGCCGGTGCCGTCGTTGGCCGCGACCACGCCGACGATCTGGTCCTTGAACTGGGTGATCTGGCCGCTGACCCAGGTCTGGGCCTTCTCCGGCTGCCAGTCGGGGGTGTCGTACTCGGCCAGCAGCTTGAAGCCGCTGGGGTCGACCGCGCTGTGGATGCCCTTCTTGATCAGCCCGGCCGCCGCGTCGGTGGGGGAGCCGTTGACCTGGAGGATGCCGCCCTCGGCCTTCTCCTCCTTGAGGTGGTCGACGAGGGACTGCGCGATCAGCCGGCCGATCTTCTCGTTGTCGAACGAGATGTAGTAGTCGGCGGGGGTGGCCGGGATGGGCCGGTCGTAGGCGATGACCGGCACCTGCTGCGACTGCGCCGACTTGACGATGGTGGCCGCGGCGGCGGAGTCGACCGGGTCGATCACGATGGCCTTGACGCCCTGCGCGAGCGCGGAGTTGGCCTGTTGCTGCTGCTTGGAGGCGTCGGAGTCGGCGTTCTGGTAGATGACCTCGCAGGTCGGGCAGAGCTGCTTCATCTTCGCCTCGAACAGGGGCTTGTCCTGCAGCTCGTAGCGTGTGGACGCGAGGTCGGGCATGAGGAAGGCGACCTTGGCGTTCTGCACGTCGCCGTCTCCCGCGGTGTCCCCGCCGGTCGAGCCGGTGCCGGAGCCGCAGGCGGCCAGCACGGAGGTGGCGAGCACGGCCGCCGCGGCGAACGCGGAGGTCCGCATCTGAGCTCTGTTCACGGGTTGTTACCTCACTTACGCCTAATTCTGAACGCACGCCGTCCCCGAGGAAGGGATGCCCGCACAGGAGCGCACACCCTGTGGTGCGGCTCACGTTAGCGCGCTGTCAGAAACTTTGTCCAGCACAGATGTTCAGAGCTGGTGAGCGGCGGCGACGAGCCCTTCCGCCGTGGGCGTGTCCGTGACGAGCTGGTTGAAGTAGCCGCCCCTGGCGCCGGCCACGATCGAGAGCACCTTCTCGGCGCCGACCGCGACCGCGATCGTGTGCGGGATGCGCCGCAGGTCCTCCTGCTCGGCCGCGACCAGCCGCTCGCTGCCCGGGTACGTCACCGGCGCCCCGTCGCGGTCGTAGATCCGCATGCACACGTCGCCCACCGCCTGGCGCAGGCTGTCGGCGTCGCGGGGCATGAGCGAGGGCACCATCTGCCGCATCAGCGGCGCGGAGCCGACGCCGACGAGCGCGCACTTGGCCCGCCCCCACAGGTCCATCACCCGGCGCACCGACGGCTCGTGCTGCAGCGAGTAGAACAGCTCGGGGCCCGGCAGCGCGGGCGCGTAGAGGTAGGCGGGCACGCCGCCGACGCGTTCGGCCAGGATGCGGGTGGTCTCGTTGGTCTGGTACCAGGGCTGCGGCTCCTCCTGGCCGCCGACCGCGGGGGCGATGGTCACGCCGGGATGGCGGCCGAGGTCCTCGCGGGCGCACTCGTAGACGGTGGTGCCGGAGGAGACCAGCACGACGTCGCCCGAGACCAGCCCCGCGCCGGCCAGCGCGCGGGCCACTCCCGGCGCCAGCCAGGGGCCCAGGGCCGGGCCGTTGGCCTTGGGCACCAGGTGAACGCGGTCGAGGCCGAGCGCCTCGGCCACCTCGGCGGCCAGCGGGCCGTCGGCCAGCGTGGCCGGGCGGTGCACCCTGATCTCGACGATGCCCTGCCTGCGGGCCTCGGTGAGCAGCCGGCTCACGGTCGCCCTGCTGACGCCGAGCCGCTTGGCGATGTCGCCCTGGGTGGCGTCCTCCAGGTAGTACTGCTGGGCCGCGGTGTACATCAGCTCCTGGGGAAATCTGGCCTGCGCCTCGGGTGCGACGTCGGCGGCATTCATGCACGCGCTCCTCGGTGAACAGATTTGCAGAACTGATGCGCAACCACTATAGCCACGTGCTTCCTGCACGTCCCGGGGGACAGGCTAGCCGCCGATCAGGGCGTCGCCGAGCGGGGTGCGCGCGTACACGACGCTGCGGCCGGTGCGGGTGCCGGCGATCAGGCCCGCGCCGCGCAGCGCCGCCACGTGCTCGCCGACCGTGCCGACGCTCTGCCCGAGCAGCGCGGCGAGCTGCGTGGTGGTCGCCGGCTCGGCCAGCTCGGCGAGGATGCGGGCCCTGCTGCGGCCGATCAGATCCGCCAGCCGCCGGTCGGGCGCGGCGGGTGCGGCGGCGATGCCCCTGGCCGGATAGACCAGCGCGTACGGCCAGCCCTCCTCCAGGTACGCCCCCACGCTCTCCATGAACGCCGACGGCAGGAACAGCAGCCCCCTGCCGCCCAGCCGCCGTTCCTCCCCTTGCATGCTCCGCAGCTTCACCTCGATCCGCCCGCCCCGCCAGCGCACCTGCTGCGGGCTCAGGTCCTCAAGGGCCGCCTGCCACCCGTACGCCGCGAGCCGCCCCGCCCGGTAGGCCACGTCCCGCTGGAGCACCGCCCGCAGCCGCGGCCAGTCGTGCACCAGGATCTCCGACCACAGCGCCTCGTACGCCCGCGCGACCAGCGCCACCACGTCGGGCCCGAACAGCAGCTCCCTGACCCAGGGCGCCACCGGGGGCCGCTGGGCCAGCACCCGCTCGATGTCCGCGTGCGCCCGCGCCACCGGCGTGGCCCGCACGGCGGCCAGCTCCGCCTCGAACGGCACGTCCACGGCCGTCGGCGGCGGGGCGATGAAGTCGACGTTCGCACCGCCCCTGTTGCCGGTGATCGCGCCGGCCGCGCGCAGCGCGGGCAGCTCCCGCGTCAGCCGCAGGTACGTCTCCCGCCACCGCGTCACCCACGCCTCATGGGGGCCCGCCCGGTAGTGCCCGGCCAGCACCCACTGCGCGTGCATGGTCTCGATCAGCGGCGAGATGGCGAACCTGCTGGCCATCACGTCCTGCGGGCCCACGGCGATCGCCACCACCTTTCGGTTATATCCGAAGAAGTCGCCCGGGGCTCGGGGCGGGCCGCAGCATCGTGGCCGTGAAAGGTGCGACGTTCGGCGAGGTGTTCGCCGTCAAGGAGTTCCGGGTGCTGTTCGGCAGCTTCGCGCTGCTGATCGCCGGTGACTCGATCAAGATGCTGGCCCTGTCCGTGCTCGTCTACGCCAGGACCGGGTCGGCCGGGCTGTCGGCGGCGGCGTACATGGCGGGGTGGCTGCCGTACATCTTCGGCGGGCTCTTCCTGCTCTCCCTGGCCGACCGGCTGCCGGCGCGGGCGTTGATGATCGCCGGTGAGCTGCTCAGGGCCGTCACCTGCCTGCTGCTCGCCTACGCCGGGCTGCCCGTGTGGGCGATGCTGGCGCTGGTCGTCGGGTCCGGGCTGCTGTCGCCGGTGTTCTTCGCGGCGCGGGCCGCGATGCTGCCCGAGGTGCTGCCCGGCGACGCGTTCGTGCTCGGGCGCTCGCTGCTCAACGTGGCCTCGGCGAGCGCGCAGGTCGTCGGGCTCGCCGCGGGCGGCACGTTCCTCGCCGTCGCGGGGCCCTCCGGGGCGCTCGCCGTCACCGCCGGGCTGTCGGGGGTGGCGGCCCTGGTCCTGCGGTACGGGCTGCCGTACACGCCGGCGCGGAAGGGCGGCGAGTCGGGGGCGGTCCGCCAGACGCTGCGGGTCAACCGGCGGCTGCTGGCCGATCGCCGGGTACGGGGGCTGCTGCTGGCCGGATGGCTGCCGTGCGTGTGCATGGCGGGGGCGGAGGCCATGGTGGTGCCGTACCTCGGCGGGCAGGGGCAGGCCGGGATGGTGCTCGCGGCGGCGGCCGTCGGCATGGCGGCGGGGGAGTTCGCCGTGGGGCGGTTCGCGGCGCCCGCCCTGCGTGAGCGGCTGTCGTTCCCGCTCGCCGTGCTGATCGCGGTGCCGTGGATCGCCTTCGCCCTGCAGCCTGGCATCGCGTGGGCGGCGGTGCTCGCCGCCCTCGGGGCGGCGGGGCTGTCGTACCAGCTCGGGCTGCAGCGGCGGTTCGTGGACGCGGTGCCGGAGGAGGTGCGCGGGCAGGCGTTCGGGCTGCAGTCGGCCGGGTTGATGACCGGGCAGGCGGCCGGCGCGGCGCTGATCGGCGCCCTCGGCGAGGTGGTCGCCCCCGGGCACGCCATGGCCGCGTCGGGGGTGGCCGGGGTGCTGGTCGCGCTCGCCCTGGTCCGCGTGCTCCGCCCGCCGGGCGTCCCCGTCGCCGTCCCGGTGTCCTCCTAAGCGGGAAGCTCGCCCGAGCCGCGCACGATCAGGCGTACCGGCAGCTCGACGTGCTCGGAGCGGCCCGTGTCGCCGCCCAGGCGGCGGAACAGCAGCTCGGCGGCCACCCGCCCCATCCACGCGGGATCCTGCGCCACCACGGTCACCCCTGGGTCGAGCAGGTCGGCCAGCTCGAAGTCGTCGAACCCGACCAGCGCCACCCGCCGCCGCGCCAGCGCCCGCAGCGCCGTCACCGTGTAGCGGCCGTTGCCGGTGAACAGCGCCGTCGGTGGCTCGTCCAGGGCGAACATCCGCGCCAGGTCCGTACGCACCGCATCGGCCGACGGCGCCCGCATGGCCACCAGCCGCTCGTCGTACAGCTCGCCCACCTCGTCCCGGTAGCCGCGCAGCCGCTCGGCGGCGGTGAAGATGGCCGGGTCGTCACCGAGGAAGGCGATCCTGCGGTGCCCGTGCGCCATCAGGTGACGTACGCCCTGCCGCGCCCCGCCCGCGTTGTCGGCCAGCACGGTGTCCACGTCGAGCCCCGCGCCCGGCGGCCGGTCGGCGAACACCACCGGCGTCCCCGCCTCCAGCTCGGGCCGCAGGTAGGTGTGGTCGTCACCGGCCGGCACCACGATCAGCCCGTCCACCCGACGCGCGCAGAACGTCTCGACCAGCTCGCGCTCCCTGCCGGGCTCCTCGCCTGACGAGCCGCTGAGCAGCAGGCAGCCGTGCTCGATCACGACGTCCTCCACCGCCCTGCTCAGCCCCGAGTAGAACGGGTCGGCCACGTCCTCGATGACCAGCCCGATCGTGGCGGTCCTGCCCCTGCGCAGCACGCGCGCGCTCTCGTTACGGCTGTAGCCGAGCCGCTCGATGGCCGTCCGCACCCGCTCCGCGGTCGCCGGGTGGACGCCTGGCTCGCCGTTCACGACCCGCGAGACGGTCTTGAGCGCCACGCCGGCCGCCGAGGCGACGTCCTTCATCGTCGGTCTCACGCCTGGATCATTTCCTACTCGGGAGGGGCGGACAACGTTGTCAAGCGCTTATGCGAGAGTGGTCGTCTATGTCGCTGAGATCCGCCTTGCTCGTGGCCGGTGTCGCCCTGGCCGCGCTCAACCTGCGCCCGGCCATCGCGGGCGTCTCCCCGCTGCTCGACGAGATCATGGGGGACGTGGGTCTCAGCCCGGCGGGCGGCGGCGCCATCACCACGGTCATGGTGGTCTGCCTGGGCGTGTTCGGGCCGGTCACGCCGCTGCTGGCGCGCCGCGTCGGCCTCGACCGCACGCTGCTCGCCGGCCTGCTCGTCATCGCGGCGGGCGTCGCCGTACGCGGCCTCGACGGCGCCCCGCTGCTCTACCTCGGCTCCGCCCTGGCCGCCACCGCCATCGCCGTCATGAACGTCTCCATGCCCGGCGTCGTCAAGCAGCACTTCCCCGACCGGGTCAACCTCATGACCGGCGTCTACGTCTCCTGCGTGGTCGCCGGCGCCGCGCTCTCCTCCGCGCTGGTGATCCCGATCGAGCACGGCACCGGGTTCTCCTGGCGCGGCGTCACGGCGCTGCTGGCCGTGCCCGCGCTGCTGGCGGCGCTGCTCTGGCTGCCGCAGGCGCTGCGCGGACCGGAGGCGGCAGCCAACGGCCCCCGCCCCTTCGGCGCCGTCCTGCGCAGCCGCGTCACCTGGTACGTCACCGCCCTCATGGGCCTGCAGTCCCTCACCTTCTACGTGATGCTGGCCTGGTTGCCCACGATCTTCCTGGAGGCCGGACTGCCCGCCGACCAGGCCGGCTACCTGCTCAGCCTGACGAACCTGGTGCAGGTCGGCACCTCGCTCGCGGTGCCCGTGCTGGCGGGCCGGCGCGCCTCGCAGGTCCCGTACGTGGTGGGCGCGTGCCTGCTGACCGTGCTCGGCTACCTGGGCGTGCTGCTGGCCCCCACGACGCTGCCGTGGGCGTGGATGATCGTGCTGGGCGTCGGCCAGGGCGCCGCGTTCGCGCTGGCCCTGCTGATCATCGCGCTGCGCCCCGCCGACCCGGCGGCGGTGACCGCGCTGTCGGCCGTCGCCCAGTCCGTCGGCTACGTGGTCGCGGCGCTGGGCCCGCTGGTGTTCGGCTTCCTGCGTGAGGTGTCGGGCGGCTGGACAGTGCCGCTGACCGTCGGCCTCGGCGTGCTGGTGGTGCAGCTCGTGGCCGGTTGGCTGGCCGGCCGCCCTGCTACGTTGGAGACGATGAGTCACAAGCAGGGCCCCGCGTGCTGACCGACGTCCTTCGCCGGCTGGCGGACGAGCGCGGCGGGGTGCTCGGGGTGGTGCCCGAGCTCGTCATCGAGCCCGACGAGTCGTGGACCCCGGTCACCGAGCTGGTGCGCGAGCCGTACACGCTGCTGGCGCGGCTGGTGGACGAGACCGCCGCGCGCTGGAACGCCCCGCGCCACGTCGGCGCGGCGCTGTTCTGGAAGACCTACGGCTACTGGCACGCGCTGCCCATGGCGCTCGGGTGGGCGCTCGACGGGCGGGTGCCCGTCATGCCGTTCGGGGAGACGTACGTCAAGGCGTCGGACGCCGGGGTGACGCTGGCCGCCACCAGCGTGCGATGGGAGAGCGGCGAGGGCGCCATCCGGGAGGCGCTGGAGGAGTCGCAGCGCCCGCTGGTCGCGGCGATCGGCGCGCTGGCCAAGGTGGGGGAGCGCACGCTGTGGGGCTCCACGGCCGAGGCGTTCGCCCACCCGCTGACCTCGATCGTGCCGGGCGACTACATGGAGCTGCTGCGCCGCATCGGGCCGCCGCTCGACGGGCTCATCGAGCCCGCCGGCGACGGCTACTTCCGCAGGACCTGCTGTCTGTGGATCACCCTGCCCGACGTGGAGCCCTGCGGAAGCTGCTGCGTGCTCCTGCCGAAGACCCGACATGAGACCCCGCCGAAGACAGGGGCGGACTCAGGCGACTGACCCCACCGGCTGCGCGGCGGCGGGCCCGTCGATGGGCCCGTCGATGGGCCCGCCGACAGGCATGTCGATGGGCTCGTCTATGGGACGCAGCTCGTCGGCGTAGCTGACCGAGACGCGGCGCATGACGCCCGTGCCGTCGATGGAGTACTGGCCGAGCCGCCACAGCGGCGGCGAGTACGCGTGGATGGACACGCTCTGGTCCACCGCGCCGGTCAGCCGGTGGATGTGGTCGGGACCGAACGAGAACGACTGACCCTCCGTCACCACCGTCTCCAGGTGCTCGCCGCCGATGCGCGGGTTGCATTCGAGCAGCGCGCCCTGCACCACGTGCACCGCCCCTGAGGAGGTGTCGTGGTCGTGCCAGCCCGTGTCGTCCTCGGGACGCCAGCACAGCAGCCAGACGTCCACGTAGGCGTCGCGGTAGAGGGAGGCGTAGTGGCGCCCGCCGTCGGCGGGGAAGTCCACCTGGTCGCGCCACTCCTCCGGATGGGCGGCCAGCTCGTTCACCAGGCCGCGCAACTCACGCCGGTCGAGAGTGCGCTCGGGGAGGCCGGCACAGGTGCCCCCGTCCTGGATCTGGTCAGTGCTCACGTACGAGTCTCCTTCCTGTTCAGCAGACGACGGGGGTTGACGACCCGGACGGCGTGACCGGCGGCCGCGCCGAGCCCGGGGTCGGGTGCGGTGGCGTAGGGGGCGTCGGATCCGTTGACCACGACGTCGATGCCGAGCTCGCGGACGATCGCGTCGATCGCGCGCGGGCCGTAGGAGGAGGTCTCCACGAAGAAGTCGCGGTCGACCTGGCCGCGCCCGCCGCCGCCCCTGGCGATCAGGCGCTCGGAGTGCAGCGGGGCGAGACCGGCGAGCAGCGCGAAGCAGACCCGCAGCCGCGGATGCCTGGGCCGGACCACTGCGTGGAAGTAGTGCCACGCCGCGTGCATCTGCTGGACGTACGGCACCAGCGCGGGCCACCACGGCGGCGTGCCGGGGGCCGGCGCGGCCGGGCCGGGGTGCACGAACAGCGGCAGGTCCCTGGCGGTCAGCACCTCAAGCAGCCGGTCGTCGGGGACGGCGGTGGCCGGGATCTGCAAGCCGGCGAAGCCGCGGTCGAGATCCTTGGCCAGGCGGTCGGGGTCGAGCTCGCTGTGGCAGGTGGCCGCCCACGCGCCGAACGGCTCGCCCACCGCGAGCGCGCCGTCGTGGTAGGCGTCGATCAGCGGCCAGGCGTCATCAGGCGGCAGGAACTCGATGCCGAGCGGGCTCGACAGCGACACCAGGGCCAGCTCCAGGCCGGTCGTGTCGCGCCGCTCGTGATCGGCCGGGTTCACCTCGTACGGCGGCTCGCCGTCGAGGATCAGCGTCCAGCCGTCGAGGTACGGCGGGCTCGTACGGGCGCGCAGCGCGTCGATGAACGCCGGTGTCCACAGGTGCTGGTGCACGTCGATGCTCATCGTCCGCGGGCCTCCTTCCGCTATTTCCTACTCACAATACATGTAAACCGTCCAGCCTGCGCCACCGCAGGAGTGAACCGTTTCAGTGATACGGTTCAGTGAACCGCTTCACTAGAGGGCTGTCAATGGGTGGCCCCGCCACAGAACCGGACAAGCGCCGGCGGGAGAACGGCTTCTGTCGGTGACACGCAATAGGCTGGCCCAATGCCTCGGAAGAGAGCCACGATCCGTGAGGTGGCACAGGCCACGGGTCTGTCGCCGGCGGCCGTCTCCTACGCGCTGCGCGGCCTCCAGGTCTCTGAGGAGACCATGGAGCGGGTCCGCGCCGCCGCCGCCGAGCTCGGCTACGAGGCCGACCCCATCGCCAGAGCCCTGGCCAGCGGACGCACCGGCATGATCGGCCTGCTCTGCGGCTCGCTGGAGGACCTGTGGCAGCAGTCGCTGGCCGTGGGCATCAGCAGGGGCCTGCTGGAGAAAGACCGCTACGCCCTGATCCTCGACGCGGTCGGCGACCCCGCCCGCGAGCGCGCCCTCGGCCGGCAGCTGCGCGACCAGCGTGTCGACGGCATGATCGTGCAGCCCGTCGATCCCGCCGCCGCGTTCTGGGCCGAGCTGTGCGAGTCGGTGCCGGTGGTGGCCATCGGCGACTCCATCGCCGGCACGGCGGGCGAGGTCGTCTTCGACAACCGGCGCGGCGTCACGCTCGCCCTTGAACACCTGCGCGCCCTCGGCCACCGCCGCATCGCCGTGCTCACGCCCACCCGGCCCAGCACGCCAGACCGGCCCGCCGACGTCCACGTCACGGCCGAGGCCGAGCGGCTCGGGCTCGACATCGAGCTCACCACCGCGCCCCACGACCTGGCAGGCGCCACCGCGACCGCCCACCGCGTGCTGTCGGGCGAGCAGCCGAGCGCCGTCTTCTGCTTCAGCGACTCCATCGCCTACGGCGTCTACGCGGCGGCGGCCGACCTCAGGCTGTCGATCCCCGGCGACGTGTCCGTCATGGGCTACGACGACCATCCGATGTCGGGCCTGCTCAGCCCGGGGCTCACCACCGTCGACTGGGACATCGACGGCATCGTCAGGGCCGCCGTGCGGCTCATCTCGGCGGCGGCCGACGGCGGCGCGCGCCGGCGTCGGGTCGTCCAGAAGCCGACGCTGCGCGAGCGCGGCTCGGTGGCTCAGCGCTCCTGAGTTCAGGCTCCTGTCAGGGCCCGGCGCGACTCCTCCAGGTCCGCGGTGAGCGGCCGGTCGGGAGCGGGGGCGTCGGGCGCGGAGTGGAAGTTGCCGTTGTGCCAGGCGAGTGAGCCGGCGAAGAGCGGGTTCTCGGCGGCGGCGTTGAGGTCCGTCTCGATCGCGGTGACCGCCCTGCCGAGCGCGTCCACGGCGGCGCCGTGCACCTGGGCGAAGGCGCGGAAACCGTACGGGTCCTGGACGCGGGTGCTCGGCTCGTGCGACACCAGCCCGCGCAGCGCCGCGGCGACCGCCGCCTGGCCGGGATGCGGGCGCGCCTCCTGCACGAGGGCGGCCAGCGGCTCGGCCGAGGCGTCCACGGCGGCGAACGACATGGCGGCCACCCCGATCGCGGCCTCCATGAGCGTGCCCAGGCGGTGCACCGCGATGGCGGCGTCGGCCGGCGTGGCCGCGCCCGAGCTGATGAACGGCAGCGCGTCGCTGGAGGCGAGCGGGTAGTGCGGCGGTTCCGTTTCCATCGGCTCGGCGCTGTCCCAGGGGAGTTCGCCGAGCAGGCAGAGCGCCGCCGTGGACAGCGCGGTCAGATCACCGGTGCCGATCGCCCCGTACGTGCGCAGCGGCGGCGTGAAGCCGTGGTTGACCGCGTACGCCAGCGCCTCGCACACCCCCGGGCCCACGCCCGAGCCGCCCGCGAGCAGCTGGTTGAGCCGCACCACCAGCATCGCCCTGGCCCGGCCCGGATCGACGCGCGGACCCGCGCCGCACGCGTGGCTGCGCAGCAGGTCGAGGCCGCCGCCCTCCAGCAGGACGTCCCGGTTCGCGCCCACGCCCGTGCTCCTGCCGTACACCGGCCCGGTCAGCTCCTGGGCGGTGGCCCACGCGGCCCGGGCCCGATCGAGGGAGGCGATCGCGACCCGGGCTCCTCCGTAGGCGGCCTCGTGCACCCGCGCGCATGTCAGGCCGGCACCGTCGAGCTCCATGAACGGGGGGTCAGTCTCCGTCGGGGATGAACGCGCTGAGCACCCAGCTCACCACGCTGACGATGATCGCTCCCCAGAAGGCGGCCGGGTAGAAGTTGTCGACGTGGAAGGGGATGCCGAGCTCGCCCGCGATCCAGCTCGTCAGCAGCAGCATCGCCGCGTTGATGACCAGCAGGAACAGGCCTAGTGTCAGGACGATGATCGCGCAGCCGAGCGCCTTCACGATCGGTTTGACGATGGCGTTGACGACACCGAAGATCAACGCCACCAGGAGCAGGACGCCCCAGTATCGGGCCGAGTTCGTGGGGGCGTCGACGGAGATGCCGTCGAGGAACTGGATGGCCACCCACAGCGCCACTGCCGCTGCGAGCGTTCTGATGATGAATCTCACGCTGGTTGATCCTCCCACTTGAGATCGGTGCTCGATAGGGGCGGCGTCAGAACGATGCCCGCCGATCACTTTCCGTAGTCGCCGGATGGTCGCCGGTTATCGCCGGACGACGCGGGGAAGAGGCGTGCAGGGGAGGAACCGACATGGACACGAACGGGCTCGAGTCGTTGCCGGCCGCCGAATTGCACGATCGGGCGGTGCGCTACGCCGTACGCCACGGGGACCTGGGGTTCCTATGGGAGTTGCTCAAAGTGATCCCGGCCGCCGAGGCCGCCAGCGGACACTCGACGGAGTCCGCCAACGACCTCAGCAAGGTCTCCGCGCTGCTCAGCGACGCCCTCGCGGCGGGCGAGGGCAAACTGGGCGAAGCGCTGCGCCCGGTCTACCTCGACTACCTGCGCAAACATCCTGACGCCTGAACGCGTGGGAGGTGCGGCTCAGCCCGCGAGGCGTTCCCCGGGGCCGCCGTACGTCGTGAAGCCGGGCGTGGTGAGCTCCTGGCCGTCGTGCAGCACGATCAGCGTCTCGTACGGTCCCTTCCCGGCCAGCTCGGTCGCGTAGCGGCGGGCCCGCACGGGGCCCATGGCGTACATGGCGGTGGCGTACGCGTCGGCGAGCCCCAGGTCGGGGCCGATGACCGTGACCGCGCCCAGCGCGTCGCGCACCTCGCCGGTGTGCGGGTCGAGCACGCGGGACCCGCCCGAGGTGGCGATGCCGAGATCGTGGGCCGGCACCGTCCTGCGGACCTCACCCGTACGCGGGTCGCGCACCGGCACCCGCCAGCGCCTGCCCGGAACGGCCGAGCCGCGCACCCGCACGTCGTTGCCCGCCGTGATGCGGTGGTCGCCCGCGCCCGCCTGCACCAGCGCGCGCGACAGGCGCTCCAGCGCCCAGCCCTTGACGTAGCCAGAGGGGTCGGTGACGCCGTTGATGCGGGCGTCGAACCAGCCGCCGGTGGCCTCGCTCAGCTCGTCGCAGCGGTGCAGCACCTCGACCAGCTCGGGGACCTGCTCGATGGTGCCGCCCCTGTTGAGGCGGCTGATCTGGCTGTCCTCCTTGTCGGGGCTGAAGGTGTCCTCGACCCAGCGCAGCCAGGCGAACGCGTCGTCCAGCAGCGGGGTCAGCTCGCGGGCGGGAAGGGGGGTGCGGATGTCGATGGTGACCGGCCGGCCCATGACCGTCTCGACCCGGCTGCTGCCGGGGAACGCCGTCGGGGCTTCTGCGATATGGGAAGTCGGGTCAGACTCGGTGACTTGCGAAGTCGTCACGGACCCGGTGACCTTGGAAGTCGTCATCTTGCCTCCTTGTCCGTCGTCCACGTTGTCAGATCGCTCGTATGCTCAGCCTAAGCCTCGAGCTCGGACCTGAAATGGACCTGTGACCTGGGCACCGCCAGGCGCGACAGCGCGCCCCCGACGTACCGCTGGAAGCGGCGCGGACCGGCCACCACCACCTCGCGCTGGGCGATGTCGGGGACCTCGCGCCCGAGCCCGGACGCGCTCACCCGCTCCTTGACGCGCGGATCGTGCTCGGCGCCCACCACGAGGATGACGCCGTAGCGGCACTGCAGGTCGCGCAGCTCGTCGGTGACCCGCTCGGTCCGGTAGACCGCGACCGTGTCCGGCTCGCGGGCCAGGCGCTCTGCCAGCGCGCGCGGGTCGAGACCGGTCGCGATCAGCAGGATCGGCCGCGTGCGGCCGGGGACGCGGTGGCTCCGCAGGGCCATCACGGCGGCGGCCGCGTACAGCAGGAGTGAGGCCACCCGGGTGAAGCCCGTGGCCTGGGTGGTGACGCTGAACGGGTGGGCCACCAGCAGCGCGCCCGCGAGATAGCCGCCGAGCCGCAGGCGCTGCCTGGCCTCCTCGGTGCGGAGGCGGCCGGTGGCCACGACGGTGAGGAAGCCGACCGCGACGAGCAGCGCCGCGGCGGCGTAGGCAGAAGGAGCCAACGGATGGCCGGAACCCGGATGGATCGCCCCGAACTCGGCGACCGCGACGCCGCTCCAGAAGAGGATCGGCCCCTGATGAGCATTCGCCTCGCTAGCCATGTCATCAACCTTGCGGATCGAACATGAAAGCATTCTGAGTAGGGTCTAGAAACATGGCTAACGTGCGCGTGGAGCGGACTGAAGAGGGCGGATTCCGGGCGACCAACGCCCGCGGCGCCGAGGTGTCGATAGGCGGCGGAGACCAGGAGGGCGTGTTCACTCCGGTCGAGCTGCTGCTGGCGGCGGTGGGCGGGTGCAACATCGTGACCGTCGAGCCGCTCACCGCCAAGCGCGGTCACCGGCTGGTACGCCTGGCGATGACCGTCGAGTCGGAGAAGGTCGAGCCCAACAAGCTGGGGCCGGTGACGGTCACCTACGACGTCGAGCTCCCGTCGGAGGAGGCCGGCGAGGTGTTCGAGGCGGTCGCTCACCGGGTGCACGAGAAGTACTGCACGGTGAGCAGATCACTGCAGGACGGCACTGAAGTTCGGTTGGAGCTTCCGTAGGTGGATTAAACAGATATTCGACCCCGTTATGACGCGACCGTTGCATTCGTCTCGGTAGCGTAGGAGCAGGTCAGGAGCACTGGCGACTGACCACGAGGACCTTCACCGATGCGAGCGCGGAGGGGGACCGCGGTTCGCAAAGTGCGGGACCGCCGGCGTTTTTGGGGGAAAGCGCCGGCCTGGACCGCCACCGATCGGGCCGGGCAGATTTGGGGGAACTGCCCGGCCCGATCCATGCGTAAGCTCCGATGAGTGAAGAAAGTTCTCATTGACTGCGATCCGGGCATAGACGACGCCCTCGCCCTCGCGCTGGCCGCCGGCTCGGCGGACGACATCGACCTGGTGGGCATCACGACCGTCGGCGGGAACGTCGACCTGGAGTTCACCACCGCCAACGCCCTCACCCTGCGCGAGTTCCTGCGGCTCGGCGACGTGCCGGTGACGCCCGGCAGCGCGGGCGCCCTGCTGCGGCGCACGGTCAGGGCCACCGACGTGCACGGGCCTACCGGGCTCGGCGACGTGGTGCTGCCCGCCCCCTCGCGGGGGCCGTCGGAGGGGCACGCGGTCGACTTCATCGTGGAGACGCTGCGGGCCGCGCCCGGCGAGATCACGCTGGTCGCGGTGGGGCCGCTGACGAACATCGCCCTCGCCGTACGCCGCGAGCCGCGCATCGTCGAGTGGGCCCGCGACTTCGTCATCATGGGCGGCTCGTACACGCGCGGCAACTACAATCCGGCCGCCGAGTTCAACATGCTGGCCGACCCCGAGGCCGCCGCGATCGTGTTCGAGGCCGGGTGGACGGTCAAGATGTTCGGCCTGGACGTCACGCTGACCGCCGCCGTGACCTCGCAGGTGCTCGACCGCATGCGCCCGCTCGGCCGGCTGTCGGACCTGCTGGTGCCGGCCGCCCAGTACTACGGGGTGGTCTCGGCCGAGGGCGGCCCGGCGATCCACGACGCCGTCGCGGTGGCGTACGTGCTGCGCCCGAGCCTGTTCACCTGCGTGCCCGCCGTGGTGAAGGTGGAGACGGCAGGGGAGTACACGAGGGGCATGACGGTCACCGACTTCCGTATCGACGCAAGCCAGGCGAACGCCCTGGTGGCCACGGCGATGGACGTCCCGGCGTTCTGGGACCTGGTGCTGGGGACGTACGAGAAGCTCTCGGCCCGCCTGACGTAGGGATGAGCGCCCGGGCGGCGCGGGCACTGTCTGGCGGCTGATACAGTTATCCCTGTTGCGCCGCTAGCTCAGTTGGTCAGAGCAGCTGACTCTTAATCAGCGGGTCCGGGGTTCGAGTCCCTGGCGGCGCACCAAAGAAAACCCCAGCTCAGCACGCTGAGCTGGGGTTTTCGCTGATCGTCAGGCCGGGCGTTCGTCGACGCCCACTGCGCCGACGCCGCTGGTGAAGATGCCGCCGCAGTAGCCCTGTGACTGGCCCGATGCGCCGGGGGTGAGGCGGACCCATTCGCCGACCACGTCGGGGGCGCGGCCGCAGACCACCACGGCGCGGAAGATCCAGGTGCGGCCCGTCGGGTTGGAGCAGGAGGCGATGCCGAGGTCGCGGTCGTTCTCGTGGACGAAGGTGCGGCAGTTGAGGTGGGTGGCCGCGGCGGCCGGTGACGCGGTGAGTCCCGTCGTCAGCAGTGCGAGCGCGCCGGCCGCCGCCATCCACATCCTTTTGGACATTGCCCCTCCTGGACGAACGATCGAACGTTACCTTCCGTAGTCGATCGTAAGCGAGGGGTCGCGGCCTGCCTAGTGGTAATAGCCCTCGACAGGGGTGCGGGCCTCGTCGTACAGGGCGGGACCGGAGGAAGGCGGGTCGGTGAAGGCGGTGCCCGGGGGCTTGAGACCGTCGAGCTGCTCGCCCGACAGGGCGTAGACCACCCGGCCGAGGCCCGAGCGGGCGATGGTGCCGGCGCACATGCCGCAGGGCTGGCAGCTGGTGAACATCGTCGTGGCCGCCGCCGTCCCGGGGTCGAGCTCGCGGGCGGCCCAGCGGGCCAGCTTCAGCTCGGGGTGGGCGGTGATGTCGCGGTCGGTGAGCGAGCTGTTGCGCTCTTCGGCCAGAATCGTGCCGTCGGCGGCGGCCAGCAGCGAGCCGAACGGCGGGTTGCCGCCCTCCCGTGCCTCGGCGGCCAGCTCGATCGCGCGGCGCAGCAGGCGCTCCTCGTCAGGTGTCACTATGACCAGCTCCTCCGTCGGTGTTCAGGTCACAGCAGCCTCTCATGCCCTCGCTACGACTCCTGGAGGCGGCGGATCATGGCCTGCTTGGCGGCGGCGAACTCGTCGTCCGTCAGCACGCCCGACTGGTGGAGCCGGCCCAGCTCGGCCAGGCGGCGCAGCACCGCGTCGTGGACGTCGTCGTCGGGGGCCGGCGCGGGCGGCAGCTCGGGCGGCTCGCGGGGCAGGCGGGCCAGGACGGCCGCGGCCACCAGCGCGGTGGTGCCGCCGAAGCGCTGCACGCTCCACGCCACGCAGCGCGGGTCCTTCTGCGGCGGCAGGGACGGCCCGCCGCCCTTGACCCGGAAGCGCAGCGTGCCGTAGCCCATGCCGGACTGCGGCTTCCACTCCACGCCCGCCACGTCGGTCAGCGGGAACTCCTGGGTGCCCATCTTCTCTTTGTCGCTGCTGGCCCAGCCGGTCCACTCGAGGCGGATGCGCTCGCCGTCGAAGAACACCTGGCCATCGCCGGCCGTGGCGGTGATGGGGACGTCGGGGACGCGCAGGAGGTAGGCGTCGCAGGGGCCGCTGGGCGTCTCGAAGACCCGCAGGGTGTCGCGGACCTCGTCGGCGAAGTATTCGGCCGCGCCGGCCCGCGCCTTGGGCACGGCCAGCCGGTACGGATCGGCCGGCGCCGCCAGCGCCCCCGCCACCACGTCGGACAGCGCGTCGGCCCCCTTGCGCAGCCGCAGCCGGAGGTGGCCGCCCTTGCGCCCGGGCTCGAACGCCGCTCCCGCGATGGCCTCCAGCGGCACCTCGATCTCCCCGAGCGTCCTGCGCAGCTCGTCGACGCGTTTGTCGCTGCCGGGGACGATCCGCAGTAATTCCCCATTGAACGTCCACTGCCCGTCGGGCACCGCGATCTCGGCCATATTCTCAGCCTAGGACACGCTCGCGGCGACGATCACAGACGAAGGAGCGGGATGGAGATCTTCACGAGCTGGCCGTCCTGGGCGCACGCGGAGGGCCCGCTGGCCGCGGCGCTCCCGGAGCGCACCGTGGACGCCCTGCGTGACGCGGTCGCCTTCGCCCGGCGCCGGCACGGGGTGCAGCAGCGGCCCACGGGACGGCCGTACCTCGAGCATCTGCTGGAGGCGCTGGAGGTGGCGGTGCGCGGCGCGGGGCTGAGCGACAGGGACGTGCTGGTGTCGATCGTGCTGCACGACGTCCTGGAGGACACGGCCTGCACCGAGGCGGAGGTGGCGCGCAGGTTCGGGCCCGAGGTGGGAGCGCTGGTGCGGTGGGTGACGAAGCCGCCGGGCGGCGCGAAGGCGGACCATCTCGCCTCGCTGGTGAAGGCGCCGCCCAAGGCGGTGCTGGTCAAGCTGGCCGACCGGGTGAGCAACGTGCAGGAGTTGCAGCGGATGCCGTGGCGCTTCCAGCGGCGCTACTACCTGGAGACGGTGGCGTACGTCATGCCGCTGGCGGGGGCGCATCCGTGGTTCGCGCAGTGGTTCGGCGACTGGCGCGGGCGGTGGCGGCGGGTGGAGCGCTGGCCGGCCTGACCCGCGGGAAGCGGGCCCCCGCGTCGAGGGCCCGCTCGCACCGGTGAGCTACGACTCCGCGTGCACCGCCCGCTCGTTGGGCACGCAGTGGGTCATCTTCAGGTTCTCGACGTCGCGAGGGCCGTTCCTGCCCAGCTTGGCGAGCCGGTTGCGGTCCTCGTCGGTGAGGTCCTGGCTCTGCAGCGGCTCCAGGTGGGCCACGTCGTCCGGCGTGATGCCGAGGCCCTCGCCGACGCGCAGGCCGAGGTCGTCCTCGGCGAGCAGGAAGTGCCAGACCATGCGCTCCTGGATGGCGCGGTCGCACTGCTTGAGGTTGGTGACGAAGTTGCGGACGAGGTCGTCGCGCTCCCACTCCTCCATGAGCAGATACCGCTGCCCGGCCTGCGTGTAGTCGTTCGTGCGCGGGATCCGCTTGCGGGTCAGCCGGCCGGAGATGACCGGGCCCACCTCGTCGGCGTGCGGATAGTGCGCCTCGCGCAGCCCGTCGCGCAGTGACGGCTCGTAGTTGATGTGCGGGTCCTCGCCGCCGGTGTCCACGAAGTACGTCATCTGGCCGTCGCGCTGGTTGGTCCGGCACTCGGCCCTGGTCTGGTTGACCGGGAGCTGCAGGTAGTTCGGCCCGACCCGGTAGCGCTGGGTGTCGCTGTAGGAGAACGTCCGGCCGATGAGCATCTTGTCGTCGGAGAAGTCGAGGCCGTCCACCAGCACGCCGGTGCCGAACGCGGACTGCTCGTTCTCGGCGAACTGGTTCTCCACGTTGCGGTTCAGCACCATGCGGCCGACCGGCAGCGCGGGGAACTCGTTCTCCGGCCAGACCTTCGTGTCGTCGAGCGGGTCGAAGTCCAGCTCGGAATGCTCGTCGTCGGTCATGATCTGCACGAGCAGCTCCCACTCGGGGAACTCGCCGCGCTCGATCGCGTCGTGCAGGTCCTTGGTGGCGTGGCCGAGGTCGTGCGCCTGGACTGCGGCGGCGTCGGCCTCGGTCATGCTGCGTACGCCCTGCTTGGGCATCCAGTGGTACTTGACCAGCCGCGACTCGCCCTGCGCGTTGACCCACTTGTAGGTGTTCACCCCGAAGCCCTGCATGTGCCGGTAGTCGGCCGGGATGCCGCGCGGGCTGAACAGGTTGACCAGCATGTGCAGGCTTTCCGGCGTCTGCGACATGAAGTCGAAGATCCGGTTCGGGTCCTGGCGGAACGTCACGGGATCCGGCTTGAGCGCGTGGATCACGTCGGGGAACTTGATGGCGTCCCTGATGAAGAAGACGGCCAGGTTGTTGCCCACGAGGTCCCAGTTGCCGTCCTCGGTGTAGAACTTGACGGCGAAGCCGCGCGGGTCGCGGGCCGTCTCGGCGGAGTCGCGGCCGCCGATCACCGTGGAGAAGCGCACGGCCACGTCGGTGCGCTTGCCCTCCTCCTGGAAGAGCTTGGCCCTGGTGTAGCGCGCGATCGGCTCGTCGCCGAGCTTGCCGTACGCCTCGAAGTAGCCGTAGCTGAGCGTGCCCCTCGCGTGCACGACGCGCTCGGGGATGCGTTCGCGGTCGAAGTGGCTGATCTTCTCCAGGAACTGGTAGTTCTCCAGCGTCGCCGGGCCGCGCGGGCCGACCGTCCGCTGGTTCTGGTTGTCGTAGACCGGGTGCCCCTGCCGGTTGGTGAGGACAGGGCGCTGGTCTTCCGGCTGCGAGCCTTGGCCCGAAACGTCGGTCATCGTGCCGTTTCCTTCCCCGTTGCGTAGTCCTGTCCGCCTGCCCGCGAGGCAGGGACGAAAACAGGGGGAGGAACGGCTAGGCGCGGCGGCTGCCGGGCGGCACGACCTGGAGCGCCGTCTCCAGCGCGGTCGCCTCCTCGGGAGTGAGCCGTTCGAGGAAGTGGACCAGCGTGGCGGCCTGGTTGCCGCTGGCCGCCAGCGCGTGGCGCATCAGCTCGGCGGTGTAGGCCTCTTTGGTGGCGATGGGCTCGTACACATAGGCCCGCCCGACCGGCTCGCGCCGCAGCAGGCCCTTGGTGTGCAGCTTGTCCATCACGGTCATGACCGTGGTGTAGGCGATCTCGCGCTCCTTGCGGAGGTCTTCGAGCACGTCGCGGACGGAGGCGGGCCTGCGGTAGGCCCACATCCTGTCCATGATCGTGGACTCGAGGTCTCCCAGGGGGCGTCTCATGCCCCACATGTTAAGGCTTGGTCACGTATGAACCTCAGCGGTTGACGCCGTCCGCCGGCTTGCGGAGCAGGTCGAGGTCGGAGCGCCGGGGCAGGCTCTCCCAGTCGCCCTGCGAGGTGACCGCGAACGCCCCCGCCGCGCACGCCGTGGCCAGCCGGTCGGCCGGCTTGGCCCCCGCGAGCCAGTCGGCCAGCCAGCCCGCCGCGAACGCGTCGCCCGCGCCGACCGAGTCGACCTCGGTCACCTGGTACGGCTCCGCCCGCAGCACCGCCCCGCCGGACAGCTCCATGGCCCCCTCGGCGCCGAACTTGATCAGCACGTGCTTCGGCCCCCGCCCCGCCAGCTCGCCGGCCAGCTCATCGGCGCCCTCGACGTCGGCGATCAGCCGGCCCTCCGCCTCGGTGGCGAACAGCACGTCCACCTCGCCGATCACCTCGCGCAGCCACGCCCCGGCCTCCTCGGGGCTCCACAGCGCGCGCCGGTAGTTGACGTCCAGCGAGATCGGCACCCCGGCGTCCCTGGCGACGGCCATCGCGTGGCGCACGGCGTCGCGCGCCGACGCCGACAGGGCGGGCGTGATCGCGGAGACGTGCAGGATCCTGGCCGACCTGATGAGGGCGGGGTCGAGGTCGCCGGCGCGCAGCCGCGAGCCCGCGCTGTCCCTGCGGTAGTAGCGCACGTCGATGAGGTCGGCGGTGCGCCTGCCCTTGATCATCAGCCCGGTGGGCGCGCCGGGGTCGGGGATGGCCCGCACGTCGACGCCCTCGCCGGCGAGCGTGAACCTGATCAGGTCGCCGAACTCGTCGGCGCCCACCCGGCCCACCCAGGTGGCCGCGTGACCGAGCCGGGAGACGCCGATCGCCACGTTCGACTCCGCGCCGCCCAGGCCGAGGTCGAAGTCGCGGGCGAAGCGCAGCGGCCCCGTGCGGCGCGCCGCGAACAGCGCCATGGTCTCACCGAAGGTCACCAGCTCAGTCATCGGATCGTGCTCCCCAGCCCTTACTCGAACCAGCGCCGGCGCCGGCGCGCCCCCCACCCTAGCGGGACGCGCCTGCCCGGTTCGGAGGGGTTAGTTCTGGGGGCGTTCGCCCAGTTTGTCGGTCCAGCCGAACTCCTCGAAGGTGACCCTCGTGGTGTCCTCGCCCTTCTCCGCCACCGAGTACTCCAGCAGCTCCGCCGTGTCCTCGGCGACGACGAGCCGGAACTCGTACCCGTCGTCGCTGTCCACCGTCAGGCCGACGCCCTCGCGGCCGGCAGCGTCCTTGACCTCGCCGTCCGAGCGGATGCCCGGCTGGTCGGCGAGGATGCGGAAGATCGCGGCGCGGGTGCCAGGGGTGGTCGGGGCGGTCATCAGGTCGACGGTGGTCTGCCACAGGTAGAGGTCGAACTCCTTGCCGTCTTCGGGCAGCCGCTCGAACTGCGCCCGCAGGCGGGCGGCCAGCGCCTTCTTCGACCGGGGCAGGTCACCGACGTTCTGCATGGTGATGTCCATGTTCTCGATCGACAGCGGCCTGGGCAGGGTGTCGTCGACGTTCTCCGGCCGGTCCCGCAGGAGCTTCGGCGAGCCCTCCTTGCGCCACGCGGCCTCGTCCTGCGGCGTGGGGAAGACGACCTCGCGGTCGGTACGCCGGGTGCGGTGGGTGCCGCCCGCCTGCTTCGGCCGCCACCGCTCCTCGGACTCCACGATGTACGCCTTGAACGGAGGACCGTCGGGGTAGACGCGCTCGCGCAGGTCCGCCAGCTTCTTGTTGTACTTCTCGTTGATCGCGATCAGCTCGTCGTCCTCGGCGCCGGTCCTGTCGATCTCGGCCTGCTCCTGGCGCTGGAGCTTGCTCACCCCGTCCCAGAACTCCTTGGGCCAGTAGCCGGTGGGGGAGGTCGCGCGCTCGCGTACGTACCAGTAAGCGCCGGACGTGGGCCGCTCGCGCAGCGCGGTGTCGGCGGCGGCGAGCAGGAAGGCGCGGGCGTCGATGCGGGTGGCCGGCGACGCCCCCGGGTCGCCGCCCGTACCTGGGCCTGCGGCGCGCGCCCGTACAGCAGGATCGGCGCCCGGGTACGGCCTGCCATGCCCAGCACGTACGGGTCGTCGGCGTTGAG
>NZ_JBEXLH010000050.1:0-66075 GCF_040609855.1 Nonomuraea sp. NPDC004580 | reverse complement strand
GCTCGGGGCCGGCCGCCGGCAGCGCGTCGTCCAGGATGACGGCGTGCAGCCGCCGCAGCTCCTCGCCCGGCTCGATGCCCAGCTCGCCGACCAGCCGCTCGCGCGCCTGCCGGTACGCCTCCAGCGCCCGGTGCCGCTGCCCGGCCCGCGCGTAGCCGAGCATGAGCAGCCGCCACGCGCGCTCGCTCAGCGGCTGCTCGGCGAGGAACGGCCGCAGCTCGCCGATCACCTCGGCGTGCAGGCCGATGCCGAGCATCGCCTCGGCCCGGTCGAGCCGCGTCTCGTCGAGCCGCTCGTCCAGCTCCGCCACCCGCGACAGCGCCCAGTCGTGCAGCTGCACGCCCTCGGCCGGCCGGCCCCGCCACACCTCCAGCGCCCGTTCGAACCGGCGCACCGCGGCGGCCAGGTCGCCCTGCTCCACCTCGGCCCGCGCCCGCCGCGTCTCCTGCTCGAAGACCAGCAAATCGAGCTCCTCGGGAGCGACCTCCAGCAGATATCCGGGACCCACCGTGGACAGGCTGATGTCGGGGCCGAACGTCTTGCGGATGCGCGCGACGTGCGTCTGCAGGTTGGGCACCGCGGAGGCGGGCGGCGTCTCCCACAGCGCGTCGATCAGCCGCCTGCGCGAGACCGCCACGTTGGCGTTGAGGAGCAGCGCGGTCAGCAGCGCGCACTCCTTGCCCTTGAGCGCGACCTCCCGCCCGTCCGCCCGGCACGCGTGGACGGGACCGAGGATGCCGAACGTCGCTCCCGCCATGACCTCCCCTGGATCGAGCTCCGGGTCACCAGTAAGCGGGCAAACGGTCACGCCGTCAAGGTGGCGGTCATGATCACCCGCAGGTGTCACGATAGGGCAGATCAGGCAGATAACGCGGCCATCGCTCCCGATCCAGGCCGCCGCCGGTCACCAGGCACGCCGTCTCGTCCAGGTGACGGCGCAGCTCGTACGTCGGCCGCAGGTCCCACAGGACGAAATCTCCCCGGTAACCGGCCGTGGCGAGGATGTCGCCGTCGGCGGAGAAGGCCATCGGCCAGACCGTGTCCAGATTGTCGGCGAGCGCGGTGCTCAGCTGGCGGGGCAGGATGCGGTTGCCGAGGTCCCACAGGTAGGCGTTGCCGTCGATGCCGCCGGTCACCATGATGCCGGGGACGGGCGCGAACGCGACGGCGACCGCCTGGAGGGTGCCGTGCGGGACGAGCGGGTCGCCGAGAGGGCGGGCGCGTGCGGGATCCGAGAGGTCCCACAGGATGACCGCGCCATTGCGGTCACTCGTGACCAGCAGATCCGCCGCGGGTGACAGCGCGGCGGTGGACACCTCGGCCTCGTGGCCGACGAGCCCAGGGCCGAGCCTGCTGGGGTGGCGGATGTCGGTGATGTCCCACAGCCTGGCGCCGGTCGGGTCGCCGGGGCCGTCCTCAGGTGGCCTGACCTCCGGTGAGTCGCCGCCGCTCGTGGGGGTGAGCAGGGGTTCGGCGACGGCGGTCGGTGTCGCGTACGTGCCGGACCCGATGACGAGGGCCAGCACGCGGCCGTCGCGCACCCGCCAGGTGCCGAGCGTGCGCTCGCCGCTCAGCACGTGCCCGATGAAGCGGGGCCGCGCGGGGTCGCGCACGTCCCAGACCATCGTGGAGTCGTCGCCGCCCACGGTCAGCGTGCCGGCGTCGGCCGCGAACACCAGCGACCGGACGATGCCGGTGGGGCCGCTGAGCGGCGGCCCCCAGCGGCGCGGGCGCCGGCGGTCGGTCAGATCCCACAGCAGGACGGTCCCCTTACCGTCGCCGGTGGCCAGCGTGCGGCCGTCGGTGGTGAACGCGACGGCGTTCACCCCTTCGCCGGTGTGCCCGGTGAGCGTGCCCACGTGGTGCGGGTTCGCCTGGTCGGTGGCGTCCCACAGCTCGACGGCGCTGTCCCGGCCGCCGGTCGCGACCATCGTGCCGTCGTCGCTGAGGTCCATCGCGTAGATCTCGGTGTACTCGCCGTCCTGGTGGCCGACGGCGGGCGGGCCGAACGCGCGGGGCCGGCCGGCCCTTCCCAGGTTCCACAGCGTGACGCGGCCTTCCGAGCTGCCGGCGGCGAGCACGCGGCCGTCCGGCGAGAACGCGATCGCGCGGTCCATCTGGCCCGCGGTCAGCCGTTCGATCAGCTGCGGTGCGCTCGGGTCCGAGGTGTCCCACACCAGCAGTCCGCTGTCGCGGCTCCCTGTCGTGGCCAGCAGGTCGTCGCCGGGTGAGAACAGCACGTCGGCGAGGATGGACGTGGAGAGGGGCCCGGAGAGCGGGCGCGGGCGGGCCGGGCGGCCGACGTCCCACAGGTGGGTGCCGCGCAGTGACCCGCCGACCGCCAGCATCCTGCCGTCGGCGGAGAACGCGAGCGACTCCACGATGTCGTCGGGCTTGACCACGATCTGGGCGAGCGGCCGCGGCGCCGTCCGCTCGCGCACGTCCCAGAGCAGCGCGGGCGCCTTCCTCTCGTACGCGGCCATGGCCATCGTCGTGCCGTCGGGCGAGAAGGCGAGCGCTCTGACGGGCCCGGCGACGGCGGGGAACGGGCGGCCGGCGCGCTTGATGCGGGCGGGGTCGCGCACGTCCCACAGCTGCAGGCGCGGCTGCTTGTCGCTGGACGTGGCGAGGACGGAGCCGTCCGGCGACAGCCACCCCTCCGCCGTGTCGCCCTTCTCGTACGTCGTCCGCCGCCCCGCGACGGCGGGCCTGGCGGGGTCGGCCAGATCCCAGATGACGACCTGCGCCTCGGAGCCGATCGTGACCAGCCGCCGCTCGTCCCGGGTGAACCGCACCGTGGCGGGTGACTCGAACCCTTTGAACGCCGCGCCGGTCTGGCGGGGACGCAGCGGGTCGCGCACGTCCCACAGCATTATCGCACCGGTGGAGAACCCGGCGGCCAGGTAGCGCCCGCTCGGCGCGTAGGCGATCGAGGTGACCGGCTGGCGCACCCCGGCCAGCTGCCCGGCGTACGGGGTCGTGGTGAGCACGTTCTGCAGCGCGGCGTACGTCTCGGCGTCCGGGTGGATGCGGTGGGCGGCGACGCCGAGCATCAGCGCGGTCCTCGGGTCGGTGGACAGCGCCGACTCGGCCTTGGCGATCAGCCGCCTGGCGGTGGCGACGCGCTGCTGCTCCGAGGCGGCCGCCGCCTGCTCGCGGGCCGCGCTGCCCTGCACGAGCGCCACGCCGCCGAAGGCGACGGCGACGGCGAGCAGCGCCGACAGCGCGACGACCGTGAGCCTGCGCCGCCGCCGGCTCAGGCTCCGCGCGCGCACGCTCTCCTCCAGGAACTCCGCTGCCGGGCCGGTGACGGTGCCGGGCTCCCACCGGGGCCTGGCGTGCAGGACGGCGTCCAGCCGCTCGCCCCGGTACAGGTACGAGGCGTCGCGGCGGTTGCGCCGCCACTCCTCCGCCTCGTCCAGGAGCTGGCTGCGCAGCGCGTGGCCGGTCAGGTCGGCCTCCATCCAGCCGCGCAGGCGGGGCCAGTGCTGGAGGAGCGCTTCGTGGGCGATCTGCACGGACCCAGTGTCGGCGACGAGCAGCCGGCGCCGGGCGAACACCTCCAGGACGTCGTCCACGGGCCCCAGCTCGGCGCGTGGCCGTGCCCTGCGAACCAGCCTGCTTTCGGCGGACACCGCAGCCAGCTGCTGGAACACCTGGCGGGCCCGCTCGCGCCCGGCTGGGTCGAGCCCGTCGTACGCGGCCTCCGCGCTCGCCGTGACCGCGTGCGTGACCCCGCCGGTACGCGCGTAGCCGCGGTGGGTGAGCAGGTCGTCCTCGCGATGCTCCCAGACGGTCAGCATGGCCTGCGACAGCAGCGGCAGCACGCCCGCGTCGAAACCGCCCGACGAGGAGCGCAGGTCGGCGAGGACGGTGTCGGCCAGTCCCGCTTCGAGCCGTAGTCCCGCGGCCGCGGCCGGCACGGTGATGGCGGCGCGCAGCTCCTGCTCGTTCATCGCGCCCAGCACGAACGGGCCCTCCTGGAGCGCGTCCACCAGGTCGGGATGGTCGGCGCAGCGGTCGATCACGTCGCCGCGCACCGCGATCACGACGAGCGCGGCGGGCGCTCCCGCCGGTCCCGACGGGACGGTGGCGGCGGCGTGCAGGGCGGCGACGAACGCGGCCCGCTCCCCCTCCGGGGCGTCGAAGACCTCCTCGAACTGGTCCACGACCAGGATCAGGCGACCGTCCTGTCCAGGCGTGCCGGGCGCCGCGCGCCGCCTGGCGTCGGTGTCCACCGCCTGCCTGACCAGCAACGACGCCTCGCCGGGCGCACGCCTGAGCGCGGCGAGCACGGTGCCGGCATCCAGCCCGGCCAGGCCCGCCAGCAGCGTGGCGAGCACCGTCAGCGGCTCGCGGCCCGGCCGGTCCAGGACGTGGCGTGGCCAGTGGCGGGCCGCCTCCGACAGGTCGCCGCGCGCTATCGCGGGCAGCAGGCCGGCGCGCAGCAGCGAGGACTTGCCCGCCCCCGACGCGCCGGTCAGCACCAGCAGTCCGGTGCCGCCCAGGCGTTCCGACAGGGTACTGACGAGCTCGGCCGTCACGACCTCGCGGCCGGAGAAGACGTCCGCGTCGGCCTCGCCGTACCCGCTCAGCCCCTTGTACGGGCTGCCGTCCGACCAGCGCGGCCCCGTGACGGCGGCCGCGGAGCCCCTGGTCCGCCGTTCGATGAGCGACACCTGCTCGAGCAGCAGCCGGGTGTCGGTCGCCTGGCGGTACTGCAGCCCGACCGCGACCTGCAGCTGTGCCCGCGACTGGTCGACGCCTTCCGTGATGCGCCGCAGCCGGCCTTCGACGTCGGACAGCACGAAGGAGAACTCGGCGAACTCCCCGCCGAGCCTGGCCAGCCCGTCCGTCAGTGCGGCCTGCAGCTCGCGGTCGCCGGTCCGCACGGCCTCCTCGATCGCGGCTCCGGCCAGCTCGAACGTGCGCAGCACGGCGGCGATCTCAGCACGCAGCGCTCGGGCGTGCTCCCCGCCGCCTTCGAGCGCCGCGCTGATCCGGCGTTCGAGCTCGGTCCGTACCTCCTCCTCCCGGAGGTCGCGGCCTTTGAGCGCGTCGATGCCGGACTTCACCAGGTCGGTCAGCAGGTTCCCGCCCACGGCCGCGAACGCCCCGATGCCGGCCGCCACCGGCCCCGCCCCGGTCAGGAGCGCAGCGAAGGCGCCGGACGAGAGCACGGCGAGGAGCACGGCCGGGGTCCAGGTGCGCACGCGTGAGCGGGCCGTCCTGACCGAACGGGCGGTGCCACCACGGAGCAACCCGGAGGGGTCGTCCGGCAACTCGTCGCTCACGACCTCACTATGCGCGCCGACGCCCCCGCGGACAACGCCCGGTGAGGCCGACGATCACTGTGCGGTCGCGCGGTCGCTATGATCCCGCCGCGAACAGGTGTGGGCGGATATGAACCTCTTTGTCGCCTACGATGCCCACAGAGCTCGATTACTTGATTACACCCTGGAGGACCTCGTGATCGTCGAGTACGTCCGTTACCGCGTCCCTCCGGAGGCGGCCGGGGAGTTCGAGGCCGCCTACCGCCGTGCCGTCGTCCCGCTCGGCGAGGCGCCCCAGTGCCTCGGCTACGAGCTGTCGCGCTGCGTGGACGAGCCCGCCTGCTACGTCCTGCGCATCGACTGGTCCTCGGCCGAGGACCACCTGAACGGCTTCAGGAACAGCGCGCACTTCGCCGCGTTCTTCGCCGAGATCAAGCCGTACGTCTCCGCGGTCGAGGAGATGCGGCACTACGAGCAGCTCATCACCAAGACCGAGCCGACGCTCTACGAGTGGGCGGGCGGGGCGGCGGCGTTCGAGCGGCTCACCGAGGTCTTCTACGGCCACGTGCTCGCCGACGACCTGATCGGGCCCCTGTTCGCGGGCATGAGCCCCGACCATCCCCGGCACGTGGCGATCTGGCTGTCGGAGGTCTTCGGCGGCCCCGACCGCTACACCCGCGAGCTGGGCGGCTACCCCCGCATGCTGGCCCACCACCTCAACCGGCGCCTGAGCGAGGAGCAGCGCCGGCGGTGGGTGTCGCTGCTCATGGACGCCGCCGAGGAGGCCGGGCTGCCCGGCGACCCGGAGTTCCGTGCCGCCTTCGCCGGCTACATCGAGTGGGGCACCCGCATCGCGGTCCAGAACTCGCAGCCCGGCGCGACACCGCCGGCCGAGGCGCCGGTGCCCCGCTGGGGCTGGGGCGTCGCCCCACCGTACCAGCCCTGACATCCATCGAAAGGCCCCCCATGCGACTGCCCAGCTGGTTCGCCGAGCGGCCCGCCACCGCTCCCGAGCCCGACCTACGCGTCTCCACCCTGGAGCTCTTCTTCGACCTGGTCTTCGTCTTCACCATCACCCAGCTCACCGCGCTGCTGGTGGCCGGCATGGAGACGCCGCCGCCCGGGCATCCGGCCGTGGGCATCGGGGAGAGCGCGCTGCAGGTGGTGCTCGTCTTCGGCGTGATGTGGTGGATGTACGCGGGGTACGTCTGGCTGCTCAACTCCGTGCCACCGGTACGGCCCGCCCGCCGGATCCTGGTCCTGCTCGGCATGGCCGGCTTCCTCGTCATGGCGCTGGCCATCCCGAGCACGTTCATGGGCGGCGGGGTCGCCTTCGCCGTCGGCTACCTGCTGCTGATCCTGGTGCACAGCGCCCTGTACGCGCAGGCCACCCGGGCGATCGTGCGGGTGGTGCCGTTCAACCTGGCCGCGACCGCGCTCATCGGCGTCGCCGGGTTCCTGGAGACGCCCTACTCCTACCTGCCGTGGATCGCCGCGCTCGTCCTGCTGTGGGGCAGCCCGTACTTCATCGGCCAGCAGGGCTTCGCGCTGGGCGCCGCGCACGTGGTCGAGCGGCACGGGCTGCTGGTCATCGTGGTGCTCGGCGAGTCGATGCTCGCGCTCGGCATCGGCGCCAAGGACCTGCCGGTCGACCTGGGTCTCGGCGTCGCGGGAGTGCTCGCCCTGAGCCTGGCGGGCGACTTCTGGTTCCGGCGGATGCTCCGGCTGCCCTGGGCGCGCGTCAAGGGCGTGGTCGCGGTCGTCGCGCCGGCCGCCGCCCTGGCCGGCCTGTGGGCGGGGCTGGCGGAGCTGGCGATCCTGGTCGCGCTGCTCGTGGCGATGCTCCTCGCCCTGCACCACCGCACCCCGGCCCCCGCCGCACCCGCCTGAGCACAGGAGGCCGCCGCACGGAGAGCCGCCGCACGGGATGCCGTGAAACACGGGCGGCCGTGAAGCGCGCGGAGCCCCTGCCCTTCACGGGCGGCCGTGGAACGCGGGGAGCCCCCGCCCTGGACGGGTGTTCGTCCGGGGCGGGGGCTCGGTGTCTCCTCGTCGGGGAGCTGACTCCTTTCTAGTTGGGCGGCACCGCAGGCGAGCGGAAGATCTGCCAGAGGCGGTAGGCCACCGTCGGCATCTTCGAGCGCGGCGTCTCCGAGGAGTACGGCTTGCTCGCCGGGCCCCACCCGGTGCCCTGGTGAGCGATGCCGTCGGCTTCCCTGGGGGTCGCCCTGGTGTGCGAACCGGTGGGCCGCACCCTGCCGAGCTGCTCGTCGATCGAGCGTTTCTGCGTCTCGCTCAGCCCGCGCGGCTGAGACGAGTTCGGCGGCGTGCGCTGAGCCTTGGGCGGCGACTGCCGCTGGACGGCCTTGCGGCTGGTGGGCCGGGTGGCGGGACGGTGCCGGACCGTGGCCTTGGGCTTGCTGGCCCGCCGGGTGACCGCCCTGCGTGCGGCGGCCGCGCGCCGCCGGGCCGCCGCGGCCCGCCGTGCCGCCGCCGCCGCCCGTCGCCGGGCCGCCGCCGCGGCGGCGCGCTGCCTGGCCAGCGCCGCCTTCCGCCTGGCCACCGCGGCGGCCCGCTTCTTGGCGGCCTCCGCGGCCCGCTTCCTGGCCTCGGCCGCCGCGCGCTTCCGCGCGGCCTCCGCGGCTCGTCGCTTGGCCGCCTCCAAGGCACGCTTCCTGGCCAGCGCCGCCGCCCTGCGCCGGGCAGCGGCGAGCGCCGCCCGCCTGGCCGCCGCCGCTGCCGCCCGCCGCGCCGCGGCCTGCGCCAGCTTCCTGGCGATGGCCCGCGCCGCGATCCGCGCCGCGATGCCGACCACGAACCAGACGAGCTGACCGTCGGGGTCGCTCATCGTGACGGGGCTGTTGTTGGCATAGGCGTAGGCGTTGAGCTGCTGCGGCTCGCCCTCATCGATGATCGGGTCCACCGAGAGGAAGCGGCCGTTGGCCGGGTCGTACTCGCGGGCTCCGAGGTGCACGAGCCCGGTCGTGGCGTCCTTGGTGCCGCCGACGAAGCCGCGCTGTCCCGGCCACCATGGCGGTGGTGACCCGCGATCCTCACCGAACGGGGTCTGCCGGCGGATCGCCACGTCCCCGGTGCCGGCGTTGACCATGGCCTGCGCGGTGCCCTGGTGGTCGTTGGCCATGAAGTAGACCTGGTTGTCCGGCGTGCGGACCGCGATGGCCTCGCCGCCGATGGTGTAGTACCTGGTCTGCTCGACGGTGTTCTTGGCGTGATCGAGCCGCAGCTCCATGTCGTCGATGAAGAGGGTGGCGTCGGTGGCCGTCTTGCGCAGCAGCCGGTCGCCGTCGGCGTCGTAGATGAACGACGTCGTCCTGCCGCCCTCGGTCACCGACTCCAGGTTGCCTTCGGCGTCCCAGACCAGGCTCTGGTCGGCGTTGCCGACCTTGCGCCTGGTGGTGTTGCCCGCGGCGTCGTAGCTGAACAGGTCGGCGCCGACGCTCTGCAGCGCGTGCGGCTGCTTGCCGCCGGCCGCCGGGTAGGTGTAGGTGCGCACCTGCTCGGCCGCGCCGCCCCAGGCGTGCTTGGTCTCCTTCGTCCTGTTGCCGGTGACGTCGTAGGCGTAGCTGACCGCGTACGGGGCCACGCCGCCGATCTTGCCCGACTGCGGGGCGCCGCTCGCGCAGTCGTCGGTGGCCGTCCACGCCGAGGTGAGGCGGCGCAGATGGTCGTGGGTGAAGCACTGCGTGTCCTGCGCGGCCCGGTCGGCGATCTTGGAGATGTTGCCGGCCGCGTCGTAGGTGTAGGACAGGTCGAGGTCGCTGGCGGGCGCGCCGGCCCGGTCCAGCCGCATGCTCGTGAGCCTGCGGGTGGCCTCGTCATGGGTGTAGGTCAGCCAGGTCTTCTTGCTGCCCTCGCCCAGCTCGTACTGCAGGGTCTCGCCGAGCTTGCTGTAGCGGGCCGCGCTCACGTACGCCGACAGGCCGCTGACCTTGACCGGCTGGCTGAGCCCGTCGTAGCTGTAGACGACCGACTCCTCGGCCAGGCCGCCGCCCGCCGGGAAGCTGATCGACTGGACCTGGTCGTCGGCCGTGTAGCGGGTGTTGAGCTGGTAGGAACCCGCGAGCTTGCCCTCCCGTGCCGGGATGGTCACGGTCTGGCGGAGCGTGCGGTAGTCGGCGTCGATCGCGTTGATCTCGGCGGTGTACGCCTGGCCGTCCACGTACCTGATGGCCGCGTGCATGTGGCCCTTGGCCAGCCCGTCGTACTTCCACTCGGCCAGCAGCGTGCCGGTGGCCGAGCCCTCGCGCAGCTGCGTCTTGCGGCCGAGCGCGTCGTAGCCGTACCAGAGGGTCCTGCCGCGGGCGTCGGTGGTGGTGACGACCTCGTCGGCGTCGTTGTACGTGGTGGTCGTGACGCCCTTGTCGGGGTCCTCCGTCCTGATCTCACGGCCGCGCAGGTCGTAGTGGTGCCGCCAGACGTTGCCCGCCGGGTCGGTCACCGTCGCCAGCCGGCCGGCGCGGTCGTAGGTGTACTTGGTGGCCTCGTACTCGCCGGTCGGGGTCGAGCCCTTGTACTGGCGCAGCTCGACGAGCCGGTCGTGCGCGTCGCCGATCCTGGTGGTGGCGGTGTCGCCGGGCAGCGGCGTGATGTGCAGCCGGTCGCCCTCCTCCTTGGCCGAGACGCGGTACTTCTCCGCTCCCTTGGACTTGAAGACCTCGGCGGTCACCTCTCCCGTGCCGTCGTAGACGGACACGACCTGGGTGGGCACGGCGGCGTCGGCCACCCCGAACAGGTCGGTGGACGGCGTGCCGGTGGTGAAGTAGCCGGTGTTGGCCTTGTACTCCTCGCCCTGGGAGTTGTAGAGGGTGTCGGTGATCGTGCGCCCGTCGCGCAGCGCCGGGTCCTGCGCCGTCTCGTCGACGGGAGCGGGTTCCTGGGTCTGGCGCTCGCGCATCAGGCCGTCGAACAGCTCGTGGCTGGTCGTGTAGGTGCCGTCGGCGTTGAGCGTCCTGGTGGTGACGACGCTGGGGCCGTCGTTGCGCACCAGGTAGGCGTACTCGGTGCTGGGCGACTGGCCCGCGGCCTTGCTGCGGTCCGGCTGCCAGACCTTGGTCAGCCGGCCGAGCGCGTCGTACTCCATGTCCACGCGCTTGCCCGCGGCGTCGATCTCGACGGTCGGCTCGCCCCAGGCGGGTTCGAGCAGGGTGCGCTCGGTGTGGCCGAGCTGGTTGGTCTCGGTGGTCTCCGTCGGAAGGGCGCCGGAGGCCGGGCTGTAGGCGGTGACGGACTTGGTGCCGACCGGGTCGGTCTCGGTGAGCTCGCGGCCGTAGGCGTCGTACGTCCGCGCCGTGCCGGTGATCGTCTGCCCGTCGGGCGAGACCAGCTCCTGCACCGTGGTGACGTCGCCCTTGGTCGGGGCCTGGCCGTGCGACTGGCCGTCGTACTGGATCTTCTCGTCGGACAGGATCTCCTCGGCGGCCGGCTTGGCCGTACCGGTGTCACAGGTCGTCGCGACCTTCTGCACCCGGCTCGGGAAGTCGAGCATCCAGCTCGAGTCGTTGCGGGCGTAGGTGTAGCGGATGCACTGGTCGTCGTCCGCGGTGGCCAGGTCGCCCTTCTCCTCGACCTGCAGCAGCAGGCCCTTGGTGTCGTACGTGCGGTCCTCACCGGTCCGCCGCCACTTGTCGCCCGCCAGCGCGGTGCGGGTGACCATGGACTCGGGCTGCACCACGTGCGCGGCCTTGGTGACGCCGCCCTGCGTGGACTCGGCCGTCTTGACCGACCAGGCGTCCTGGACGGTCGCGGTCAGCAGCGCGCCGCCGTCACCGTCGAAGAGGATCTCCTCCCGCTCGAACCCGGCGAGCTGGTCGAGGTCGTCCTTCTTGACGCCCTCGGAGTCCTCCACCTGGACGCTGCGCTTGGAGCCGTCGGCGAGCTTGTCGCCGTGCATGCCGCGGAAGTAGCGGAACTCCGACAGCGTGCGCTTGCCGTCCTGCCCGTCGCCCTGGCGGACGCGGACCCGGCCGTAGCCCCGGTAGTCGGCCCACGTGCGGTGCGCGGGCTTGACCAGGATGTTGTCGGCGTAGTGCCAGGCGGCGCCGCCGAGGTACTCGTAGTCGGTGACCACGCTCGGCGAGCCGGCCACCCGGTCCACCTCGACGGTCTGGGTCACCAGGTACTTGTGGAACCAGTCGGTGACCTCGGCCTCGTCCGGCGGGGCCCAGCGCTGCGGGAAGCAGCGCCTGGTGTTCTTGTCGGCCGCGGGCACGTCGCCCGGCTTGCAGTCGGCGGCCGAGTAGTTGATGCGCAGCTCGCCGCCGTACTCGTTGTTGATGGCCTGGACCCGCCACTTGACCAGCGGCGCCCTGCCCTCGTCGGAGTCGACCCTGTTGGGCAGCTGCACGCCGGTGAACGTCACCGGCGGCAACGTGATCGTGCCGCCCACGTGGCCGGTCTGCCGGATCGAGGCCAGCCACAGCGCCGGGCTCATGCCGTCGCCCGAAGCCGGGAACTGGTGCGTCAGCGCCCACGAGTCCACCGGGGTGAACTGGCCGGCGGAGTTGCGCACCTGCGTGGTGACCTTGGCCAGCCGCTTGCGGGTGAAGAACGTCGGCGCCAGGCGGTCGGTGCACTTCACCCCGCTGTCGCAGATCTGGTCGAACGGCACGTCCGGCCAGTGGCTCGCGGTCTCCTTCTTGAGCTGGTCGGGCGCGCAGGTCACCGAGCCGCTCGGCAGGCAGCGCTCGGCCACCTCGAACACCACGCGGGCGGCCGGCTGCTTGGTGAACAGCTCGGTGCCCAGGTAGCCGTAGTCGATGCGGGTGAGGTACGCGCCGCGCACGTACTGGGTGCCCTGCTCCGGCTTCATGTTGCGGCCGTAGTAGTTGGTCTCCCGCTCGTACCAGTACGTGGTGGCGTTGCCGTGCGTGTCCACCTCGTAGTCGAGGTTCCACCGGTAGCCCTGCTGGCACCAGGCGTTGGCCGGGGTGCCGCTGTAGCAGGGCTCGCCGCTGTTGTTGCCGAACACCGGCACGGTCTGCACCGACTTGGTCTCCGGCTTGCCGCCGGCCCAGCCGGGCAGCCGGTTCAGGCCGAAGGTGTACTGGGTGCCGTCGGGCGTGGTGACCCGCCAGTACTCGCCGTTGTTGTCGCCGTTGGTGGCGCCGGTGAGCAGCTCGATCCTGGTGCCGTC
Organism: Nonomuraea sp. NPDC004580; assembly: GCF_040609855.1. Taxonomy (NCBI): domain Bacteria; kingdom Bacillati; phylum Actinomycetota; class Actinomycetes; order Streptosporangiales; family Streptosporangiaceae; genus Nonomuraea; species Nonomuraea sp. NPDC004580. The sequence goes on along the minus strand of NZ_JBEXLH010000050.1, from coordinate 53,649 downwards.
GTCGCGCTTGGGCCGCCACTGCTTGGTGCCGGCGTCCTTGACCAGCTCGACCGACGAGTCTCCGAGCGACAGGATGGCGTTCTCCTGGTCCCAGCACAGGTCGCCGGTCTTCTTGCCGTCGAGCATGCAGGACTTGTAGCGGCGCTCGATGAAGCCGCCGGGGTTGAGCTCGAAGCCCTCACCGGCCCAGGACGTCTGGTTGTTGGTGGAGACCGTACGCCCGTCCACGCTCTGCGAGGAGTAGCCGAGCGAGATCTCCGGCTCCTCACCGCCCAGCGAGGGCGGCAACCGCAGGTCGTAGCTCCAGCTGAAGTCGCCCGACTGGGTGCCGACGCTCCAGTCGGAGGCCGCCGACAGGGAGGTCGCGGCGTGGTCGCCGGACGGTCCCGACGGCGCCGCGGTCAGCGCGTACAGGGCGTTGGTCTCGACCTCCGCGGTGACCGTGCCGGCCGTCGCGTTGTTCTCGCTCTTGACGGGTTGCGGCGCGGCGCAGCCGTCGGCTCCGGTGAGCGCGCACTCCTCCAGCTTCACCATGCGCAGCCGGGAGCCGTAGTCACCGCCGAAGGCGTGGCGGAAGCCGGAGTAGTCGACCTCCACGCGGGTCTTCTGCGCCGCCTTGGCCGTGACGCCCTGGCCTGGTGTGACGCGCATGGCCAGGCCGAGCAGGTCGGTGTCGAGCAGCTCGACGGTGATCGGGGCCGGGTCCGCCGCCTGCGCGGCCTTCGCGGACTTGTCGGAACTCGGGGCCAGCCTGACCGGGAAGCCGGCCGCGGTGGTCCTGGCCGTGCCGCCGGTTGTGCCGCCGGTTGTGCCGCCGGTTGTGGCGCTGGTTGTGGCGCTGGTTGTGGCTCCGCCCAGCTCCGCCTTCTGCGGCTTGGGCCAGCTGACGGCCGGAGCCGCCTTCCACGCCTGCTTGGCGGCGGGGTCGGGCAGCGGGGCCTTGATGGGGACCTTGCCGCCGGTCACGGGCTTCTCCCGCTGGACGGCGGGCGCCGTGCGGGGCGCCGCCTCGGCGGGCACGGCGTAGGCCATGTCCACCAGCAGGACGACGGTGAGGAGGGGGGCCAGCCTGCGGGGCCAGCGGGAGGGCGGCTTGGCCTCCGCGGTCGCGAACCTGTTCCACGACGGGTCCGCGTTCTCCGCGGTGTCCGGTGATCTCTGGCGCAGGCCGTTCCATCGGGAGGCGGGCAGGGATAACTCGTCCGGCAGATCCATGAGGGCTCTCCAGAGCTACGTGACGGCCGCCGGGCGAGTGTGCGGTGCCCGGCGGACCGTGCGGAGGTGCGAGACCCTCGCGGGTCTCGCCGGGTGTGAGGAGACGATCACGATGGTGATCGCATCGTCACCTGCGGCAAGCCGTAGGTCCAGAGTTTTGCTCCTTCTGCTCACAGATTTTTTCATCCATCCTGACTCCACTGAAAATTTTCACCGTCGCGCCGTCGCCGCACCTCCCGCCGGTGGCGGTCCCAGCGGGCCGGCCCGCGCGCCCCTCGGCTCGGCGAGCGGCGCGGGACTTCGCCTCTTGACACAAGATCACCTCACTTGCATACTCCGATCAACGCGCCTCGGTCAGTTCTTTTCCGCACGTATTCACGGGCCCGTGGAAATCCTTTTCAGTCACATCACCGGAAATCAGGCGCAGCTCCTCCGACACCCAAGGGGTGACCATTCAACATGCCTTCGGGAGCGTTAGGACGTATCGCACGACGGGGCACCGCGGTGGCGGCCGCCCTCGTTCTGGCAATGGCCGCGAGCGCCACTCCGGCACTCGCGCACTGGAACGGCACCGGCCAGGACATCGCCAGCATCCACATTTATCCGTACAGCTACAACAGCACCTGGCAGACGCCGCTGAACAGGGCTCTGAGCAACTGGAACGCCACGTCGAGCCCGGCCAACTTCTACAAGAGCAGCAATTCGGGATCGACCCTGACGGTGAAGTCGTACAGCAACACGTGGTACGGCTACTACACGCGCTGCGGCGGCATGTGCATGTACGTCAAGCTCAATTCGAGGACCATCAACAGGGACGCGTCGAATTGGGCGAACTTCGTCACCAGCGTCTTCGTCCACGAACTGGGGCACGCGCTCAACCTGGCGCACAACTCCACGACGTCCATCATGAACCATGGCCGCAACCGCAACACGATGACCAAGCCACAGGCACATGATGTCTCCGACGTCAACGCCTATTACTAAAGGAGGCCGCCATATGCTCCGGCGTCTCGGCGCGCTCATCCTGACTGCGCTGTTCGTGTCCGCGTGCTCCATGCACGAGGAGGCCGTGCTCTACCGTGCCGACTACCCCCAGTACGAAAGCGCCGACGCGCTCTTCGACCGGGCGAACCTGGTGGTCGAGGCACGCATCGTCGGGGAGCCGCGCTACCTCCAGGAGGTTGCCGCACCCGACCCGACCACGACGGATCCGCGGCTCAACCCGGAGGCCGGCGCCCCCGCCGAGCTGAGCGGCGACGAGCCCGAGGTTCCGGCGACCGTCATCACCGTCTACACCGCCCAGGTGCTGCAGGTCCACAAGGGCGAGGCCAAGGTGGGGCAGTCCATCGAGGTCAAGGAGCTCGGCGGCGTCCTCGACGGGGTGACGTACAAGGAGGAGAGCACGACCGCGCTGCAGCCTGACACCGGCTACGTGCTGTTCCTGGAGACCTACCCCGACTCCCCCGCCGCGCTGCTCAACCCCGTCCAGGCGAAGTATCCGCTGGACGCGGCGAAGAACCCGGCGCCGCTGCCCGAGAACACCATCAAGCTGACCCGCAGCGACCTGGAGAAGCTCTCCTGATCCACCGCTGCCGACGGGCCCGTCCTTGAGGACGGGCCCGTTTTCGTCGTGCCGGGACTTGCGCCGCCATCGGTATTCAGCGCTACCATGCACCAGTACCTAACAATGCTAGGTAGCTGAAAGGCGTCCATGAGCAGGCAGGCGACGGAGATGCTGAAGGGCACGCTCGAGGGCATCGTGCTCGCGATCCTGTCCGGCCGTCCCGCATACGGTTACGAGATCACCGCGTGGCTGCGCGAGCAGGGCTTCTCCGACATCGCCGAGGGCACCGTCTACGCGCTGCTGGTCAGGATCGAGCAGCGCGGCCTCGTGGACGTGGAGAAGGTGCCGTCGGAGAAGGGCCCGCCACGTAAGGTCTACTCCCTCAACGCGCGGGGACGCGACCACCTGGACGAGTTCTGGAGGACCTGGAGCTTCCTCGCCGAACGTCTCGAACAGCTCCGCGAAGGAGGCCACCCATCATGACCGCCGAAGGCGAGCCCAGAAAGGGCCTGCGACGCTACGTCGAAATCGTCACCGGCCCGCTCGAGCACAAGAAGCGCTACCGCGACTACAAGGCGCGCGTCGAGCGGCTGCCCGAGAGCCACCGCACGGCCGTCGAGGCGCTGCAGCGCTACATGATCTACTTCGGCCCCGGCACCGGCGAGAGCCTGCTGACGATGCTGGAGGACCTCGCCGACCTCTTCGAGCAGAGCGCGGTGAGCGGGACGTCGGTGCGGGAGATCGTCGGGGACGACCCGGTCGAGTTCGCCGAGACGTTCCTGCGCAACTACCCCGAGGGCCAGTGGCTGGGCCGCGAGCGCACGCGGCTGGCCACCTCCATCGATCGCGTCGCGGACGACAGGCCCGACGCAGAAGGGAGCTGACAGGACAGCTCAGCAAGGGCCGGCCATCAGCGATTCGACGTCGTCGCCCAGGCCGCCGGCCGCTGAGCCGGTCAGGCGATGAGCAGGCGCAGGCCGAGGTCGGCCGCGTCGAGGCCGAGGAGGTCGCGGTTGCGCTCGGCCCAGCGGCCCGAGCCGAGGTCGGCGCGCAGGTCGTGCACGGCCCGCCGCTCGGCGTCCGGCCCGACCTTGACCCAGACGGACACGCCGCGGCGCACCCGCTCGTCCAGGTAGGCCTCGGGCCGCCGCCAGAACGCCTCGAAGAAGCCGTCGGCGCAGTCCCACGGGACGGGCACCGGCTCCACCCTGGCGCCGATGGCCTCGGCGAGCTCGGGCAGCGAGGGGCGGCCGGTCAGCAGATCGGCCACCTCGGGCAGGTAGTCGCGGGTGAGCCAGAACCGGTCGAGCCACCCGGCGCGGCTGGTGTCGTGGGTGAACACCACCACGCGCCGCGCCACCCTGCGCAGCTCGCGCAGCCCGGCGATGGGGTCGGGCCAGTGGTGCAGGGACGACACCGACATCGCGGCGTCGAAGGAGCCGTCGTCGAAGGGCAGGTGCTCGGCGGTGCCGATGAGGCAGGGGGCCGCGCCGGGGGCGCGCTGGGAGCGCATGAGCGCCGACGGCTCGACCGCGAGGACGTGGCGGCCGGCCGGTTCGTAGGAGCCGGTGCCCGCGCCGACGTTCAGCACGGTCCTGGCGTCGCCGAGCGCCGCCTCGATCTGGGCCGCGATGCGCGGCTCCGTGCGCCGGGTGACGGTGTAGCCGGCTCCGATGGTCTCGTACAGCTGCGCTTGGGACATGTCCCCATCCCAGCATCCCGGGCGGCGTACGGGAAGGAGGAAGCGGGGAAGGGGGGAGCGCGGGCGCCGCTGCGGAGCGCCCGCGCCTTGTCCGGCGCGACGGCCCCGGCCAGGGCGAGTCCGGCACCGCCTGGCCGGTCGAACGGCAGGTCGCCGGGGAAGAGGCCGGCGCGGCCGGCCGTGGAGGGGGGTGGGGGCGGCCGGCCGCGCCTGGAGAGAGAGCACAGGAGGTGGCGTCGCCCTCGGGGGATGGGGGAAACGCCGTCAGCGTGGGGTCGTCGAGGTGTCCTTTCCCGGGGTCCTGGATGGCGTGCGCCAGCCTAGGAACCGCCGCCACATCGGCACCACAATCCCGCTACACGGGCCGTCAGGCGGTCGCCGTCACGGCCTCGACGTGCAGCAGCGCCGACTGCTCAGGGAACAGGGGCGGCGCGGCGATGCCCGCGGCGGCCAGGGCGGAGCCGGGCAGCTCCAGCTCGCCGGACACCCAGGCGGGCGCGGCTCCCCTGGAGGCGACCGGGGTGAGCGGGCGGACGCGGTAGACGGTCTCCGGGTCGAGCCCGGGCAGCCGGACGGGGCCGGGCGGCCAGGTGGCGGGGCGGCCGAGCACGGCGATCTCGTAGACGGCCTCCGAGGCGTCGGGCGCGACGACGCCGTGGGCGCGCACGCCCTCGGGCGTGTCGTCCACGCGGACCATCGTGCCGGTGTGCAGCAGCTCGCGGTGGCGCTTGTGCAGCGCGACCCAGCCGGCCAGGTCGTCGAGCTCGGCGTCGGTCAGGGAGGTGAGGTCCCATTCGATGCCGTAGTGGCCGAAGAACGCGGTGGCGGCGCGGAAGCCCAGTTCGTGGCGGCGGCCGGTGGTGTGGGAGCGCTCGGCGCCGATGTGGCTGCCGATCAGCTCGGGCGGCAGGAGCTGGGCGGTCCAGCGCAGGATGTCCTGCCGCTCGGCGGGGTCGATGCAGTCGCTGGCCCAGACGCGGTCGGTGTGCTGCAGAATGCCGAGGTCCACGCGGGCGCCGCCGGACGAGCACGCCTCGATCTCCAGCCGGGGATGAGCGGCGCGCAGCTCGTCGAGCAGCCGGTAGACGGCCTCGGTCTGGGCGTGCACGGCGGGCCGGCCGCCGTGGGCGGTGGAGCCGGGGTCCACGAGGTCGCGGTTGTGGTCCCATTTGAGGAAGTCGAGGTCGTACTCGCCGACGATGGCCAGCAGCCGTTCCTTGACGTACGCGTAAGCGGCCTCGTCGGTGAGGTCGAGCACCTGCTGGCGGCGGGCCGGCGGGGGCAGCCGGTCGCCGGCCTTCAGGATCCACTCCGGGTGCGCGCGGGCCAGCTCGGAGTCGGGGTTGACCATCTCGGGCTCGACCCACAGGCCGAACTCCATGCCGAGCTTCCTGACCCGCTCGGCCAGCGGGTGCAGCCCGTCGGGCCAGACGGCGGGGTCCACGTACCAGTCGCCGAGCCCGGCGCCGTCGTGGCGGCGGCCGAGGAACCAGCCGTCGTCCAGCACGAACCGCTCGACGCCGACCCGCGCGGCCCGGTCGGCGAGGTCGAGCAGCCGGTCGAGGTCGTGGTCGAAGTAGACGGCCTCCCACGTGTTGAGCACCACGGGGCGGGGGCGTACGGGGTGGGCGGGGCGGGCGCGCAGATGCTCGTGGAAGCGGTGGGCGGCCTCGTCCAGGCCGCGCCCGTAGGTGGCGTACACCCACGGCGTGCGGTACGCCTCCCCCGCCGCCAGCACGACCTCGCCGGGCAGCAGCAGCTCGCCGCCGCCGAGCATGGTGCGGCCGGTGGCGGTGCGCTCGGCGTAGTGGCGGTGGTTGCCGCTGTGGCCGACGTGCACGCCCCACGCCTCGCCGCGCCGGAACCCGAGCCCGGCGGTGGCCGCGAACAGCACGGTCGCGGCGTCGGCGCCGGTACGGCCGCGCCGGTTCTCCCGCAGGTGGGTGCCCACGGTGAGCGGGCGGCGCTGCGGCACGCGTTCCTTGGACCACCGGCCCGCCTGGTCGAGCAGCTCGACGGCGTTGCCGTGGACGGGGAAGACGAGGTTGAGCGCGTCGAGCGTGTAGGGCAGGTCGTGCCCGTTGCGCAGCTCGGCGCGGGCGCGCAGCAGCCCCGACGGGTCCAGCTCGACGGTGACGGTGAGGCCGAGCCTGGCGTACGGGTCCGTGGCGGCGGCGACGACGCGCTGCCCGTGCTGCTCGCACGTCACGTCGGTGAAGGCGGGCGACCAGCCGCCGCCCCCGTCGTGGTGGCCGGACAGGCCGGGCGTCCCCATCCATCCGGTACGCGCCTCCGGCACGATCGCGGTGCGGATCGGCACCTCGACGGTCTGGTCGGAGCGTGGCCGCAGCTCGGCGGCCAGGTGCTCCAGGGCGCCCGCGCCGAGCGGCCCCAGGTCGGGCCCCCAGTACAGAATCGCCGGCAGCGCGTCGGGCGGGCATTCGAGCACCACCGACACGCCGGCGGCTCGGAGATGGTGGAGATGCATGCGGTTGCTTTCCGTTTGAGGATGGTGTGGCGCCGTCAGCCCTTGAGCCCGCCGCTGAGCAGGTCGAGCCGCCAGAAGCGCTGCAGGAAGAGCAGCAGCGCGATGAGCGGGATGACGGAGACGGCGGCGCCGACGATGGCGATGCCGTACAGGGCGGGCTCGGACGAGCCCTGGGCGAGCAGGGTGTAGAGGCCGACGGTGATCGGGAACTTCGACTCGTCGGAGAGCATGATGTACGGCAGCAGGAAGTTGTTCCACGTGCTGACGAAGTGCAGCATGAAGATCGTCACCATGCCGGGCACCATCATGGGCAGCCCGATCGTGCCGAGGATGCGATATTCACCGGCCCCGTCGATCCTGGCGGCCTCCAGGGTCGCGTCCGGCACCGACGCGATGGCGTACACGCGGGCCAGGTAGATGCTGAACGGCGAGATGAGGCCGGGCAGCAGCACCGACCAGTAGCTGCCGACCAGCCCGGTCTGCGCCATGAGCAGATACTGCGGGATGGCCAGCGTCATGCCGGGCACCAGCACGCCGCCGAGGATGGCGTAGAAGAGCACGCTCCGGCCGCGGAAGTCGTACTTGGCCATGCCGTAGCCGGCGAGCGTGGAGATCAGCGTCGAGGCGGCCGAGCCGACGCCGGCGTACAGGGCGCTGTTGCCCGCCCAGGTGACGAAGCGGCCGTCGCCGTAGGTGAACAGGTCGCGCAGGTTGTCAAACAGGCCCGTGCCGGGGGCGAAGGTGAAGGTGGAGAACAGCTCACCGCTGGACTTCGTGGCGGCCACGACCACCCAGGCGACCGGCACCAGGCAGTAGAAGGCGCCGACGAGCAGCACGATCGTGGGCAGGATCTTCGCGCGCTGGTGCGGCAGCGGCCCGCCCGCCGCCTTCGCCGCGCGCCGTTCCGCTGACGCGCGGGTGGCGACGGCGCTCACGACATGCCTCCGAAGGCGCGCTTCTGGGTGACCTTCAGCAGCACGACGGAGACGGCGAGCGTGCCGACGGCCAGGATGACCGAGGCGGCCGAGGCGAGCGGCAGGTCGTCGCGGACGAAAGCGCTGGTGTAGATGTGCATGAGCGGCACCCAGCCTTGCGAGATCTCGGTGGTCATCGGTTTGAGCGTGGTCGGCTCCCCGTACACCTGGAGGGTGCCGATGAGCGAGAACAGGCCGGTGAGCACGAGCGCGGGCGCCACCAGCGGGATTTTCACGTGCCAGGCGATGCGCCACTCCGACGCGCCGTCGATGCGGGCGGCGTCGGACAGCTCGGCGGGGATGCCGCGCAGCGACGTGAAAATGATGATCATGTTGAAGCCGACGCCGCCCCAGATGGCGATGTTGGCCAGCGAGGGGAAGATGCCGCCCGCGCCGAGGAACGGGATCTCGCCCAGCCCGAGCCTCTCGGTCAGGTAGCTGAACGGGCTGGTCGAGGGCAGGTACATGAAGCCCCACAGCAGCGACGCGGTCACGCCGGGGATCGCGTACGGCAGGAAGATCGCCGTACGCGAGAAACGGCGGGCCCGCGAGCCCGCGTGGTCGAGCAGCAGCGCGAACAGCAGCGCCAGCCCCAGCGTCAGCGGCACGCTGATCAGCCCGTAGAGCGCGAGCCGCCCGAACCCGGACCAGAACTCCGGGTCGGTCAGCGTGGTGCCGTAGTTCTCGAGGCCGACGAAGACCTCCTGGCGGGTGCCGAAGATGCCGCCGCCGGTCAGCCGCAGCCCGCGCAGGCTGAGGTAGAGCGCGTAGCCGATGGGGATCGCCAGGAACGCCACGAACAGCAGCACGGCGGGCGCGACGAACACGTACGGCGCCCGCGTGCTCCTCCTGGCCCGTGCCGGGGCGCTCACGGGCCGGCGACCTTGAAGCCCGTGGACCTCATGTCGTCCACCACCACCTGCTGGGTCTTCTTCAGCGCGTCCACCAGCAGCGTCTTGTCACGGACGGCGGCCGCCACGGCGTCCTGGAAGGCGCTCTCGGCGGTCTTGACGTTCGGCCCCCAGCTGATGTGCGGGATCGTGCGCTGGGCGGCCTTGGTCGCGACCTCCCAGTAGTCCTTCTGCCCGGCGACCAGCGCGGGCGGGTCGCTCTGCGCGGTCGCCTGCTGGCCCGCGATGGCCGCGGGGTACTCGCCTGCGGTGATCTGGATGTCGTACGCGGTCTTGTCGGTGTTCATCCAGGCGGCGAACGTGGCGGCGGCCTGCTGGTGCTTGGAGTTCTTGCTGACGGCGATGGCGCTGCCGCCCTGGAAGGCCACCCGGTCGTCGCCCTCGGTCCACTGCGGCAGCGGCGCGATCGCCCAGTCGCCCGCCTGCTTCTCCGCGACGCCGTACAGCACGCCGGGGGCCCACAGGGCGCTCGGCCAGCTCAGGATGTTGCCCTTGTTGAGCTGGTTGTTCCACTCGGGGGTGAGCAGCGGCTGGGCCTTGACGAGGTCCTTGTCGATGAGGTCCTGCCAGAAGGCGGCGACCTGGGTGGAGGGTCCGTCGGCGATGCCGACCGTCCAGGTGTCGCCGTCGATCTTCCACCACGACGAGCCGGCCTGCTGGGCGAGCCCGGCGAAGTTGCCGAACTCGGCAGGAGCGAAGGTGGCGAGGTAGGCGTCCTTGTCCTTCTTGCGTACCTCGGCGGCGACGGTGGCGAAGTCCTTCCAGGTCTTCGGCGGCTCGATCTTCAGCTCGTCGAAGCGCTTCTTGTTGTAGACCATGACCATCGGGCCGATGTCCTGCGGCACGCCGTAGACGGCGCCGTCGAAGCTGGTCAGCGACCACACCTCGGGCGTGAAGGCGTCCTTGATGGCGCCGGTGTGCGCGGAGATGTCGGCCAGCGCCCCGGCCACGATCATGGCGGGCAGCGTCTGGTACTCCAGGCAGGCGGCGTCGGGCGCGTTGCCGGCCCGGCTGGCCGTGAGGAGTTTGGTGGCCGTGTCCATGCCGCCGCCGGCGTCGGTGTGCCGCACCTGGATGTCCGGGTGGGCCTTGTTGAACGCCGCGACCTTCTCCTTCTTCCCGGCGCCCCAGCACCAGAACTGCAGCGTGACCGGCCCCGTCTCGGCCGCCTGCGTGGCGGTGCCGCCGCTCTCTCCGGTGCCGGACGAGCAGGCGGCCAGCATGACGGCCAGGCCGAGTGCGGCCACCGAACGGGAGACCCCTCTGATACGCATCCGCGTCTCCTTCCAGGCAAAGCGCCAACTTGGCTTTGCAGGAAAGCCAACTTAGAGAACAAGTGAGGCGCATGTCACTACTTCTGCACAAAGTCACCGGGACACGAGTGAGCCTGGACGGGTGTTAGCTTTGCTACAAAAGCAATGAAAGGGAGGCTGGCGTGATGGCCGTCCGGCCCCGAAGATGGGGCGGCATGTGGGACTCGTTGCCCGACGCCGCGCGCTCCATCGTCAAGGAGCTGATCATCCACGGCCCGCAGTCCAGGACCGCGCTGGCCAAGACCCTGCACCTGTCCACCGGCAGCCTGACCAGGCTCACCAAGCCGCTGGTCGACGCCGGTCTCCTCGTCGAGCGCGAGGTGGTGCACGACCCGGTGAACGGCCGCCCGACCCGCCCGCTCGACGTCGCCGCCGCCGAGCACCGCTTCCTCGGGCTCAAGCTCACCGCCGACCGCGTGCACGCGGTGGTCACCGACCTGCGCGCCGAGGTCCTCGCCGCCCGGGACGAGCCGATCGCCGACCACGACCCCGACGCCGTGTGCCGGCAGGCCAGGCGGCTGCTCGACGAGCTGTCCGACGGCGCGGGCGCGCCCGTCGGCGCCGGCGTGACGCTCGGCGGCAACGCCCGCGCCGCCACCCACCTCGGCGGCGAGCAGCTGGTGGACGCGCCCTTCCTGGGCTGGCGGCAGGTGGAGCTGCGGCCGCTCATGGAGCGGGCGCTGAGCGTGCCGTGCGTGGTGACCAACGACGTGGCGGCGCTCGCGCACCAGCACCACTGGTTCGGCCCGGGGCGGGGGCTGCGCGACTTCGCGCTGGTGACGATCGGCGCCGGCATCGGGTACGCGCTCATCACCCACGACCACCTGATGCCGGCGGCGGAGGCGGACCTCGGCATGTTCGGCCACCTGGTGCTCGACCCCGGAGGGCCGCCCTGCCCCGAGGGGCATCGCGGGTGCGCGGCGGCGTACCTGTCGAGCCGGTCGATCGAGATGGCCGCGGCGCTGGCGCTGCGGCGGGAGGCCGGCTACGACGAGGTCATGCGGCTGGCCGCCGCGGGCGAGCGTGCGTGCCGCGCGCTCGTCCGCGACTCAGGCCGCGCACTCGGCAGGCTCATCGGCGTCGTCGCGACGATCTCCCTGGTCAAGACCGTGATCCTGGCGGGCGAGGGCGTCGAGCTGGCCCGCGTCGCCAAGGACGACCTCGACGCGGCGCTCACCGAGCACCGGCGCGGCCTGCCCGGCTCGGTCGAGGTGGTGATCGAGTCGGACGACTTCCGCGAGTGGGCGCGCGGCGGCGCGGTCGTCGCCATCCAGAGCTTCATCACCGGCAGTGATTGACGGGGGTCCCGCGCGGCCGGTTCCGGGCCCCCGTTACCGTCTTGAAGCAGCCCCTTGACCGGGTGCGCGCCAGAAGGAGTCCGCTTGAAGATCACCGACGTCGAAGTCCTCGTCACCAGCCCGGGACGCAACTTCGTGACGATCCGCATCCGCACCGACGAAGGCGTGTACGGCATCGGCGACGCCACGCTCAACGGCCGCGAGCTGGCCGTCGCCTCCTACCTGCGCGACCACGTCGCCCCCTGCCTGATCGGCCGCAACCCGTTCCAGATCGAGGACATCTGGCAGTACCTCTACCGGGGCGCCTACTGGCGGCGCGGCCCCGTCACGATGACCGCGATCGGCGCGGTGGACATGGCGCTGTGGGACATCAAGGGCAAGGCGCTCAACGTGCCGGTCTACGAGCTGCTCGGCGGCGCGAGCCGCAACGGCGTCATGGTGTACGGCCACGCCAACGGCCAGAGCGTCGGCGAGGCGGTGGAGGCCGTCGGGCGCTACCTCGACATGGGTTACAAGGCCGTGCGCGTGCAGGCCGGGGTGCCGGGGCTCAAGGGCACGTACGGGGTGGGCAGGGGCGAGCTGTTCTACGAGCCCGCCGGCGAGGGGCTGCCCGCCGAGGACGCGTGGAGCACGGAGAAGTACCTGGCCACCGTGCCGGAGCTGTTCGCCAGGGTGCGCGAGGAGTACGGCAGGGACGTCCACCTGCTGCACGACGCCCACCACCGGCTGACCCCGATCGAGGCCGGCCGGCTGGGGCGGGAGCTGGAGCCGTACGCATTGTTCTGGCTGGAGGACGCGGTGCCGGCCGAGCAGCAGGAGGCGTTCAGGATCGTCCGGCAGCACACCACGACGCCGCTGGCCGTCGGGGAGATCTTCAGCACCGTCCACGACGCGACCCTGCTGCTGCGCGAGAACCTCATCGACTACCTGCGCATGACCGTCGTGCACGGCGGCGGCATCACCCACCTGCGCACCGCGGCGGCCTACGCGGCCGTCCACCACGTGCGCACCGGCTGCCACGGCGCCACCGACCTGTCGCCCGTCACCATGGCCGCCGCGCTGCACTTCGACCTGTCGATCCCGAATTTCGGCATCCAGGAGTACATGCGGCACACGGCCGAGACCGACGAGGTGTTCCCGCACGCCTACACCTTCGCCGACGGCTACCTGCATCCCGGCGACGCGCCAGGGCTGGGCGTGGACTACCGGGACGACGTGGCGGAGCGGTTCCCGTACCGGCGGGCGTACCTGCCGGTCAGCCGGCTGGAGGACGGCACGATGTTCAACTGGTAGCTCCCGCTGATCCGTTTCCGGCCGCCCGCTTCCCTCCGAGAGGTCCTCGATGACGCTTCACCCCTCCGAGTCCGAACTGCTGTCCGACGAACTGGAGCTGGCCGTCGAGGCGGGTGAGCGGTGGTGGGGCGGCTCGGTGGACGACGGGCTGTCGATGCCGTTCGGCGCGCGGCCGTTCGCCCGCGACCTCGCCGCGCCCAGGGAGCTTCTCGGGCCGTCCAACCAGAGCGCCCCCGTGCTGCTGTCCACGCGGGGGCGGGTGGTGTGGTCGGAGCGGCCGTTCGCGTTCTCCTTCGAGGACGATGTTCTGCGGCTGTCGGGGCGCGGCATCGGGGTCGGCAGGGCAGGCGGCGGGGCGGGGGACAGCGCGGACGGCAGAGCGGGCGGCGGCGCGGGCGGAACGCTGCGCGAGGCGTTCCTGTCGGCCTCGCGGCGCTTCTTCCCGCCGTCCGGGCGGGCCCCCGCCCGCGCGCTGTTCTCCGGGCCGCAGTACAACACGTGGATCGAGCACCCGTACACGCCGGCCCAGGACGGCGTGCTGCGCTTCGCCCGGGACCTGCTGGACGGCGGGATGCCGCCCGGCGTCGTGCTGATCGACGACCTGTGGGCGGAGGACTACGGCACCTGGCGCTTCGATCGTGCCCGCTTCCCCGACCCCGCCGCCATGGTGGCCGAGCTGCACGCGCTGGGCTGTTCGGTGATGCTGTGGGTGGTGCCGTTCGTCAGCCCGGACTCCGCCGTCTTCCGCGAGCTCGAAGGGCGGGGGCTGCTGCTGCGCGACGCTGCCGGCGAGACCGCGATCCGGCGGTGGTGGAACGGGTTCAGCGCCACCCTCGACCTGACCCACCCCGGCGCGGTCGCGTGGATCACCGGCCGGCTCGACGCGCTCATCGAGGAGACCGGGGTCGACGGCTTCAAGTTCGACGCCGGCGACGTGCGCGACTACCGGGCCGGCGACCGCACGGCCGAGCCCGCCGAGCCGGTCGACCTGTGCGAGGCGTGGGCGCGGGTGGGGCTGCGGTATCCGTACAACGAGTTCCGGGCGTGCTGGCGGATGGGCGGGCAGCCGCTCGCCCAGCGGCTGCAGGACAAGCCTGCGCTGTGGGGGCCCTCCGGCATCGGATCGCTGATCCCCGAGATGCTCGCGCAGGGCATGATCGGGCATCCGTTCGTCTGTCCCGACATGATCGGCGGTGGCGAGATCGGGTCGGTGTCCGCGCAGGGGGCGACCGATCAGGAGTTCTTCGTCCGGTACGCCCAGATCGCCGCGCTCAGCCCCATCATGCAGTTCTCGGTGCCGCCCACCCGCGTGCTCGACTTGGTGCACCTGGCCGCCGTCCGCGACGCGCTCGCCGTCCGCGCCTCGCTGCTCCCCCGCATCCTCGGCCTGGTGGACCACGCCGCCGCCACGGGCGAGCCGATCGTACGGCCGATGGCGTACCACGCGGCCGGCCTCGACGACGTCACCGACCAGTTCTTCCTGGGTCCCGACCTCATCGTGGCACCGGTGACCGCGCAAGGCGCCACCGAACGGACCGTCGTCCTGCCGGAGGGCCGCTGGCGCGCCGACGACGGCACGGTGCTCGAAGGCCCCGCCCAGGTCACGGCCCCCTGCGACCTCACCCGCCTGCCCCGCTTCGAGCGGTTGCCTGCCGGGTGAGCGCACGGGCGAGGGCTCATGGAGGTCTACGGGTGCGGGTCCTCGGGGTCGTCGAGCAGGCGGAGGTCGGCGGGGCCGATCGTGGCGCTGGTCAGGAGTGCGGTGATGAGGTTGTGGTTGAGCGCGTTGCCGAGCGGCGGCGGGATCTCCTCCTCCAGCAGGCCGGGCACCTTGGCGCTGAGCCGCTTGCGGGTCTGGGTGACGACGTGGGCGGCGCGCTTGGCGGTCCACTGCTCGCCGGGGCGCAGGCGGCTCAGCTCGTCGGCGACCTGTGACCAGGTGAGCGGCTGCGGCCACGGCTCGGGACGCAGGTAGCGCTGGCCCAGGCAGGCCAGGACCAGCCGCTCGACGTCGCTGAGCGCCCAGCCGTTCGGCTCGCGGGTGTCGGCCTCCTCGCGGCTGCGCGTTTCGTTCGCCGCGGGGGCCGCCGTGACGATGCGTACTTCGAGCAGGTGCTCCTGCTCCGGCGCGACGATGAACAGCGGCGTGTACGCGGCCGTCAGCGGCGCCCGGTGCCCGGTGAGCACCAGCCGGCCACCGGGCAGGCGGATCGGCAGGGTGCCGAGGTTGCGCAGGACCCAGTGCCCGTCCTCGCGGGTGATGGATCCGTGGCGGCGGCTGACGTACGGGTCGTCGGGGCCGACGCAGACGTGCACGTCCAGCTCGCTGCGCCCGAACACCACCTCGAACCCGGCGTCGGGCGCCACCCTGATCCCGCCGCCGCTGCCCCTGACGTAGAGGGTGCCCCGCACGTCGGGCGGCAGCCCGGCCACGTCGTCGGCCGGCGACTTGGGCAGGAGGTGCACCTTGCTGCGGGGCCGGTGTTCGGTGCGCGCCATGTCGCAATCCTTTCCGCCTTCGCGTGGCCGCGTCAACGGCGATCAGGTCGCAGCACTCTCCGGGCGGCTCTCGATCCGCATCGACCGTCAGACCGCGACCGGCTCACGGCGGGCGGCGTAGCGGGAGGGCGGGCGGGGCAGGCCGTAGTGGGCGCGGAGGGTGTGGCTGTCGTACGCGTGGCGGAAGAGCCCGCGCGCCCGCAGCTCGGGCACCACGTGGTCCACGAACAGCTCAAGGCCGCTCGGCAGCAGCGGCGGCATGATGGTGAAGCCGTCCGCCGCGCCGTTGGAGAACCACTCCTGGAGCTGGTCGGCGATCTGCTCGGGCGTGCCGGCGACGACGCGGTGGCCGCGGCCGCCAGCCAGCCGCGACAGCAGCTGCCTGACCGTGAGACCGTCGCGCCTGGCCAGCTCGACGACGAGCCTGCGGCGGCTCTGCGCGCCCTCCGTCTCGACCGGCACGGCGGGCAGCGGGCCGTCCAGGTGCTCCTCGGTCAGCTCGACGCCGGTCATGTACGACAGCTGGGCCAGCCCGTACGCGGGGATGATGAGCTCCTCCAGCTCCTCCTCCAGTGCGTACGCCTCCTCCTCCGTCGAGCCGATGATCGGCGAGATGCCGGGCAGGACGAGCAGGTCCTCGTGCCGCCGCCCGTACGCGGCCAGGCGCCGCTTGAGATCGGCGTAGAACTCCTGACCGTCCTGGAGGGTCTGCTGGGCGGTGAAGACGGCCTCGGCGTGGCGGGCGGCGAACTCCTTGCCGTCCTCCGACGAGCCGGCCTGGACGAGCAGCGGGCGGCCCTGCGGGGTGCGCGAGGTGTTCAGCGGGCCTGCGACGGAGAAGTGCTCGCCGGTGTGGTCGATCGGGTGGATCTTGGCGAGGTCGGCGTACTCGCCGGCGGCCCGGTCGGCCACGATGGCGTCGTCCTCCCAGCTGTCCCACAGCTTGGTGACCACGTCGAGGAACTCGGTGGCGCGCGCGTAGCGGGTGGCGTGCGCGGGGCGTTCGATGCCGAAGTTGGCGGCCTCGGCCTCGCCTGCCGAGGTGACGACGTTCCAGCCGGCCCGGCCGCCGCTGATGTGGTCGAGCGAGGCGAACTTGCGCGCCACGTGGAAGGGCTCGTTGTACGTGGTCGAGACGGTGGCGATGAGCCCGATGCGCTCGGTGACGGTGGCCAGGGCCGTCAGCAGGGTCAGCGGTTCGAGGCCGCCGAGCGCGTTGTGGCGTACCTTGCCGGCCAGCGCGAGCCCGTCGGCGAGGAACACCGAGTCGAGCGTGCCGCGCTCGGCGATCCTGGCCAGCTCCTGGTAGTGGCGGACGTCGGTGAGTCCGGCGGGTGCGCTGCGCGGGTGGCGCCAGGCCGCCTCGTGGTGGCCGACGCCCATGAGGAAGGCGTTGAGGTGCATTTTTCGCGTCACGTTGGTTCCTCCAGATGAGAGCCGGGGGAGGGAAGGGCGGTGCCTCCCCCGCGCCCACCCCCGAAGCGGGCACGGGGCGAGGTGTATCCGTGAATCAGCGACACCGCGCGCTGGTGACGTGGCCGTGGTCCACGTGCGGGCGCCGGGTCAAAAGGAGGCCCTGGCTCATGGTCTCGAAGGTACGATCACCCTTCCGTTAAGTCAATATTTCCTACTAGCTTTACATGAAATTAGCTACATCAGGACGACGCAGCCGGCCTGCTCCAGCTCCGCCAGCAGGGACGGGTCGGGGTCGCAGGGGTTCCAGCGCAGGTCGAGCTTCTCCAGGGCGGGCATGCGGGTGACCCAGCCGGGCAGCCGGGTGAGGCGGTTGCTCCTGAGGTCCACCTGGCGCAGCAGCGGCAGGCCGGCGAGCGGCTCCGGCAGCTCGGCGAGCCGGTTGTCGCGCAGGTCGAGGTGGCGCAGCTCGCGCAGGCCCGCCACCGAGGGCGGCAGGTGCTCGATCGCGTTGCCGCGCAGCCACAGCTCGCGCAGCCGGGAGAGCTCGCCGAGACCGGCGGGCAGCGTGGTCAGCCGGTTGTGCTGGGCGCGCAGCTCGACCAGCGAGGCCATGCCGCCGAGCGACTCCGGCAGGGCGGTCAGCTCGTTCTCGCCGACGTTGAGGTAGCGCAGCCTTCTCAGCCCGCCGAGCGTGCCGGGCAGCTCGCGCAGGCGGTTGTCGTGCAGGTAGAGGCAGCCGCTCAGGGCGGTCAGCCCGCCCAGCTCGTCCGGCACGGTGGTCAGCTCGTTGTGGCCCAGGTCGAGGGTGACCAGCTTGTGGAGGCGGCCGATCTCGGGCGGGAGGGCTTTGAGGCCGGTCTCGGCGAGGATCAGCACCTCCAGGTCCGTACGCTCCCAGACCTCGCCGGGCACCTCGCCCAGCGGCCGGCGCCATAGGTTCAGCGTGTTCACCATGCGGTCCTCTCCCTCTATATCGGGGCCGGGTAGGGCATGCTGCTACCGGCCCTACCGAATCGCCTTTTTGGGAGCGTAACGATGACCGACCCCCTCGCCGACGACCCCCCGCTCGACCCCGGCTTCCCGGCCACCACCCCGGCGCTGACCTTCGAGAGCGCCGGCACGGACCTGCTGGGCGTCCTGCACGTGCCCGCCGGGCCCGGGCCGCATCCCGTCGTGGTGCTGCTGCACGGCTTTCCCGGCAACGAGCGGAACTTCGACCTCGCGCAGGCGCTGCGCCGGGCGGGGTACGCGGCGCTCGTGTTCCACTACCGCGGCTCGTGGGGCGTCGGCGGGTCCTGGTCATGGGCCCACGTGCTGGAGGACGCCGCGACCGTGATGTCCAGGATGCGCGAGCCTGATCTCGCCTCCGCCCATCGCCTGGATCCCGGGCGGATCGCGGTGGTGGGGCACAGCCTGGGCGGTTTCGCCGCGCTGATGACCGCGGCGGCGGACCCGTCCATCGCCGCCGTCGCCTCGATCGCCGGGTTCGACTTCGGTACGGTCGCCGCCCTCATCCGCGACGATCCCTCCCATCGCGGGGTCTACACGGAGGCGTTCGCCGACTCGCTCGGCCCGCTCCAGGGCACCAGCGGCGAGGCCCTGGTGGCGGAGATGGAGGCGGCCGGGGACGCGTGGCGCCTGGCCCGGCTCGCACCGCTGCTCGCGGACCGCCCGGTGCTGCTCATCGGCACCGGCCGCGACGACGTCACCCCCTCCGCGGTGCACCACGATCCGCTCGTAGCGGCGTACCAGGCTCATCCCGTCAAACGTCTGCACCACGATGTCCTGCCCACCGACCACGCTCTGTCCGACCACCGCGTCACCCTGGCCCGCATGCTCCTCGGCTTCCTGGGTCGTCACCTCTGACGGATCGACGCGGACACGCGAGCGGGCAAGGATCCGTCTCCGACTTGCACTGACATTCGCCGACAAGCTTCGTTGAGACGTTGGCGAGCTCTTCGAGATGCCAGCCCCAGCGCGATACACGTCAGCGATAGGCGTTCGGCATACTCCGCAGCGACGCTTGGCCGCACATTGCTTACGGGCTTACTGTCGAACACCAGCGGCATATAGCACCCCCGTGCAGTCATATGGGCACGGCTATTCCATGTAGTCGATCATCCAACATAGGAACCAACCGCAAACGTGCATCGCAGGGGAAAGAGACGATGAAAATCAAAGCTCTCATGCCCGTCAGTCTCGTTATCGTCGGACTAGTTGCCATTCCCAGCGGACCTGCATCGGCGTCCAGAAATTCTTCCCATTATCACGCCTCGACGAACTGCAACTTAAGCAAGACCACGATAAAGAAGAAGATCAAGGCTAAGTTCGGCCGTCAAGGCAATAAGGCAATCCGAGTGGCGATATGCGAGTCCAGTCTTAATCCTTGCGCCGGGATCACCACTCCGTCTCAAGGTCTTTTCCAGTTACGCGTTGGATTGTTCGACGGAAATCTTCTGGATGCTGACAATAACATCAAAGAAGCTTATCGGGCGTATAAGACACGAGGGGGATGGAAGGCATGGAGGCCCTTGTGCCACAATGCCTGATCACGGACGACCGAACAGGCCGACGCACAAGCACATTCACCCCAACAGGAACTTCCGCACACCACCGGCGCCGCCTAAGGCTGCAAGCCCCTTTCGCCCTGTTCCACGGTAAGGCGCGTCTCCGTGGCCAGACCATCACGCGACCGGCCCAGCCCATGACCACCTGGTTCCGTGCGAGCCCCATCGGTGGCTCCTTTTGGCGTCACCGCCTTCGCGCACCAGCAGCATGCCAGTACGCGTCGACGACGATGGAAACACCGACACAGGCCAGGCAAATGACCCCAGCGCCCAGGGTCCTA
The DNA here is from genome assembly GCF_040609855.1 of Nonomuraea sp. NPDC004580. Lineage (NCBI taxonomy): Bacteria > Bacillati > Actinomycetota > Actinomycetes > Streptosporangiales > Streptosporangiaceae > Nonomuraea > Nonomuraea sp. NPDC004580. The sequence continues at coordinate 34,128 of NZ_JBEXLH010000050.1, read as the reverse complement.
CTCCCTGCCAACGGCGCAGCAGTTCCGTACACTGCGACGCTGCGACCCCCGCCACGCGGGCACATCCCGTCATTGAGCACCAGTCTGAACTTGCCATCGGCTCCGTCGACGAACTGGACACTCGGCCCAGGCCAATATGAGCGGCAGGCACCAACACCGCTCACCGCGTGGTGGTCATATCACTACGACCCTCAAAGAGCACCTCAGAAGAGAACCACCAAGTTCATTCATTCTGAAGCAGGCTCTCTGATCGATGCCCAGGGTGGTGATTAGGCGGCTTCCTCGTGGCCGCGCAGCTGCGAGCACGCGTCGCAGGACGTCCGGTCCGGCGCCTGGAGCAGCTGGTCGAAGGAGATGAAGACACCGCAGCCCCGGCAGATGCCGTAGAGCCCGCGGTCCATGCGTTCGAGTGCGGCCCTGATGCGGCCGGCGGTGGCCCGGTCGAGCACGGGGTCGGTGGCGGCGAGCCGGTCGTCGAGCAGCTCGCGCAGCTCCTCGAGCCGCTCCAGGTGCTCAGTGTAGTGCTGCAGGTGGGTGTGGACTGATCTGTCGTCGGCCATGACGCTGATCTGCTCCTCGCTGGACGCGAAAGGAAAGGACGGCGTCCCCATCGGATACGGGGTTGCTCCAGCGGCACGCTGGAGTGACGGTGATCGTGAAGACAGGGGTGGCGTCAGATCAGGGGTGGGCTGCGTGAGCCCGCGGTGCGGTGCCCGAACTGCTGGGGGTCGCCGGTCAGGTCCCCTTCGGGACGTGGCGCGGGCGGCAGCGCGAGGTGGGCGGCCTCGGCGTGCCGCATGCCGCGCAGGGGCGGCCACAGCGTCAGCACGGGATGTTCGCGGACGCTGGTCGCCTGCGGTGGCAGGCTCGACAGGCCGTCGTCGCCGGCGTGTTCGTCGCTGGTCTTGCTGGGGGCCAGGGCCGATCGGGGGACCTGGTCGGGTTCGTACCAGCCGTTGTGGGCGCCGGTCATCAGGCCGGCCGCCAGCAGGGACAGCAGGAGCAGGCCCATCACGCCGCACCGCGCGAGGGAGCCTCGTGGTGTCGTGGTGCCCCACGGTCCCGTCATAAGCCCGACCATAGCCCAGACCGTACGAAAAGGCATTCAACCGCCGACGTCGGTCCGGCCGGATCGGGCGAGCAGGCCGTCGATCCGCCGCAGCCGTACCGCCGGACCGCTCAGATCTCGCAGATCGTGAACGGCTTCGACATGGTCCGCTTGTTGTGGGTGAGCAGGCTGAAGACGACCGTGTGCCGGCCCGCGGGGAACGAGCTCAGCGGGTTGCGGCGCAGCACGTCCTGGCCGTTGGTGATGAAGCCCGACAGCCGGCCCTCGTCCTGGCCGTCCACGACCCAGCGGTAGCCGTACTCGATCTGCCTGCCCTTCGGGCCCGTCAGCGTGGCGACGGCGAACGTGCTCGGGTGGTAACAGTCGCCCATCTTCATGCCGTCGAGCGTCAACGACACCAACGAGACCGTCCCCCCTGAGGGCTTCTTCGTGGTGCGCGGCGCGGAGGTCTTCGGCGCCGCCGTCGTGGGCTGCTGCGTCGGCTTCTGGGTGGTCTTCATGGGAGCGGGGCGGTTCGTCCTGGGCGGGGTGGAGCGCTTGGACGGTGAGGTGATCGTCCTGGGCTGGCCGGTCGTGGTGGCCTGCGGCTCGCGCTCCTCCGCCCGTTCAGGGGCGGGCGTCTGTACGGGTGGCGCCGCCACGCCGCTCTTCCCCGGTGGCAGCAGCGTGATCACGCCCGCCGCCAGGGCGCCGGTCACCACCACCGCGCCCGCGCCTATCAACACCGCCGTCCTGTTGCCGCGTCTCCTGGGGGCAGCGGTGGGTGGTCCTGAGGGCGATGCCGCCTGTGGGGGCATCGGCGGGGCCGGGCGGGAGCCGAGCAGCCAGAGCAGCACCTCCTGCATGCTCGGCCGGGCCGCCGGGTTCTTGGCCAGGCAGGCCAGCAGGATCGGCCGCAGCGGCGGCGGAACCTCCCCAAGGTACGGCTCGTCGTGCAGGATGCGGCGGATCACAGCGGGCAGCGAGTCGTTGCCGAACGGCGGGCCGCCCGTCGCGGCGAACACCATCACCCCCGCCCACGCGAACACGTCCGTCGCCGGGCCGACGGGCTCACCGGCGAGCTGCTCCGGAGCCATGTACGACGGCGTGCCGACGATGCTGCTCGTCACGGTCAGCGAGTGGCCCATGGCGCGGGCGATGCCGAAGTCGATCACCCGCGGCCCGTCGCGGCCCAGCAGCACGTTGGCCGGCTTGAAGTCGCGGTGCACGACCCCGGCCCGGTGGATCGCGGCCAGCGCCGTCGCCGTCGCGACCGCCAGGCGTTGCAGGTCGGCGCCGGTGTGCCGGCCGGCCTGGCTGAGCGGGGGCCCTTCGACGTACTCGGTGACGATGTACGGCCGACCGCCCAGCGACGCGTCCAGCACCTGCGCGATGCAGAACGGCTCCACCTGCCGCGCCGCCTCGACTTCCTTGGCGAACCTGTGGTCGCCGGCGTACCCGTCCAGCAGCACCTTGACGGCCACCCGCTGTCCGTCGGGCGCCTCCCCCAGGTACACCACGCCCTGGCCGCCCTCGCCCAGCCGGCCGAGCAGCCGGTACGGGCCGATGGCCGCCGGGTCGTCCGGCTTGAGCGGCGCCATCACTCGGTCCCCGTGGGGCAGACGCGGAAGCTCAGCGACCGGGAGATCCTGCTGGGCGAGGTCAGGCGGAGCGTGACCGTGTGGGAGCCGACGTCGACCAGCGGGCCGCTGAGGTGCTGGGTGTGGATGTCGGAGATGTACGCGGACGAGCCCGAGACGACCTTGCCGTCCAGGATCCACTGGTAGTCGAAGCGGGTGTGCAGCTTGCTGCCCTCGACCACGGCGAACGTGTTGGACTGGCCGACCTGGCAGTCCTGGGTGTTGGCCTTGCGCGCGCCCTGGGCGACCAGCGAGGCGATGCGCAGCGTGCCGGCGCCCGACGAGGCACGTTTGGTCGGCTTAGTCGTGGCTTTCGTCGTCCGCGTCGCGGGGGTGCGGGTGGGCTGTCTCGTCGCCGGGGTCGCCGGGGTCGCCGGTCTGGTCGTCCGCTGCGCCGGTGGCGGGGTGGTCCGCCGCTTGCTCTTGCTGGGGGACGGGGAGGTGGTGCGCTTGGATCGCTTACCGGTCGTCGTCACGGGTGCGGGGGTCTTCGTCGTCGTGGTGGCGAGGGCTTGCGTGGTGGGACTCCGCTGGTCGTCACCCCAGATGCTCGTGACACCCCAGGCGACGCCGCCCGTGACCACCAGCGTCACGGCGCTGGCGACCCCGGCGACGAGCCACGTCCTGCTCGCCCCACCGGAGGCGGCGGCCCGGCCGGGAGCGGTCGGCGCCCCACTCCGCGCACCGCCATGCGAAAAGCCACCCTGGCCAGGCCCGCCGAAACCGTAGCCCGCGTCACCGGTTCCGGGACCGCCGTAGCCCGCCTCACCGGGACCAGGACCGCCGAGAACGTAGCCCGCCTCGCTGGGACCGGGGCGGCCATGCCCCATACCGCGCGCCGCCGCCTGCGGCCCGCCCGCCGCGTGGAAGCTCGGGTGCTGGGGGCCGCTGCCCAGGAGGCGGAGCAGCACGTCCTGCATGGTCGGGCGGCGTGCGGGGTCCTTGGCCAGGCAGTGCATGACGACCGTGCGCAGCGGCTCGGTCAGGTCGCCGAGCCGGGGCTCGTGGTGCAGGATGCGGTTGATCACGGCGGGCAGCGTGTCCTCGCCGAACGGCGGGCCGCCGGCGGCGGCGAACACCATCACCGACCCCCACGCGAACACGTCCGCCGCCGGTCCGACCGGCGCCCCGGCGAGCTGCTCGGGAGCCATGTACGCGGGTGTCCCCATGATCCCGCTGGTCCCCGAGGGTCCGGCCGTCGCCGAGCGGGCGATGCCGAAGTCGATGACCCGCGGCCCGCCCGGCCCGAGCAGGACGTTCGCGGGCTTGAAGTCGCGGTGCACGATGCCGGCCTGGTGGATGGCGGCCAGCGCGGTGGCCGTGGCGACCGCGAGCCGTTGCAGGTCCGCGCCGTGGTGGCGGCCGGCCTGCTGGAGCGAGGGCCCTTCGACGTACTCGGTGACGATGTACGGCCGATCACCGGCGGAGGCGTCGAGCACCTGCGCGATGCAGAACGGCTCGACCCGCCGCGCCGCCTCGACCTCCTTCACGAACCGGTCCCCGCCACCCCCGTCGCGGAACACCTTGATCGCGACCAGCGCTGAGCCGGGTCGTTGGCCCAGGTAGACGACACCCTGCCCGCCCGACCCCAACCGGCCGAGCAGCCGGTACGGGCCCACGGCGGGCGGATCGCCCTCCCGGAGCGGTTCGGCCTGCGGCATGACTCCCCCGTGTGAACACCCATTGGATCTTCAGCACCCTAGCGGCCAAGCCCGACATCACATGAAACATCACCCAAACCCACCCCACCCCCACCTCTGGCCAAGACCCCGCCTTCACGCCCAGAGGCTGGTGCGCCTTCTCCTTTGTCTGGGTGGGGTCAGGTCTTTTGGGGGCGGGGGGTGCCGTACGCGTCGTGGGGGGTGTCGGCGTAGGCCCACTGGTGGTCTCTGGCGTGGCGGCAGGCCGATTCCACGTCGCCTGTGCGCATCACGTCCAGGAGGTCACGGTGTTCGTCCGCGACGCGTTCCAGCTCGGGGCTGGTGACCATCAGGGCGATGGCCGTGCGGGCCTCGATCTGCAGGGCTTCCCAGGCGCGGGTCAGCAGGCCGTTGCCGCCGGCCTGGACGACGTGGCGGTGGAAGCGGGCGCTGGCCAGGCCGATGCCGGTCATGTCGGCGGCGCGGGCGCAGGCGTACATGTCCTCGACCGCCGCCTCCAGCAGGTCGTACGGGAGCGCCCCCGCCAGCATCGCCAGCCGGGTCGCGGTCTCCTCCAGGGCCGCGCGCATGATGTACGCCTCGCGGATCGTCTGCTCCGCGAAGGGCAGCACGCGGCTGCCGTGCCGGGGCCGGCTCTCGATGAGGCCGAGCCCTTCGAGCTGCCGCAGAGCCTCGCGGACCGGGGCCTGGCTGGTGCCGTACTCGGCGGCGATCTTCGTCTCGATCAGCCGCTCCCCCTCGCCCAGCTCGCCGGTGACGATGCGGCGCAGCAGGCCGTCGCGGATCTGCCGGCTCAGGGTCGGCCGGCTGGAGCGCGGCGCGGTGGACGGGTGGGCCGGGTGGGCCGTGGGTTCTGGCACCAAACCTCCCTCCGGAAATCCCTCTTGACTCTCAAATCATCTCATCTACGTTCAAATTATCGATATCGATAATTGGAGCGAAGATGCTGATATCGGTTGAGATGCCGGACAGTGCCGACGCGGCGCACGCCTACCTCCGAGACGGTGCACTCCCCCTGGGCGGCGGCACCCACCTGATGGCCAAGCTGGACGACACGGCCGGCACCGACGTACGCCTGGTCAGCCTGCGCAAGGCGGGCCTGCGCGGCATCGACGCCGAGGACGGCGCGGTCACCCTGGGGGCGGCCACCACGCTCGCCGACGTCGAGGACGATCCCCGGCTCCCCTACCTGTCCCCCTGCGTGCGCTCGATCGCCGCACCGCCGGTCCGCAACCTCGCCACCGTGGCCGGCAACCTCTTCGTGCCGCAGCCGTACGGCGACCTCGCGGCGGCCCTGCTGGCCCTGGACGCCGAGCTGGACGTCCTGGGCGCGGACGGCGCCCGCCGCGAGCCCCTGGAGCGCATCGCGGCAGAGGGCCTGCCCCGGGGCGACCTGGTGACGCGGGTCCGGTTCGCCGCCCCGGCGCCGGGCACCTTCCGCTTCCACAAGGCGGCCAGGCGGCGGCTCAACTCGGGCTCCATCGTCACGGTCGCGGCCAGGGTCACGGTCGAGGACGGCGTGGTCGCCGACGTACGGCTGGCCGTCGGCGGGCTCACCCACCGCCTGGTACGCGCCACCGGAGCAGAACGGGCGCTGCTCGGCGAGCCGCTGACCCCGGCGGCCGTCGACCGCGCGGCGGAGGCGGACGCCTTCGAGCCGGTCGGCGACGCCTACGCCTCGGCCTGGTACCGCGCCAGGGTCTACCCCGTCCACCTGCGTCGCGCCCTGCTCGGGGCATGAAAGGGGAACGCATGCCGTCAAGGATCGTCACGCTCACGGTGAACGGCGCCGAACGCGAGCTGATCGCCCGGCCCTCGACCACACTGCTGGCCGCGCTGCGCGAGACGTTAGGGCTGATGGGCGCCAAGCGCGGGTGCGCGCAGGGCGGGTGCGGCAGCTGCACGGTGCTACTGGACGGCCGGCCGGTGGTCGCGTGCCTGATCCCCGTCGTGACGGTGGACGGCGCGGCGGTGGAGACGATCGAGGGCCAGGCGGACGGCGAGCGGCTCAGCGACGTGCAGCAGGCGTTCGTGGACGGGTTCGCCACGCAGTGCGGCTTCTGCACCCCCGGGATGATCATGTCCGCCACCGCTCTGCTCGACCGTAACCCGGACCCCACCCGCCAGGAGGTCGCCGAGGCCGTCTGCGGGAACGTCTGCCGCTGCACCGGCTACGAGCCGATCATCACCGCCGTCCTGACGGCCGCGGAACGCCGCCGCGAAGCGGCAGCCGAGCCCGGTACGCGCGAGCCCGGTACGCCCGAGACAGCGACGCCCGAGACAGCGACGCCCGAGACAGCGATGCCCGAGACCGCGGGGGCCGACCGATGACGCCTCGCCTCACCCCCATCGACACCGCGTACTTCACCCAGGAGCGGACGGGCGACTTCGCCGTCATCGGCGCCCCCGTCCAGCGCTCGGACGCCCGTTCCCACGTCACCGGCCGCACGGCGTTCTTCGAGGACATGACCCCGCCGGGCCTCACCCACGTCAAGATCCACCGCTCCACCCGGCACCACGCCCGCATCGACAGCGTGGACGTCTCCGCCGCCCTCCAGGTGCCGGGCGTACTGCGCGTCATCACCCACGAGGACGTGCCGAACAACTGGTACGTCGTCCTCCGCCTGATCGGAGTCGGCCCCGACGACGAGCCGGTGCTGGCCGAGGACCGGGTGCTGTACCGGGGCGAGCCGATCGTCGCCGTCGTCGCCGAGACCGAGGAGGCCGCCCGCGAGGGCGCCGCCAAGGTCGTGGTCGGCTACACCGACCTGCCGGCCGTGCTCGACGTCGAGGAGGCGCTGGCCGAGGGCGCGCCGATCATCAAGCAGGCCGGCACCAACCACTTCGTCTACGAGGGCCACCACTGCCGCCGGGTCCGCTTCGGCGACGTCGGGCGGGGCTTCGCCGAGGCGGACCGCATCATCGAGGGCCGCTACGACTCCTCCCCCATCGAGCACGCGCCGACCGAGCCGACCGGCTGCGTGGTCGTCCCGCAGGGCGACGGCAGGCTGCGCATCCACAGCGACACGCAGGCCGCCTTCTTCACCCTCGACAACACCGCGCTCATCCTCGGCGTCCCGCCCACCGACCTGCGGGTCGTCGGCGGCACCGTGGGCGGCGGCTTCGGCGGCAAGGTGGACGTCATCGTGGAGCCGCTGGCCTGCCTGGCGGCCCTGCTCACGGGCCGGCCCGCCAAGTACGTCTACAGCCGCGCCGAGGAGATGCAGGTGTCGTCCACGCGCGCGGCCGAGCGCATCTACATCAAGGACGGCGTGATGGACGACGGCCGGATCGTCGCCCGCCAGGTCAGGCTGTACGTGGACGCGGGCGCGTACTCCCGGCACAGCCCCTACGGCGTCACCAAGGCGGCGGCGCACATGCCGGGCCCGTACACGATCCCGAACGTGCACGTGGACTGCTACTGCGTCTACACCAACCGCACGCCGTCCAGCGCCATGCGCGGCTTCGGCGTGACGATCGGCGACTTCGCCCTGGAGTCGCACATGGACCGGGTGGCGAGGGAGCTGGGCATGGACCCGCTGCGACTGCGGCTGCTCAACGCCTACCGCGACGGCGACATGAAGGCGCACTGCAAGATCGCGTCGGGCACGGCGCTGGTCGAGGTGATCCAGCGCGCCGCCGACCTGGTGGGGCACGAGCTGCCACCCGAATACCGGGCGATGTCGTCCACCGAGCGAGCGGAGGGCTGAGCAGATGGCGTTGCGGCGCGGACGCGGGTACGCGGCGGTCAACTACCCGACCGGGATGAACCTGGGCGGCGACCCGTCCCAGGCCCTGGTGCACGCCACCACCATGGGCGGGTTCGTGGTGACGCTCTCCTCGGTGGATCTCGGCCAAGGGCTGCGCACGGTCGTCGCGCAGTGCGCGGCCGAGACGCTGGGCGTCCCCATCGAGAACGTCATCGTCGACACCGCCGACACCGACACGGGACCGCACTGCATGGGGACGTTCGCCAGCCGCGGCACCCACCGCGTCGGCAACGCGGTGATCATGGCGGCGCGCGAGGCCAGGGAGGTCATGCTGCAGGTGGCCGCCGACGAGCTGGAGGTGGACGCGGGCGACCTGGAGACCGATGGCACTGGCTTCGTCCGGCTCAAGGGCTCGGCGGAGAAGAAGATCCACGTCAGCGAGGTTGCGCTGGCCGCGCACTTCCGCCAGGGCCGGACGATCTCGGGCCGGGGCATCTTCCTGAAGGAGCCGAGCCCGGTGGTGCCGGAGACCGGGGAGATGGACCCCGACTCCTGCCAGGCGCACGCGTGCACGGTGGCCGAGGTCGAGGTGGACGACGAGACGGGCGTCATCGAGGTGCTGCGGCTCTACAACACCTACGAGGTGGGCAGGGCGCTGAATCCGGCCATCGCGACGCAGCAGGTGGAGGGCGGCGCCTGGATGGGGTTGTCGCACGCGTTGTTCGAGTCGACGGAGCCGTACTATCCGCACTCGCGCGAGCACGGCCCGCTCGACTTCACCGAGTACCTGATGCCGGGGCCGGCCGACATCCCGGCGCAGACCAGCGTGCTCCTCGAACGGCCCGCCGACAACGGGCCCTTCGGGGCGAAGGGGATCGGGGAGATGACGGCGAACGCGCCGATCCCCGCGATCGCCAACGCGGTGTACGACGCGGTGGGGGTACGGCTGACGAGCATGCCGTTCACCCCGGAGAAGGTGCTGCGCGGGCTCGACGAGCTGCGGGCCGGCCGTGCGACCTGAGGGGCCGGCTGACGCGCTCCTCGCCGACCAGGACGAGCTGGGCCGGCGGCTCGGCGCGGAGGGCTACCTCGCGGGCGACGGCCTGCTGACCGCCGTGCACCTGGCCGGCGTGCTCGGGCTGCCGCTGCTGCTGGAGGGCGAGCCAGGCGTCGGCAAGACCGAGATCGCGAACGTGCTGGCCCGCGTGCTCGGCCGCGAGCTGATCCGGCTGCAGTGCTACGAGGGACTGGACGCCTCCCAGGCCCTGTACGAGTGGGACTACCCCAAGCAACTGCTGTCGCTGCGGGCCGCCGAGGTCGAGGGGCGCGAGATCGGCCGGCTCTACCGGGAGGAGTTCCTGCTCCAGCGGCCGCTGCTGCGGGCGTTGCGGGCGGCGTCCGGCGCGGTGCTGCTGATCGACGAGATCGACCGGGCCGACAGCGAGTTCGAGGCGTTCCTGCTGGAGTTCCTCGGCGACTTCCAGATCACGATCCCGGAGCTCGGCACCATGCGGGCGGCGAGCGTGCCGTTCGTCGTGCTCACCTCCAACAGGACCCGCGAGCTGCACGACGCGCTCAAGCGCCGCTGCCTCTACCACTGGATCCCCTTCCCCGACGCTGACCGCGAGCGGGCCATCATCCAGGCGCAGGAGCCGGGGCTGGACGAGCGCAGCGCGGCCCGCCTGGTGGACGCCGTGCACCGCATCCGCGCGCTCGCGCTGCTCAAGCGGCCGGGCATCGCGGAGTCCACGTCGTGGGCGCGCGGCGTGCGCACGCTCGCCGGCGAGGGGGCGAGCTGGCCCGAGGCGATGCGCAGGTCGGCGGGGCTGCTCGTCAAGCACGAGGAGGACCTGGCTTTGGTCGAACGGCACGCGGCGGAGGTGTTCTGTGACTGACCCCGCGAAGGGGCCGGCGACAGCACCCGCGACTGGACCCGCGACTGGACCCGCGACTGGGCCCGGCTTCGCCGATCGGGTCGCCGAGCACGTGCACGGCTTCCTGCGCGACCTGCACCAGCAGGGCCTGCGGGTGCCGGTCCCCCGGCGGCTGGTGTTCCTGCGGGCGATCGAGGCCGTGGGCCCGCGCGACGTCACGCACCTGTACTGGATCGGGGCGAGCACGCTCACCGCCGCCCGCGAGGACCTCGACGTCTACACCCCCACGTTCGAGCGCTGGTTCGGGACGGCAACGACCCGGCACGTCCCCGACGAGGAGTCCCCCGAGGACGAGACGCCCGCGCCGGAGGGCAAGGGGGACGAGTCGCCGTTCGCGGCGGCGCTCGGCGGCCGGGCGGGCCGCGAGGCAGGGCAGGCCGAGCGCGAGCGGCGTCCCCTGTTCGGTGAGGCGAGCGAGGACGAGCGGGCGCTGCTCACGCTGCTGCGCAGGGAGCTGCCCCGCGCGGTGCCGTCCGTACGCTCGCGCCGCAGGAGGCCCGCCAGGCGCGGCCCGTGGATCGACCTGGCCAGGATCTGCCGCGAGTCCTGGCGCACCCACGGCGAGATCGTGACGCTGCGCCGCCGCGACCGGCCGCGCCGTCACCGCCGGGTGCTGCTGCTCATCGACGTGTCGGGCTCGATGAAGCAGCACAGCGCCGCCTACCTGCGCTTCGCGCACGCGGTGACCGCCCGGCTGGAGCGGGCCGAGGTGTTCACGTTCGGCACCCGGCTGACCCGGGTGACCGCGACGCTGCGGGCCCGCGAGGTGGACACCGCCGTCGCCGCGCTGAGCGAGGTCGTCCTGGACGCCGAGGGCGGCACCAGGATCGGCGCCGCGCTGCAGGAGTTCCTGGGCAACGCCCGCTACGTCACGATGGCGCGCGGCGCCCTGGTGATCGTGCTGTCGGACGGCCTGGAACGCGGCGACTGCGAGCCGATGCGGGCGGCCGTACGGCGGTTGTCGCTGCTCGGCCACCGGCTGCTGTGGTGGTCGCCGCTGGCCTGCGACCCGGCGTACCGGCCGGTCACCCGCGGCATGTCGGCCGTGCTGGGCCACCTGGACGCGCTGGCCGGCGTCCGTGACCTGCGCACGGCGTACGAGCAGGTACGGCTTCTGGGCAGGGAGTGATCGTCATGTACACGGGCCCCATCGTCGACGCGCACCACCACATCTGGCGGGTGGCCGACCAGCCGTGGCTGTCCGGGCCGATGGTGCCGCGCATCTTCGGCCCGTACGAGCCCATCAGGCGCGACTACCTGATCGACGAGTACGTCGCCGAGGCCACCGCCTGCGGCATCACCCAGTCCGTCTACGTGCAGACGAACTGGCCGCTCGACCGGGTCGAGGACGAGGTGCGCTGGCTGCGCGAGGTGCACGAGCAGAGCGGCTGGCCGACGGCGGTCGTCGCGGCGGCCGACATGTTCGCCGACGACGCCCCCGAGGTCATGCGGCGGCAGGCCGCGCTCACCCCGCTGGTGCGGGGCGTGCGGCAGCAGCTGCACTGGCACGAGCGCCCCGAGTTCCGCTTCGCCGGCGCCCCCGACCGGATGAAGGACCCGGTGTTCAGGAAGAACGTCGGCGCGCTCGCCGGTCTCGGCTGGCTGTTCGAGCTGCAGGTCTTCCCCGAGCAGATGGCGGACGCGGCCGAGCTGGTGGCCGGCTTCCCCGAGGTCACGTTCGTGCTCGTGCACGCGGGCATGCTCATCGGCGACGCGTACGTGCGGTCGTGGCGTTCCGGGCTGGCGGCGCTGGCCGGGCTGCCGAACGTCGTCGTCAAGCTCACCGGTCAGGGCACGTTCGTGCACCGGGTGGACCCCGGCCTCATCTCGCTCGTCGCGGACGAGGTGATCGGCCGGTTCGGCGCCGGCCGCGCCATGTTCGGCACCAACTTCCCCGTGGAGAAGCTCTGGACCACCATGCCCCCGCTGGTCGGCGCGTGGAAGGACGCGCTGGCCCACCTCCCGCCCGACGACCAGGAGGCGGTCTTCGCCGGCACCGCCCGACGGGTGTACGGGCTGGAGAGCTGACCAGTACAACGCTGAAAGGAATGAGCCCGTCATGGCACTGTTCGTTCTGACCTACGGTTACCACGACACCCCGCTGCGCGCCGAGCGCCGCGATGACCACGTCGCCCATCTGGAGAAGCTCAGGGAGCAGGGCAGCCTCGTCGCCGCCGGCCCGTACACGGACCTGGCGGGCGGCATGATCGTGCTGCGGGCGGAGGACGAGAGCGCGGCGCAGGCGCTCGTCGAGCAGGACCCCTACACGCAGCTCGACGTCACCAAGGACCGCCGGTTGCGCGAGTGGCGGGTGACGGTCGGCGCGCTCGCCGCCGGCACCTGATGAACGCCGAAACCTGATCAACGCCGGCACCTGATGAACGCCGGCGTCTGATGAGCTCCGCCGCCGTCGCCTCCCAGTGCCGGACGGGCGACGGCGGCGGTCACCCTCACTTCGGGTCGAGCACGAACAGCGGGATGAGCCGGTCGGTCTTCTCCTGGTATTCGGCGTAGGGCGGGAAGGCGGCGACCGCCCGCTCCCACCAGGCCGCCCGCTCGTCGCCCTCGGCCTCGCGGGCGACGTAGGTGCGGGTGACGGTGCCGTCCTGGAGCTCGATCTCCGGGTGGGCCTTGATGTTGTGGTACCAGGTCGGGTGCTCGGGAGCGCCGCCATTGGAGGCCACGACGGCGTAGCCGCCCTCGTGCTCCACCCGCATGAGCGGCGTGTAACGCAGCTTGCCGGTCTTGGCGCCGCGCAAGGTCAGCAGCACCACCTTCAGGCCATGGATGTCGGCCACTTCGGTGGTGCCCGCTTCCAGGATCTTCTTCGTCTGGTCGCGTACCCAGTCGGTGGGGCTCAGCTCAACGCTCTGATCAGCCATGCCCGAGATCAACAACGGGCCCGCCGCGCTCATTCCCGCCGCGCGGGCCGAAAGCCCACACCGCAGAGGACCTCCGGCCCGTCGAGGCGCGTTCTCGTCAGGCGCGTGCCCAGTCGAGGTTCTCGCGGACGACCGTGAAGCCGACCGAGCGGTAGAACGCCACCCCGCCCTCGTTGGACGACGGGGTGAGGACGGCGACCGCGCTCGCGCCCCGCTCGGCGAGCGCGGCGCAGGCGCCCAGCACCGCGTCGCGGCCGTAGCCGTGGCCGCGGTGGTCGGGGTGGGTGCCGACCGGTTCGAGCAGCCCGCACCTGCCCTCGCCGGCGAACCAGCCGGTCGCCGCGGCGGCCGGGGCTCCCGACGGGGTGCGGACGAGCGTCTCCACCACGAGCCCGCCCGCCGGCGAGCGCTTCATCGCCCGCCAGCGCTCGACGGTGAACGTGGAGCCGGCGAACGCGGCGCGCTGCACCAGCACCCGGTCGGCGGCGGTGTCGGAGCCGACGTACTCGGCGCGGGTGGTGACCGGGCGCGGGGCCCACGTCAGCGCGGTCCAGGGCTCGTTCGTGTCGCGCGTCCATCCCGGCATGGGCAGCCCGTCCGTACGGTCGTCGTCCGGCCCCAGCACCTCCTCGGCGTCCGCCGCGACGGCCTCCAGGTCGGCGTCCGGCGCGGCGGTCACGCGCAGCACGTGCCCGTCGAGGAACCCGACGGCCACCGGCGTCCCGCCGGCGCTCCACAGGTGCACGACCGCGTCGTCGAAGCGGAGGTACCAGCCCACGTCGCCGGGATGGAGGCCGCCGCCCGGCAGGTCGGCCGGGGTCCACTCGCTCAGGGCACGCAGCGCGGGGCCGGTCTGCTCGCGGGTCAGGCGGTGTCGTACGAGGGGAATCATGAACGGCACGCTAACCGGCGCCCCGTACCTCCTCAAACGCTTTTCCGCCTGCGTGCACTGTTCTCGCTGCCGCCCATGGTGGTTAATGCGGTGTTCATGCCTGTCTTGGAGGTTTGTCGGCTGTCACCCTTTTTTGCAGGAAAGGCAGCACTGTGAAGAACAAGAAGGCCGAGGAGACCGAGCACTCCGGGCTTTCCCGCCGCCGGCTGGTCAAGTACGCGGGCGTCGGCGCGACGCTCGCCGCCGCGGCACCCCTCGTCGGCGGCACCCCCGCGCAGGCCGACGACGAGCGCAGGTTCGGCAACGGCGGCAGCAAGGGCCGCATGTGGCGGGCCGGCGACCACCACGTCCACTCCGAGTACAGCGGCGAGTTCGACACCAAGACGAACCCGCCCACCTTCCACAAGGGCGCGGACGCCGTCTACCCGATCGTCACCAACGCGATCATGGCCAAGCATTTCGGCCTGACCTGGGCGATGTGCACCGACCACGGCGGCCCCACGCACTCCAAGGTGAACCTTGAGCAGGCCTACCCCGACCTGCTGCGCTCGCGCGTGCTGGTGCCCGAGGTGCTGCAGTTCTGGGGCATGGAGTTCGACGCGCCCGCGCTCGACCACCACACGCTGATGATCCCGCACCACGAGGGCGAGGCGCAGCAGCTGTTCGAGCTGGAGAGCCGCTTCGCCAAGCACGACGCCTTCCCGAGCGACCCGGGCCGCGACACCGAGGCCAAGATGGTGGAGTTCCTCAAGGCCGCCCGCGGCATGGCGCGCAAGCCGCTGGTGATCGCCCACCACGCCTCCCGGTCGGCCACCGGGCTCGGCGTGTGGGGCCAGGACACGCCGCGCGAGTTCCGTAACGGCAACAACGCCGCCCCCGACGTCTACGTCGGCTTCGAGGGCGCGCCGGGCCACCAGGCCGGGCCGCTGAACGGCGGCGCCCGCGGCGGCTACGGCAACCACCCCACCTACGGCGGGTTCGACCAGATGACCGCCCGCGTCGGCGGCCTGTGGGACTCCCTGCTCGGCGAGGGACGCCACTGGTGGATCACCGCCACCTCCGACTCGCACGTGCACTGGACGCGCGGCGGCTCCGACTTCTGGCCTGGCGAGTACAGCAAGACGTACGTGGCCGCCCGCCAGGACTACGGCGACATCATGGACGCCCTGCGCAACGGCCGGATCTTCGTCACCACCGGCGACCTGATCACCGCGCTCGACGTCACCGCGAGCAGCCAGGGCCGCAGCGCCACGGTCAGCGAGACGCTCGCCGTCACCGGCCGGGGCCGCAACGACGTGGAGGTGGAGATCCGCTTCCGCCCACTGGACGGCAGGAACGGCAACGGCGACCACCCCGAGGTGCGGCGCGTCGACCTCATCGTCGGCCAGGTCACCGGCGTCAGCTCGAACCTGGACGCCGACACCAACCCCACCACCAAGGTCGTCGCCCGCTTCGGCCCGAACGACTGGCGCCGCCAGGGCCAGGACCGCGTCATCCGGTACACCCTGCGCGACGTCGGGCACGACAGCTACCTGCGGGTGCGCGGCACCAGCACCGACGAGATGGAGCCGCAGGCCGACGGGAAGGAGAGCCCCTGGGAGGACCTGTGGTTCTACTCCAACCCGGTCTTCATCCGCGTCCGCTAGCCCTCCCCACGTGGGGCGGCCCCAGGCCTGGCCGCCCCCACCGGCCCGATCACCGGCTCCACCTCGGCCGCGACCAGCCGCCGATACGTGCCGGCGTCCATCACCCTGGCCCGCACCCCGTGCCGCAGCCGCCGTGCCCGCACCAGCTCGGGCCCCGCCGCGAAGAACCCCAGTGCCGCCTCCCTGTCGCGGCGCAGCGCGGGACGCATGAACGCCGGCCGCTCCGAGGCCGGCCTCGTGGACGAAGATCGTCATACCGGCCATGCTGGCACACCGTCCCCCGCCGACGCGCGCCTCACCGGGAACGCTTCGGTCCGTGGGGCCCCTTGTCAGGGGCCGCGTCTCTGCATGGTGTCCACCCGTGCAGATGGGTGCTGAGCCCAATGGTGCCGGTGCGGGGCGACGGCCAAGCTGGTAAGCGAGCGAACCCGATCCCGGGCCCATCGGGCGAACGGTCGAGGGGAGAGGGCATGACGAACGGCCGGACGGCCTCCCTCTGGCAGGCGTTCACGGTGGCCGAACCCTGCGCGGCCCCGGCCTCGTCGTCGTGTGGCCGGTCCTGGAACGAGGGGTACGGGTGTCGCTGCGGCTGACGTACCTGGACCGGTTCGCCAAGGAGCTGGTCACCCACGACGTCGCCGACGTCCAGGTCCCGCTCCAGGGTGAGCTATCGCCCGCGTCCGGCGCAGGAGCCCCCGCGTCTCGCGGCGGCCGTACCTCTCAAGGAAGGAGACACCCACCGGTGAACATCACCCACACCCCCGTCCCGGGCGGCGGGGACCTCCACCACTTCGACACCCACCGAGGCGACCACCTCGCGGTGATCATCAGCCCGGCGGGGCGGCGTTCCCTCATCGTGTACGACCGGCAGGTCCCCGACACCCCGATCGCCACCGTGGAGTTCGACCAGCAGGAAGCCGACCAGGTGGCCGGCCTCCTGCACAGCCGCCCCTTGGCCGAACGCCTCGCCGCCGTCGAACAACGCCTGGAAAGCCTCCTCCAGGGCGTCCGCGACTGACCGAGCCCCGACGCGCGGCCTGCCCCGCGCGTCGGCACGCTCAGGCCGCCTCAGCAGGTGTTCGCGCCGTCGAAGGCGCGTACTCCTCTTGGGACCTGGGAGGAGATGGTCTGGCGTGGGTCGACTGTCTGGCAGTCGCCGTCGCCGCCGCGGCCCCAGATGATTCTCAGGCGGAGGCGGGATCCGCAGTCGTTGCGGGCGTAGCCGGTCTTGGTGATGCGGCCCGTGGTCTGCCAGACGGCGACGCACATCGGGGCGTTGCCCACGGGTGCGGCGCTCCATGCCGGGGTCTGGGTGAGGGCGCAGGCCAGGGCGGTCACGCCGGTGATGGTTTTGAGCATCGTGGCACTCCAAAGAAGGTCTGGTCAGGCGTCGGTTGGGGTCTTGAGTGCGCTGCCGGCCAGCCACTCCTGCCACGACTTGGTCCAGGGCGTCGGCCCGTTGCCGAACTGCAGCTTGCGCGAGGTGCCCGTGACGCGGATGATGTCGCCGCGCTGGGTGAAGTTGTAGAACCAGTGGGCGTTGGTGGTGCTGGCGTTCACGCAGCCGTGGCTGACGTTGCGGCGGCCCTGGTCGCCGACCGACCAGGGCGCGGCGTGGAAGAACATGCCGCTGTAGGTCATCCGGACGTTCCACTTGGTGTGGTGCAGGTACTCGCCCGGGATGCCGATGGTCGCGGAGTCCATGAGGAAGTCGGGCGCCTTCTCCTGGGCGATCATGGTGCCTGACCAGCTCTCGTAGCCGGGCTTGCCGAGGCTGACCGGGATGGTCTTGACGACCTTGCCGTTGTCACGGACGACGGCCCGGTGGGTCTTGCTGTTGATCGTGGTGATGTGCCGGGGCCCGACGGTGAAGTGCACGGTACGGTCCTTGAGGCCCCAGAGGTCGCGGCCGATCCGCAGGCCGGCCAGGTGGGCGACCACGGTGACCTTCTCGCCCGTCGGCCAGTACATGCGCGGCCGGTACTGCACCTCCCGGTCGCTCACCCAGCTCCAGGCCCCTTCGACCGGCTTGGACATGTGGACGGTGAGCGACCGCTCGACGGCCGCGCGGTCCTTCTGCGTGGTCACCGGCTTCGACAGCAGGAGCTGGATCGGCATGCCGATGCCGACCTTCTCGCCGTCGAGCGGCGACATGCCGGTCTCGAGCACGCGTTTCGGCTTCAGGGTGGTGAACGCGGCCCGCTCGGTGATCACGTTCCCGCCGTCGGGCGCGGCGGCCTGGACGCGCACGGTGTACGCGGCGGCGGGCTTGAACGGCCAGGTCGGCCGCCACGTCCCGTCGGAGGTCAGGGCGCCGCCGACCGCGCGGCCCTTGGCGTCGACGACGGACACCGCGGTGATCTTGCCGCCGGTGACCTTGACGCCGATCCCGGTGTCCGGCGGCACCTTCTTGGCCCCGTGCGCCGGCGTGATGACCAGCCGGGGCGGCGGGAGGGGCGCCCGCTCAAGCGCGCCGCCCGGGCCGCCCGGGCCGCTCGAAGACGTGCACGCGGCGGCGGTGCAGAGCAGCACCACCGCGCACGTGCTGATGAGTAGGGTGCCGCCGTTCCGCATCGCCGACGCCTCCGATTCCCCCGACACTTAGGCATATGTCCGACTAGGTAGCCCCTTGGTGAGACGAGGAGCGTTATGCCCGTGACTGAGAGTAATCATGCTGACATTCTGTGATCGGATAGGCGATCATGCGGGATGGCGGCGCACATCCCGTACAGGTCAGCGCTTGGGAGCGCTCAGGACGTCGGCGAGGTCGTCGGTCGCCGGCCCCCGGCCCGGCCGCGCCTTGGGCGCGGTGATCCGCATCGGCTTCTCCCAGTACCGGTACTGGGTGGCGAAGTGCCCGCGCAGGATCCGGTCGTCGCCGAGCCCCTTCACCTGCGGCCGGGGATGCGCGTAGAAGCGCCAGCCGACCCGGTACGGCCAGCCGCGGTCGTCGTACATGTACGTCCACGTCACCTCGGCCGTCCCCAGCCCCGCCCCTGACCCCGCCGCCTCACGGAAGCTGGGTGAGACGCGGTAGAGCTCTCGGAGGGTGATCGTCCCAGTCAGGTTATAGATGCGCTGGCGGCGGCCGGTCGTATGGTCCTTCTGCCAGGACGAGACGGTCTTCTTGACCTTCCCGGACAGCAGCTTGCGCAGCGTGGCGGGCTCCAGCACGTTGATGAACTGGTCGCCGAACGCGGCGGCGGCCCCGCTCGCCCGCCCGACCCGCACCCACGACTTCTTCCCCGGCGCGAGCTGGTACTGCCGCCCGCCCACGCTGATCGAGCGCAGCGTGCCCACGGTGGGCAGCAGGCCGGCGTAATAGGGGTCCTTGGCGGCCTCGTCCACCACCAGGTGCCTGTTGCCGATGCTGAGGTGACGCACGTGCTCGGAGGCGACCACGCCGGCTCGCCCCAGCTTGACCTTGCCGGTGCCGCGCAGCGCCATGCCGCTGCCGATGAACGTCCGCCTGCCGTTCCGCACCACCTCCCGCGAGATGTCGGTGGAGGCCTGCCCGTAGAACTCGGTCGTCGCCCCGGCCCCGCGAGCGAGCAGGGTGCGCAGGGCGGCGACGGGGTCGGGCTCGGCCGCGACGGCGTGCGCGGGAAAGGCGGTGAGGAGGGCTAAGGCCACGTTGACGGCATGCATGAGGGACCTCCGGATGAGGAGAAGATCACGGATGGGACGGGAGGAATCCAGCGCGTACGGTCACGACCAGCCGTACACCTTCCTGATGGCGGCGCCGATCTCGGTCACCAGGGCCGTGTCGCTGCCGTTGGCGAGCACCGCGTAACCGGCGCCCAGCTCCGGATAGCCCTGGAACAGCGACCTGAAGCCGTAGTTGGAGCCGTCGTGGGTGTAGGAGAAGCGGTTCGTGCCGGCGTTCGCGATGAACAGGCCGCGGCCCATGCCGGGCTGCGGGCCCCGGCTGAGCAGCGTACGCACCGAGGCCCTGGTCAGCGGGCCCGCGATGTCGCCGGACGCCTTCCATGCCCGGTTGAGGTAGGAGATGAGGCGGCTCAGGTCGAGGACCGTGGTGTAGAGGCCGGCGGCGGCCGACTCGGGGTAGCGGTTGCGCTTGCCGGCGATGACGGCGCCGGTGGTCGTGTGTCCCGCGGCCAGCTCGAAGCCGGGGGACGCGGCGTACGAGCTGGTCTTCATGCCGAGCGGGGTGAGGACCTGCTCGGTCATGTACTGGTCGAACGGCTTGCCGCTCTGCTCCTCCACCATGCGCTGCAGCAGGACGAACCCGCCGCCGGAGTAGTGGTACTCGGCGCCGGGCGCGGTGGTCAGCTCGATCTTCGGCGAGTTGCCCGCGCCGTTCAAGACCTGCAGCAGCGTCGGCACGGTGGCGCCTGGGCCGTAGCCGGCGAAGCCGCCGCCACCGGCGTCGAAGCCGGAGCAGACGTCCGCGGGCGAGGTGGAGCCGCGGCCGATGACGCCGGCGCGGTGGGTGAGCAGCCGGTCGATGGTCGGCACGGCGGTCGAGGTGAGGCAGGAGCGGCGCGACAGGGTCCAGTTGAGGAGGGGGCGGACGTCCGCGTTCAGGGCGATCTTCTGGGTCTGCAGCAGGCGAAGCACGCCGACGGATGCGACCGCCTTGCTGATGGAGGCGGCCTGGAAGGCCGTCTCGGGGTGGGTCGCCGCCCCGCTGCCGGCCTCCAGCCAGCCGTAGCCGGTGGACCAGGTGATCTTGTTCCCGGTGACCACGGCGACGGAGACGCCGGGCGTCTTGTACGCGCTCATCCGCTGCCAGATCGTGCCGCCCGCGACCGCGTTCTCGACCTGCCTGACCCGGTCGGCGGGCAGGGACGGCACCTTGCCGCGCGTGGCGAGCGCCCAGCCGCCCGAGGGGGCGAAGGCCAGGGCGTGCACCTGCCAGCCGCCGCCGTTCAGGGTGTTCATGCGGGTGAAGCAGGCGTCGGGGATGCCGCGCGCGAAATACTCGTCCTGCGCCACGACCACCCAGCCCTTGGCCTTGGGGAAGGCGATGTGGGTGACGCGCCGCCCGCCCTGCGTCAGGTTGCGCATCATCTGGTAGCACTCGTCGTCCACGCCTCGCGCGTAGAAGCCGTTCGTGGCGGCCACGACCCAGCGGTTGCCGCCGGCCGGCGGGAACGCGACGGACACGACCTGCTGCCCGGCGTCGTAAGAGGCGGCGATGCGCTGCCGGCACTCCTCGGGCAGTCCGCGCGCCGACAGCCCCTTGTCGGTGGTGATGACCCAGCGGTCGCCGCCCTCGGGCGGGAAGGCCACGCAGTGGATGCGCCGGCCGGACTTGACGAGCGCGCTCAGCTCGGTGAAGCAGGCGTCGGGGATGCCGCGGGCGAAGTAGCGGCGGTCCTGCGTGACGATCACCCAGCCCCCGGACGGCGTGAAGGCCAGCGCCGTGATGCCGTACGGGGCCAGTTCGCCGAGCTTGCCGTGCGCCTCCGCGGGGACGCCGCTGTCGTAAGTGGGGTAGCCGGCGGCGTACGCGGGGGCGGCGACGCCCGCACCTGCGGCGGCGCCGGCCAGGGCCAGGAAACGACGACGATCCATCACAATGACTCCATTCAGGGCGGACCATGATCCTATTGGGCGGGGCGCCCGCTCCCGGCATCTGTCACGCGCAGGTCGGCGAAGCCCCTCGAACAGCCCAAACTTCGCCTTTCCCGGCCACCGGACGGCCGCGTGCGGAAACAAGGAAGGCGTACGGGAGAACGTCGGAAGGAGAGCCACGATGCGCGGAGCAGTGCTGCACGGTCCCGGCGACGTCCGGGTCGAGGAGCGCGGCGACCCGGAGATCGTCGCGCCCACCGACGCGATCATCCGCCTGACCGCGGCCTGCATCTGCGGCTCCGACCTGTGGCCCTACCGGGGCCTGGAGGAGGACGGCGACCCGGCTCCCATGGGCCACGAGTACGTCGGCGTCGTCGAGGAGGTCGGCCCCGAGGTCACCACGCTCAGGCCGGGCCAGTTCGTGGTCGGCTCGTTCTGGGCCTCCGACAACACCTGCGAGATCTGCCGGGCCGGCTACCAGAGCGGCTGCGTCAACCGTGTCCTGATGGGCTCGATCGGCACCCAGGCGCAGTACGCCCGCATCCCGCTCGCCGACGGCACGCTCGTCGCCACCCCCGGCGTGCCCGAGCCCGAGCTGATCCCGAGCCTGCTGGCCGCCTCCGACGTGCTGGGCACCGGCTGGTTCGGCGCCGTCGCCGCCGCGGCGGGGCCGGGCAAGACCGTGGTGGTCGTCGGTGACGGCGCGGTCGGGCTGTGCGGGGTGCTGGCCGCCCGGCACTTCGGCGCCGAACGGATCATCGCGATGAGCCGCCACGCGCCCCGCCAGGAGCTGGCCCGCCGGTTCGGCGCCACCGACATCGTGACCGAGCGCGGCGACGAGGGCGTGGCGCGGATCATGGAGCTGACGAACGGGCTCGGCGCCCACAGCGTCGTCGAGGCGGTCGGCACGCAGAGCTCGATGACGCAGGCCATCCGCTCCACCAGGCCCGGCGGCCACATCGGGTTCGTCGGGTACGCCCACGACGTGGCGCTGCCGGGCGACGAGCTGTTCTTCTCCCTCGTCCACCTGCACGGCGGCCCGGCCCCCGTACGCGAGTACCTGCCCGAGCTCATCGACCTCATCTGGCGTCGCGCCATCGACCCCGGGCAGGTCTTCGACCTGACCCTGCCGCTGGAGCAGGCCGCCGAGGGCTACCGGGCGATGGACGAGCGCCGCGCCGTCAAGGTGCTCCTCACGCCGTAGCCGCGCCCAGGCCGGGGACGCGGTCGTGCAGGCGTACGGTGGCCGCGGTCTCGGCGGTCGCGCCGGGGCGGCTGACGTAGCGCACGATCTTGAAGGCGGCGGTCAGCGTGCTCGGCGTGACCTCCAGCATCAGGTAGCCGCGGTGGCGCAGGTGCAGCTTCAGGTGCGGGTTGACGGCCGGCAGCGGGTCGGTGACCGGGTCGACGTCGGTGCCGTCGCCACCGGTGGTGATCGAGGTGACGGCGAACTCGGCGCCGATCGGGCCGGCCGCGGGGTCGTCGTAGTCGAGGACGAGGTCGCCCGCCCAGTGCGCGTGCACGTCGCCGGTCAGCACGGCGACGTTGCGCGCGCCGGCCTCCACCCACCCTTCGCTGACGCGCATGCGGGCGGCGGTGTAGCCGTCCCAGGCGTCCTGGCGTACGAGCCTTCCCGGGCCGGGGTCGCGGTCGCGCTGGCCGAAGAAGACCTGCTGGCCGACGAGGTCCCAGCGGGCGCGCGAGCGGTGGAAGCCGTCGAGCAGCCACTGCTCCTGGTCCAGGCCCAGCATCGTGCGGCTGGGCCCGTCCGGCGCCGGGCAGTCCCTGAAGCCGGCGCCGCACAGGTGCGGGTCGCGGTACTGGCGGGTGTCGAGCACGTGCAGGGTGGCCAGGCCGCCCCACCGCAACCGCCGGTAGAGCTGGACGGCGGTGCCGCCGGGGCGGGCGGCGGGGCGTAGCGGCAGGTGCTCGTAGTACGCGCGGAAGGCGGCCTGGCGGCGCTCGGCGGGGATCAGGTTGGTCCAGTTGTTGACCACCTCGTGGTCGTCCATGACGGTCACCCAGGGCGCGGCCGCGTGGGCGGCGCGCAGGTCGGGGTCGGACTTGTAGAGGGCGTGCCGGCGCCGGTAGTCGGCCAGCGTGACGGCCTCGGGGCCGCCGTGGTCGCGGACGTTGCCGCCGGGGCCGAGCAGGTGGTCGCTGCCCTGCTCGTAGATGTAGTCGCCGAGGTTGAGCACGAGGTCGGGCTGTTCGGCGGCGATGGCGGCGTACGCGGTGAAGTAGCCGTGCTGGTAGTTGGCGCAGGAGCAGACCGCCATGCGCAGCGGGCGGCCGGTCGTGCCGGGGGCGGGGGCGGTGAGCGTGCGGCCGGTGGGCGAGACGTACGGGCCGGCCTTGAAGCGGTACCAGTACGGGCGGCCGGGCCGCAGCCCGGTCACCGTGACGTGCACGCTGTGCGCCCAGTCGCGGACGGCCAGTTCAGTGCCGCTGCGGACGACGGTCCTGCCCGCCGGGTCGGCGAGGACCTGCCACTGGACCGGCACCGGCTCCTGCGGCATCCCGCCGAACCCGTCCTCGGCCAGCGGGTCCGGCGCGAGCCGCGTCCACAGCACGAACCCGCCCGGGTCGGGGTCGCCGCTGGCGACGCCGAGCGTGAACGGCTCGCCGAATCCGGCCGACGGCACCAGGGACGGCAGGCCGGTCGTGAACCCCGCCGCCAGGAAGGACCTCCTGCTCAACACAGCCAGCATGATTGCCGTGACCACCGCCTATGCGGACGATGACACGCCAGTCATCCGAGATCTGGGCACTCCACCCCGACCTCTTTCGCCGTGTATGTCACGTAAGTTACGGATATAACTCCGACCCCTCGCCCCCCTGACACCCCGGTGTTAACCTGACGGCGCGCCTGTCCGCTCGGCTTCCAGTTCAGGAAGGTGACCGTTACGCATGCCCCCTGTAAACGTTTCCCGTAGGAGCCTCTTCACCATCGGCGCAGGTACGGCCGCTGCCGCCGCGCTGGCCTCCCGGCCGGCGCTCGCCGCGGAAGGCCGCTTCCAGCTCACCGCCCCCTCGACCTCCCTCATCTGGAAGAAGGCCCTGTACGACGAGACCGTCCTGCAGTCCTTCGCCTTCGACAACCGCAACGGCCACATCTACACGCTGCAGGTGAAGAACGGCTCCGGCTCCAACGCGGCCGGCGACCTCTGCCTGACCAAGCTCAGCCTGTCCGGCACGATCCTCGGACACATGTACCTCATGGGGTTCGGGCACGGCGTGCAGTGCGGGGTGGAGCCGTCCGGCACGTCGGCGTACCTGTGGACGGAGACGGACGGCATCCCCGACGGCACCAGCTCGCGCGGCACCAAGCTGGCCCGGTTCAGGTTCGTCGACGGGCGGACGCTGACCCCCTCGTCGCCGGAGCTCACCAAGCACGAGCCGATCGCCGGGGTCCGCAACGTCACCTGCACGATCGACCCCTCCACCAACCGCATCGTCATGCGCTACAACGACAACGGCACCTTCCGCTACGCCGTCTACCCCCTGGGGCAGTTCACGGCGGGCCGGTACGAACCGATCTTCCACGTCGCCCAGCCGGGCGGGCTCGGCACCTTCCAGGGGTACGCCGTCTACGGGAACTTCGCCTACATGCTGGACGGCACCGCCTACAGTGACAGCAACCCGCCGCCGGGCAACGCCCACGTCACCTGCTTCGACCTGCGCACCGGCGAGCAGGTCCAGCGGGCCCGCACGGAGGCGGGCCGGTCACTCGACTTCCGCGAGCCCGAGGGCATGGGCATCCAGATCGCCGCCGGCCGTCCCCGGCTGTGCCTGGGGCTGGCGTCGGGCGGGTCAGGGGCCCGGGTGGCCAGCATCTTCTACAAGAGCGAACTGATCTGACCCGTTGAAGGGGCCGGGCGGATCATCGCCCGGCCCCTTCGGTTCAGTCCGGGGCGTCGGTGTCGTCGTTCCAGCGCTGGACGTAGTCCGCCATCGGGCGGAGATGCCCTCCACCAGCGCGGCCGGCTCTCTGACCAGGCATCACAAGGCTCTTTCGGTCATCAAACTGCACGAACGGCAACCAAATGGTCATCTGACCGAAACGAAGAGTGCAGAGACTGGCCGCTCAGGCGTTGGACGGGGAGGAGACCACGTGGACATCGATCATTCGAGCATGCGGAAGAGCGGCCGGGCGATCCACGACGGCGGTGGCGAGTTCGGCGAGGCCGTGAACAGGACCTGGCAGATGCTCGGGCCGCTGGTCCCCTACTTCGGCAACCCCGGCAGCGACGAGGCGGCCCGCATCTTCCGCCGCGGCCAGGACGGCCACCCCGGCTTCGACGCCGCCTGCGACGACCTGGGCACCGCGCTGCGCAACCTGACGGAGTCGTACAAGGCCGTCGGGGACGCCGTGGTGGCGATGAGCTCGAACGTCAAGGACGCCGAGTGGGCCGGCATGATGGTCAAGAACGAGCACCTCAAGGCGCTCAAGGAGTTCGCGGAGCGCGAGGACCGGCCGCTCGCCGTGCCGTCCACTCCCGTAGAGCGCGACTGAGGAGCCGCGCGTGCCCATCGGACTCGCGGCCAAGGTCGCGGCGGGCGGGATGGCCGGCGCCGGTGCGGCGGGCATCCTGGCGCCCGAGGCCCTGTTCGGCATCTCCTACCTCGAAGGCGACCCCGCCACGATCAGGCAGGCGGCCGACGTCCTCGACGACGTCGCCGACGCCATCGACGAGCACTTCAGGGCCGCGAACGCGGCCGCCACCGCCGTGTGGACCACCAGCGCCGGCCCGGCGGTCTCGCAGTTCAAGAAGTTCTGGACCGAGGAGTACGGCCCCGTCGTCCTGGAGGTGTCGCTCAGGCACCGCAAGGCCGCCGTCGCCTGCCGCGCCTACGCCGACGTGATCGAGAAGGTCAACCACGCGATCAAGGTGCTGTGCTACATCCTGACCGTGGACATGATGTTCACGATCGGCTATCAGGTGCTGACCTGGAAGATCTTCCAGGCGATCATGAAGCGGCAGGCGCTGCTGTTCCAGCAGACCGCGCACTGGTTCATCGCCATGCTGATCCCGACGTGGCTGTACTGGGTGCTCGACAGCGCCACCTACGCCACCGGACAGGTGGTGCTGCCGCTGGCCGTCAACAAGCTGGGCGGCATCAAGACCGACATGTCGGGCAACCATGTGCAGTCGCTGGAGCACAACCTCACGACGTTCAGCGAGCACTTCTACGCCAACATGATCTTCGACAGCGCGGTCGACGGCGGCTCCGCGCTGATGGCCAAGGTGCCGGGCCTGCGCGCGGTCGCCCAGAACGTCGAGCTGCCGAACGGGGTGACGCTGAACACCGGCAGCTTCCTGCCCAGGATGACGGCCTCGACGGCGTACTCGATGACCATGGACGTCCAGCACGGCGACAACCCGCTGCCGGGCACCGAGCACGGGCTGACCGAGGAGGAGATGTACCAGAAGTTCATCGTGCACGGCACCCGCAGCCTCATCCCCCGCGTCTGACGCCTCACAGGTAGGGGCGGGTGACCTCCATGACGCGGCGGGCCGCGTCCTCCGCAGCGCGCCGCGAGGCATCCAGGATGGCCTCGGCCAGTTCCTGCGAGCCCAGCCGCATCGCACGGGGGTCGATCTGCAGGCCGGTCAGCTGGCC
This sequence comes from Nonomuraea sp. NPDC004580, assembly GCF_040609855.1. Taxonomy (NCBI): domain Bacteria; kingdom Bacillati; phylum Actinomycetota; class Actinomycetes; order Streptosporangiales; family Streptosporangiaceae; genus Nonomuraea; species Nonomuraea sp. NPDC004580. Next base: position 7,549 of record NZ_JBEXLH010000050.1, on the reverse strand, counting down.
CGACGCGGTGACGCGCACCCTGACCTTGCCGTCGGGGCTCGCCGCCTCACCGGCGACGTCGCCGACGAGGCCCATGACGTCGGAGAGCTCGCGCGAGTTCGCCTTGAACTCCGCCATGACCCGGTCGAGTTGGGGGTCTCCGGTCCGTGGATCGCGTTCTGCCATCCCGCATTATCTACAGAACACCCATATAGGTGGCAATGGGTAAATATCGGGCATCAGCGGGTGTGAGAACGGACATCCCCCTCCGGTCACGCCCGTTACGCCAGGTGGGCGGCGAGGTGCGCGACCACCTCCCGCGCGTCCTCCTCGATGCCGTTGATGAACGTCGACCTGCGCCGCCGCAGCACCGGCAGGCCCAGCGCGTACAGCCCCGGCGCCTCCACCACGCCGCCGTCGTGGCGCAGGAAACCCTTCTCGTCGAGCACGGGCACGTCCAGCCAGCCGTAGTCGGGACGGAAGCCGGTCGCCCAGATGATCGTGGCGATCTCGCCGGAGTTCAGGTCGAGCTGCCAGCGCGCGGAGGCGGGCACCCGGGTCGGCTCGAAGCGCTCGGGCGGCCCCGCCTCATCGTCGCGGCCGCTGTCGCGCGCCCATGCGTCGAACGTGTCGAGCAGCCGGTTCATCTTCAGGTCGGCCAGCGAGAACACGTTGCGCAGCCCGCCGGAGAACAGCGCCTTCCCGTCGCGCAGGGCGGCCCAGCGGCCCACCAGCTCGACCCCCATCGCCGTCAGCGCGTTGAGGTCGAGCGTGGCCCGCTCGGGCGTGCCCACGAGCTGGGGCGACGGCAGCCGCCTCGCCCTGGTCAGGTCGTCCAGCTCGTCGTGGCGCTGGTCCCACACACCGGAGGCGTCCATCCACCACAGCACGTCGCGCCCGCGGTAGGTGCGGGGCAGCCGGACGTGCTCGCCCACCGAGAGCGTGACCGGCCGGCCCGAGGCGCGCAGCTCGGCGGCCAGCTGCACGCCGGTCGCCGAGGCGCCGACGACGAGCACGCCGCCCTCGGGCAGCCGGTCCGGTTCGCGGTAGTCGTACGGCGTGAGCTGCTTCACCCGCGGCGGCACCGCCGCGCCGAAGGACGGCACCGACGGCAGGTTGCAGGCGCCGCTGGCGATCACCACCGTGCGGCAGGCGATCTCGCCGCGGTCCGTGGTGACGTGGTAGCCGTCACCGGACGGCCGTACGGACGTGACGGTCGTCCCGGTGCGCACGGGCGCCCCCGTGAGCGCGGCGAACCGCTCGATGAACTGCGTCACTTCCTTCGTGGTCAGGTAGCCGTCGGGGTCGGGCCCGTCGTAGGCCAGGCCCGGCAGGCGGCTCTGCCAGTTGGGGGTGAGCAGCCGGAAGGAGTCCCATCGTTCGCGCCGCCAGGAGTTGGCCACCTCGCCGCGCTCGATCACCAGGTGATCGATCGAGCGCGCGCGCAGGAAGTGCGAGGCGGCGAGGCCGGCGTGCCCCGCGCCGATGACGACCGTCGTGACCCGTTCGATGATGCTTGGCTCCCTCAGGCGACTTCGACGGTGACGTTCGTCGGGTTGGTGAGGGCGTCGAAGACGGCCGAGCGCTTCTGCGACTGGGCGACCAGTGCCTCGATGTCCTCGCGCGAGGCGTCGGCGTCGATCTCGAACGTCACCTTGATGTCTTTGAAGCCGTTGCGCACGTCGCTGTCGGCGCCGAGGATGCCGCGGATGTCGTGGACGCCCTCCAGCTTGGCCTCGACCGAGCGGAGCTGGATGCCGCGGTTCTGGGCGACGGAGGCCACGCCGGCGGTCAGGCAGCTCGCCAGGCCGACCAGCAGGTATTCGATCGGGGTGATGCCGTTGTCCTCGGCCGCGAAGACCTCGGGGTGGTCGGCGTCGAAGACCGCCTCCTTGCGGTGGCTGCGCTCCTCGCCGAGGCCGAAGAACTCCTTGACCGTCGTCGTGCTGTGCACGCCGTTCTGCCACTTGGAGGAGGCCCGCCAGACGAACTGGGCGGCCTCCGGCGCACCCTTCAAGGCCTCGCGCGCTTCGAGCAGTGCCTGCACGTTGACACCGTTGGTGACCGTGGTCATACCTCTCGCCCTTCGCTTCCGGGTATTCCGGTAGGTATTTGACCATATACCGGCAGTGGCGGCTACCATAAGCCCCATGTCGCAGCCAGCGAGAACGTCCGAGGCCGGCTCCGTGGGCGTCGTCGAAACGTTCCACCTCGACCTTCCGGACCCCGTACGGCTCGACTGCGGCAGGGAGCTGCACCCCGTGCGGGTGGCGTACGAAACCTACGGCACCCTCTCCCCCGAGCGCGACAACGTCATCCTGGTCTGCCACGCGCTGAGCGGCGACGCCCACGCGGCGGGCGTGGCCAAGGCGCCGCCCGAGTCGGGGACCCGCGACGGCTTCGGCGCCGAGGAGCGCGACGGGTCGAGCGCCAAGGGGCTCGGCTGGTGGGACGGCATGATCGGCCCCGGCAAGGCGTTCGACACCGACCGCTACTTCGTGATCTCCACCAACCTGCTCGGCGGCTGCCGCGGCACCACGGGCCCGTCCTCGGCCGACCCCGCCACCGGCCGCCCCTACGGGTCCGGCTTCCCCGTCATCACGGTCGGCGACATGGTACGCACCCAGCGCGCCTTTCTCGACGCCCTCGGCATCGAGCGGCTCGCGGCCGTGGCCGGCGGCTCGCTCGGCGGCATGCAGGCACTGGAGTGGGCGATCAGCTACCCCGACCAGGTCGACGCCGTCGTGGCCATCGCCAGCACCCACGCGCTGCACCCGCAGGGCGTCGCGTGGAACGCCATCGCCCGCGAAGCGATCATGCGCGACCCGGCCTGGCAGGGCGGCCACTACTACGGCACCGGCCGCGCCCCCGACGCCGGCATGGGCATCGGCCGGATGGTCGGCCACATCACCTACCTGTCGGCGCCCGCGCTGGAGGAGAAGTTCGCCCGGCGGCTGCAGTTCGCCGACGACCTGCGCTACACGATCACCGAGCCTGAGTTCGAGGTGGAGAGCTACCTGCGCCACCAGGCCGACTCGTTCGTCAAGCGCTTCGACGCCAACACCTACCTCTACATCTCGCGCGCGCTGACCTACTTCGACCTCGCCAGGCAGCACGGCGGCGGGTCGCTGGAGCGGGCGCTCAAGGACGTGCGGGCGCGGACGCTGCTGATCGCGTTCAGCTCCGACTGGCTCTACCCGCCGGCGGCCTCGCAGGACATCGACCGGGCGCTGCGCTCCCTGGGCAAGCCGGTAGAGTTCGAGGTGATCGACGCGCCGTACGGCCACGACTGCTTCCTGCTGGAAGAAGCGCGGCAGACGCCCATCATCCGCCGGTTCCTTGCCCGAGGCGGGGCCGGGTGACGTCGAGGAAGAGGCACTGGTGACCGAGCAACACCCCCGTCAGGAGCAGGCCCGCGCCTTCGGGTTCGAGACCCGGCAGCTGCATGCCGGGCAGCGGCCCGACCCCAACACGGGGGCGCGTGCCGTACCGATATTCCAGACCACCAGCTACGTCTTCGAGGACCCCGAGTCCGCGGCGGCGTACTTCAACCTCCAGGAATACGGCAACACCTACTCCCGGATCATGAATCCCACGGTCGCCGTGTTCGAGGAGCGGGTGGCCAACCTGGAGGGCGGCAGCGGCGCCGTGGCGTTCGCCAGCGGCATCGCCGCCCAGGCCGCCGCGCTGTTCACGCTGCTGGAGCCGGGCGACCACGTCGTGTCGTCGTCGGCGCTCTACGGCGGCACCGTCAACCAGCTCAAGCATCTGCTGCGCAAGATGAACGTCGAGCTGACCTGGGTCGATCCCGACGACCCCGACGCCTGGCGCAAGGCGGTGCAGCCCAACACCAAGGCGTTCTTCGCCGAGACGATCGGCAACCCCTCGGGCAACGTGCTCGACATCGAGCCCGTGGCGGCCATCGCGCACGAGCACGAGCTGCCGCTGATCGTGGACAACACGTTCGCGACGCCGTACCTGTGCCGGCCCATCGAGTGGGGCGCCGACATCGTGATCCACTCGGCGACCAAGTTCATCGGCGGCCACGGCACCAGCATCGGCGGGGTCGTCGTCGAGGCCGGCACGTTCGACTGGTCCAACGGGCGCTTCCCGGTGGTGGCCGACCCGTCGCCCGCCTACCACGGGCTGCGCTTCCACGAGACGTTCGGCATGTACGGCTACCTGATGAAGCTGCGCGCCGAGACGCTGCGCGACCTGGGCGCGGCGATGTCGCCGTTCAACGCGTTCCTGTTCCTGCAGGGCCTGGAGACGCTGTCGCTGCGCATGGAGCGCCACGTCGAGAACGCGCGCAAGGTCGCCGAGTTCCTCGACGGCCACGAGCTGGCCTCCAACGTCAGCTACCCCGGCCTGCCGGGCAGCACATACCGCCCGCTGGTGGACAAATACCTGCCGCGCGGGGCGGGGGCGGTGTTCTCCTTCGAGTGCGCGGGCGGCCGGGCCGGCGGGCAGGGCCTCATCAGCGGCCTGTCGCTCTGGTCCCACCTGGCCAACGTCGGCGACGCCAAGAGCCTGGTCATCCACCCCGCCAGCACCACCCACCGCCAGCTCAGCGACGACGAGCTGACCGCCGCGGGCGTCGGGCCCGGCTCGGTGCGGCTCTCGGTCGGCACCGAGTCGGTCACCGACCTCATCTGGGATCTCGAGCAGGGCTTCGCCCGCGTCGCCGCGACGATCGGCACCAAGGAGGAGACGGCATGACCGACCTCACCCGCTACCAGGACCCGCTGACCATTCAGCGGGTCCTCCACGCCACCAGGAGCATCGCGATCGTCGGCCTGTCCGGCAACGAGCTGCGGGCCAGCAACTTCGTCGGCTACTACCTCAAGCGCCACGGCTACCAGGTCGTCCCGGTCAACCCGCGCGAGAAGGAGATACTCGGCGAGACCAGCTACCCGAGCCTGTCCGACGTGCCGGTGCCGATCGACCTCGTCAACGTCTTCCGCGCGCCCGACGCGCTGCCCGGCATCGCCCGCGAGGCCGTGCGGATCGGTGCGGGGGCGCTGTGGTGCCAGTTCGGGGTGATCAACGAGGAGGGCGCGCGGATCGCCGAGGAGGCCGGCCTGCCGGTGATCATGGACCGCTGCCTCAAGGTCGAGCACGCCCGTTACGTCGGGCGGATGCACTGGCTCGGCTTCAACACCCAGCGCATCACCTCGGTCCGGTCAGGGCTGCAGTAGCCGTTCCGATGAGTTTCCGGCGGGTCTGCGGTCTGTTCGGGTGAGCGTCGTACAGAGTCGTACGACGACACCCCGCACACCACCGGAGGACACCGTGACATCCAGCGCTTCCGCGCAGCCCGGCCGCCCGCCCGTCGTCGACCTCGCCACCTGGCAGGCCGCCCGCGACGAGCTGCTGGTCCGCGAGAAGGCCCACACCCGCGAGGGCGACGCCATCGCCGCCGCCCGCCGCCGGCTGCCGATGGTCGAGTTCGACGGGTCCGTCAAGGTCACCGGGCCGGGCGGCCCGGTGCCGTTCCTGGAGCTGTTCCAGGGGCGCGACGAGCTCGTCGTCTACAAGCACATGTGGTACGACGGCGCGCCGCCCCAGGGGCAGTGCGAGGGCTGCACCACCACGGCCTGGCACCTCAAGGACTCCGCCTACCTCAACGCGCGCGGCGTCTCGTACGCCGTCGTGACCCCCGGCGCGTGGGACGAGGTGGCCGAGTACGTCGCGTTCATGGGCTACACCCAGCCGTGGTACTCCATCCGCGGCGTGGAGGGGCCGGTCGGCGGGCCGACGGGCTACCTCACCAGCTACCTGCGCGACGGCGACCGCACCTTCCTCACCTACTCGACGACGGGCCGGGGCTGCGAGCCCGCCAACCCGTCCCTGGCGCTGCTCGACATGACGCCGTACGGGCGCGGCGAGACCTGGGAGGACAAGCCCGAGGGCTGGCCGGAGGGGCGGCACGCGTGCTGGTACTGGCGTACGGACGACGAGGGGAACTCGACGTGGGGCGAGACCAGCCGCCCCACGGCCCAGTGGACCCGCCCCGGCGCCACCCCGGTCACCACCCTCGGCCGCCACGGCACCTTCCACTGACTCTGGGGGTGTGCGCCGGCCTCCGCCGGATAATCAGGTGCGCCCCTGGACGCAGGTCGTTAGCGTGGGGTTGATGACCTACGAGCATCCGCTGGCGTACGTGCTGGGCCTGGAGGGCATCGCCCTCATGCGGGCCTACACGGGCCGGCACGACCGCGCGTTCGTCGAGGCGCGGCTGGCCGAGATCCGGGCCTTCCTCGACGACGAAAGGCTCGCGGGGGCCGCCGTCGAGGTCGAGCGGGTGGACGTCGCGACGGGTTACCGCATCTGGGCGTCCACCTACGACGGGCCCAACAGCGCGTTCGACCTGGACGAGCCGTTCATCAAGGAGGTCGTCGGCGGGCTGCCGGCGGGCGACGCGCTCGACGCCGCGTGCGGCACCGGCCGGATCGCCGCGCTCCTCGCCGCGCGCGGGCATCGGGTGCGCGGGGTCGACGGCTCACCCGACATGCTGGCGCGGGCGCGCGAGCGGGTGCCCGACGCGGAGTTCCTGCACGGTGAGCTGGCCGCGTCGCCGCTGCCCGACGCGTGCGTGGACCTGGTGGTCTGCTCGCTGGCGCTCACGCATGTGCCGGCGCTTGATCCGGTGCTGGCCGAGTTCGCGCGGGTGCTGCGGCCCGGCGGTCACGTGGTGCTCGCCGACATCCATCCCGACGGGGTGGCGCGGGGCGTGGTGCCGCCCGTACGGCTGCCGGGCGGCCGTCCCGCGCGGGTGGCCACCTACCATCACCAGGTCGGTGACTACGTACGGGCCGCGCTCGCGGCCGGGCTGCACGTACGGCGGTGTGAGGAGCCGAGGCATCCGGCGGGCGAGCCGCGCGAGCGTACCGACGTGCTGGAGCCGTGGGACGTGTGGCCGTGGGCGCTCTGCGACCTGGCTCCCGAGGCGGCGCACGCCGTGATCGCCGGAACGCCGTCCATGCTGTTCTGGCACTTCCAGCGGTAGGTCGTCAGGTGGGCAGGGTGGAGGCGTCGTCGCCGGTGCGGTAGTTGCGCAGCGCGACCACCAGCCCGCTCTCCTGCTTGCCGAGGGCATCGGCCAGGAGGCTGAGGCCGATGCCGATGTTCTCGAGTTGCGGGCCCCGCGCCTCCCAGTAGGAGCGGCCGTACTCGTCGTCGCTGAGCGCGACGTGGACGGCGTTCTTCACGGTCGTGTACCGGGTGGTCGTCCTGGACGTGACGCCGGCCAAGGCGCCCGTCCCGGTGGCGATCCGGCGTAGCTGGGCCTTGCTGTAAACGACTCCGTCGAGCTTCACAGCCTGGAAGCGTAGCGAGGACGAACGCCCCTTATAAGGGTTTCTGTGGTGTTCCGTGCTGCGGGAGTGATAGAAGATCTTCAAGTGATCGGAGGAGGACCCCCTGGAAACGCGTGCCGATGCCGGCTTCCCGCGGACGGAGACGTAGCGGATGGGGCTCGATCTGAACCTGGTGCCCGACATCGTCAAGCCGCTGGCCAAGCCGCTGGCGGGCGGGGCGGTCCCCGAGGCCGACGTGCACACCCTGATCA